>NZ_LBHW02000012.1:0-163331 GCF_001005835.2 Achromobacter sp. LC458
TCCTGGGCGTAGCGCCCTTCACCTTGCTGCTGCCCCACGCCAATCTGTTCTGGACGGCGGCGCTGGTGGTGGTGATCGGCATGGTGCTGGCGTCGGCGTTTTCGGCCATCGTCGTCTACGCGCAGGAATTGGTGCCGGGCAAGGTCGGCATGATTGCCGGGCTGTTCTTCGGCTTTGCCTTCGGCATGGGCGGGGTGGGGGCGGCCGCGCTGGGCAAGCTGGCCGACGCCACCAGCATCGGCTATGTGTACCAGGTGTGCGCGTATCTGCCGCTGTTGGGCGTGGTGGCAATCTTGCTGCCTAACGTGGAAAAGCCGCGCTGATGCAGTCCCGCGTTGATTCCCTACGCCAAACCAGCACGGCTCTTCGGACGACGGGGTAGTGCTTTTGGCCGACTGGCGGGGGCGAACCACAATAATTAATCTAGGGTTTGCCCTTCGTTCCTTTCGATTGTCAGTTACCTGAAAGGTTTAACTGTCAAATACTGCAAACGGGTGAACCGGGCGCTCCTGGCTTGGCGTATTCTTCTGGACATGCCGCGCTATCGTCTTGGCGCGGGAGGTAAAGGTTCAGGACAACGTCGCGCCCTCGCTTCGGCGGATCGCCGTCACGCGGGGCGGCGGCTTTTCGTCCTTCTGGTAACAAAAAGCATCAAGCATGCTGACGTGTAACGCGTATCCATCCATGAACCCAGTGCAACGGCAGGTCTGAACCGACGGCATTTGTTCCCAAGGCGCGGCCGGCAAAAAACCATGACGACTTCTTTGTTCTTCCTGATGTGGGCGCTGGCCACGGCCTTGGCGCTACCGCTGTTGCTGCCGTTCCAGTCGCGCGGGGTCAAGGGCGTGCGTGCGTTCATCGCCGCCAACACGCTGGCCGTGCTGGCGCTGCTGGCCTTCGCCGCCGCCAAGCTTGTGCCGCCGGGCGCCTACATCATGGCGTCGAACGCGGCTTGGGTATGCGCAATCAGCCTGGTGTATGTGGGCGTGCGCCAGTTCTTCGGGCTGCGGCCGCATATCGCGCGCACGTCCGGCGTCACGGCGGCGGGTGTGCTGGCCTTTGCGCTGCTGCTGTATGGCGCGGACCACCTGCCAGAACGCATGCTGCTCAATTCCGGCTTTACCTGCATCAGCGCGCTGCTGACCGGGCGGGTCATCTACCAGCAGCGCGCAAAGATCCGCACTCCTGGCGTGATGCTGTATCTGATGCTGGCCATATTCGGGCTGGCGGCGCTGCACGCAACGCGGGTGGTGGTCTATGGGTTCGGTTTCGTGAAGCCCGTGTCCTTGCTTGAACCGTCATCCTGGGGGCTGTTCTTCATTGTGTGCGGTTCGGTGACGGTGCCGGCGCTGTTCCTGGCGTTGCTGCTGCTGGTGCAGACGTGGCTATCCGAGCAGATGCAGGCGGCCCTGACGTTCGACAGCCTGACGCACGCCTATTCCCGCCGCAGCATCCTGGATGAACTGGAACGCGAGTTGCAGCGCTGTAGCCGCTCGGGCGGTCCGCTGGCCGTGCTGGTGCTGGACATCGACCATTTCAAATCCATCAACGACCGCTACGGCCATGCGGCGGGCGACACCGCGCTGCGCCATTTCGCCAAGGTCGCGCAGCACGCCGTGCGCGGCGCCGACCGCTTCGGCCGCCTGGGCGGCGAGGAGTTCGTGCTGTTGATGGTGGACTGCGACCCGGCGCGGGCGCTGGTGCACGCGCAGCGCGTCTGCGATGCACTGCGCGATACGCCGCTTTACCTGCAAGGGGTGGAAGTGCCCATGACCGCCAGCGGTGGTCTGGCCACGTACCAGCCCGGCGATAGCGCCGATGTGATCCTGGCGCGCGCCGACGTGGCGCTATACCGCGCCAAGGAGCAAGGGCGCGACCGGGTGGAAATGGCGTTTGGCGCGCGCGGCGCGGGCCGCGTGCACGTGGCCGGGCTGGCCGGCATGGCGCCAGCGGCGAACGCGCCGCTGGTGACTCATGAAGGCGCGGGGAACTAAGGCTTGAGGTGTTCCGTCAGGAACTTTTCCATCGCTTCGTAGAACTCGAACTTGTTCTCGTCGTTGTGGAAACCGTGGCCTTCGTTGTCCTTGACCATGTATTCCACTTCAACCCCGCGCGCCTTCAACGCCGCCACCATCTGGTCGCTTTCGTCTTTGGCCACGCGCGGGTCCTTGGCGCCTTGTGCAACGAACAGCGGCGTCTTGATCTTGTCCGCGTGCAGCGCGGGCGAGGTCGCGGCCAGCCGGTCCTTATCGCGTTCGGGGTGGCCGACCATGTCCTGCATCTTGTCCAGCATGGGCTTCCAGTACGGCGGAATGGACTTCATGAACGTGAACAGATTGGACACGCCCACGTAGTCCACGGCCGCCGCGTACAGGTCCGGCGTGAACGTCACGCCGGCCAGCGTGGCGTAGCCGCCGTAGCTGGCGCCATAGATGCCGATGCGCTTGGGGTCGGCGATGCCTTGCTTGACCAGCCACTGAACGCCATCGGTGATGTCGTCCTGCATTTTCAGGCCCCATTGCCCGAAGCCGGCTTCCCAGAACGCGCGGCCATAACCCGTCGAGCCACGGAAGTTCATTTGCAGCACGCAGAAACCGCGGTTGGCCAGGAATTGGGTTTCGGGGTTGTAGCCCCAGCCGTCGCGTGCCCACGGCCCGCCGTGCGGGTTGACGATGCAAGGCAGGTTCTTGGGATCGCGGCCCGCGGGCAGCGTCAGGTAGCCGTGGATGGTCAGGCCGTCGCGGCTTTGGTAGCTGATGGGCCGCACTTGCGACATGTCCGCTTCCGGAATGGCCGGGTTGATGTCGGCCAGCTTGGTCAGCGTGTCGGTGTTGGCGTCGTACAAGTAGCGCGAGCCCGGCGTGCGGTCGTTGTAGGCCGCCACGATGAACACGGTTTCGTCGCGGTTGGACCCTTGCAGGGCGATGTCATAGCCCTTGAGCTTGTCGGACAGTTTCTTGAACAGCGCTTCGGACTGCGCGTCGAAGAACTTGTATTGCGGCTTGTCGGTCTGGTAGGCGGCCAGCGTCAGCACGCGGCGCTTGCGCGAGTAGCCCGCGCCGTCCAGGTCGACGGTGTCGGGCGTGAAGATTTCTTCTTCGACATCCGGTTGCGCCGGGTCGATGACCACCAGCGACAGCTTGTCGCGGCCACGGTTGCTCAGGGCGTAGATCTTCTTGTCGTCGAACGTGAAGAACGACGGGCTGACGTTGGTGCGGTAGTCGGTGGTGATCAGC
The DNA here is from genome assembly GCF_001005835.2 of Achromobacter sp. LC458. NCBI lineage: Bacteria > Pseudomonadati > Pseudomonadota > Betaproteobacteria > Burkholderiales > Alcaligenaceae > Achromobacter > Achromobacter sp. LC458. The sequence goes on from NZ_LBHW02000012.1 coordinate 3,237, forward strand.
GGGCGGAAGTCGGACGCTTCGTTGTCGCGGTAGAGCAGGGTGGTGTTCAGGCCGTCGCTGGTGACGGCGGCGCGCACCTTGCCCGCATGGTCGGTCTGCCAGCCCACGATGTTGCCCGGGTTCTGCGCCACCAGCACGGCCGCGCCGGTGTGGACGTTGACGCGGTAGACGTCAAAGACCTCGGGGTTGCGTTGGTTATGGCTGATCAGGACGTGGTCGGGGTCGTCTTCAAGATCGTCTTCAATGCTGGCGCGCGCGCCTTCATAGGGCGTCAGGTCGGTGATCTTGCCCGTCTTGGCGTTGACGGCCAGTACGTGGAAGTTCTCGTCGCCGCCAAAGTCCTTCTGATAGAGCACCACGTCGGCGCCCTTCCAGAAGTAGTTGGAGATATCGCGCGCGGTTTCGCTGGTCAGTTGGCGGGGTTCGCCCACCAGCTGGCTGCCTTGCAGCGGCTGCACGTAAATATTCATGCGGGCCGGGTTGCCGTCCACGCTGGTGGGCTGCATGAAGGCCAGGGTGCGGCCGTCGTCGGCCAGGCGGAAGAAGCCGCGTTCCGGGTTGCGGAAAAAGTCCTTCAGGGGATAGGCGCGGGGCGGGGGCTGGGTGGCGCAGGCGCCCAGCGTGGTGCCGACGATACTGGCGGCCAGAATGGTGCGCGTCATGAAGGAAAACAAGGCAGGACCTCCGCGATTTCAATGCGGTCGATAATGCCATAGTCGCGCGGGCGGTGTCGAACCGACCCCACTTATGCCGCCGTGCCGTTTGCGGGATAATCGCGGCAATTCATCTGGAGAATTACATGTACAGGAATCTGGTCGCGGCATCGGCGCTGGCGCTGGGCCTGGCGGGTTGCTCGCTGGGCATCTCGCAGGACAGCGCATCCCCGCACAGCGAATTCAAGGCGCCGGTCGCGTTCAAGGACGCCTACGCCACCGTGATCCGGCAGTCGAACAACTGCCTGCGCAGCACCGACAACGCCTATCGCGTGGTGTCCGACCTGAACGAGGCGGCGCAGTCGGGCGTGGTGCGCGTGCTGGCCCCGTATACCGACAACGAAATGTCACGCGTGGACCTCAAGGCCAATGGCCCGGCAAGCACCGACGTGAAGATCGTGATGTGGGGCAAGGGCACCTGGGACGCCGCCGCGATGCGTGCCATGCAGGACGCCATCTACTACAGCATCACGTCGTGCAGCACCTACATGCCGCTGGACCCGCGCCCGCCCGTCAAGCCGTCGCGCGACCTGCCCAACTGAGCGCCGTCGCGCGACCTGCCCGACTCAGACGTCGCGCGCGACCTGTGCAACTTGCGCCGCGCGCGACCTGTGCAACTTGCGGCGCGCGTCACACCCCAAGGGCGGCGCCGTTCAATCGCCGCCCGGGCGGCGGCGGATGATCTTGAAGGTTGCCGTGGCGCGCGCCACCAGTTCGCCGTCGGCGCGTCGGATGTCGCCTTCACAGAAGGCGATGGACGCGCCCCGGCGCAGGCAGCGCGCTTCAATGACCAGGTCGCCCGTGCCGGGAGACAGGAACGTGGTGTTCATGTCGATGGTGGCCATGCCTTCGGTGGCATCGGCGGACCCGCGTGCCGCCGCGCTGAGGGTGAAGTCCAGCACGCTCATCAGCGTGCCGCCGTGCACGTCGCCCCGGCTGTTGGTCAGGTCCTGGCGCCACGGCAGGGTGGTGCGGGCGAATCCCGGCGCAACGCTCTCGGGCACCAGCCCGATGAAGTGCATGAAGGGTATCGTCAGGCCGAAATAGTCAGTGGATGCAGAGGCAGAGGCGGTCATGAGCGTAGGCAAGATGGGTAAGCGGATAGAGCCGGTCATAATATATTTTTTTGCAGTGCCCGCCAGCGTGCAACGGCGACGGGCGCATCGTCTTCACTGGAATGTCTGAACTCTTGCGCAAGATCGTGCATGTGGACATGGACGCGTTCTACGCGTCCGTGGAGCAGCGCGACAATCCCGACCTGCGCGGCAAGCCCGTGGTGGTGGCCTGGACCGGGCCGCGCTCGGTCGTCTGCGCGGCGTCCTACGAGGCGCGGCGCTTCGGCGTTCATTCGGCCATGTCCGCCATCCGCGCCGAACGCCTGTGCCCGCAAGCCATCTACGTGCCGCCGGACTTCAACCGCTATCGCGAGGTGTCGCGCCAGATCCGGCAGATATTCGGCCGCCATACCGACTTGATCGAACCGCTGTCGCTGGACGAAGCCTATCTGGACGTGACGCATAACAAAGGCGGGCTGCCCTCGGCGACCGAAGTGGCTCAGGTCATCCGCCATCAGATCCGCGAAGAAACCGGCCTGACCGCGTCGGCCGGCATCGCGCCCAACAAATTCCTGGCCAAGATTGCCTCTGACTGGAACAAGCCCGACGGGCAGTTCGTCATCCGGCCCACGAAGGTGCTGGAATTTCTGCAACCGCTGCCAGTGCGCAAAGTGCCGGGAGTGGGCAAGGTGACGCAGGCGCGGCTGGAGCAGTTGGGCATCCACACAGTGGGCGACCTGGCCACGCACAGCCTGGAAGAACTGGCCCACTATTTCGGGCGCTACGGGCGCCGCCTGTACGAGCTGGCGCGCGGTATCGACGATCGCGAAGTGCAAACCGACCAGCCCTTGCAGCAGGTGTCGGCCGAGACCACGTTTTCGGAAGATATCCGGCTGGACGCGTTAGGCGATGCCATCGACCGCATGGCGGGCAAGGTGTGGGACCAGGCGTTAAAGAAAGGCGCGCTGGGGCGCACGGTGGTCCTGAAGTTGAAGACCGACCGGTTTCGCATCCTGACGCGCAGCCAGACCAGCTTGAATCCGCCGGGGTCGGCGGCCGAACTGGCGGCGTTGGCCAGGCTGTTGTGCGAACGGGTGGAACTGCCGCCGGAAACGTTGTACCGGCTGGCAGGAGTCGGGATGAGCAATTTTGCCGATCCCGCCGAGCAGTCGCGCCAGCCCGATTTGTTCGGCGGCACGTTTTAACTGCCCGGCGCCGGGTCAGGCCAGCCGGGCCTTGACCTGTTGCGACAACGCCGTCATGTCGGCGCGGCCGGCCAGCGCCTGCTTGAGCAGCGCCATGACCTTGCCCATGGCGGGCGCGCCCGTCACGCCTTGTGCGGCCACTTCGGCCAGCGCGGCGTCGATGGCGGCGGCCACTTCTTCAGGGCTTGCGGCCTGCGGCAAGAACTCTTGCAGCACCAGCAATTCGGCCTTTTCCTGTTCGGCGGTTTCCGTGCGCCCGGCTTGTTCGAAGGCGGCGATGGATTCGCGCCGCTGCTTGACCTGCTTTTCGATGATGGCGGTGATTTCGGCGTCGTTCAGGTCGCGGCGTTCGTCCACTTCCTTTTGCTTGACGGCGGCCAGCAGGAAACGCAGGGTCGTCAGGCGTTCGGAAGCCTTGGCGCGCATGGCGTCCTTGACGGCATCGGACAGGCGGGTCTTGAGCGTAGCAGTGCTCATATGTGAACCTTTTGGGTGGTGTTGCGGCAATTCGCAAGTGTAAATCGGGCGGACCCGGATCGGGCCAGCATCTAGCCGGCGTCGGGCCGGCTTCGGCCCGGCTTACTTCACGCGGGCCAGATCCCCGCGCAGCGCCACGCCGGCCACCACGGCGCCCGCGTGGCATTCGTAGTCGGTCTTGCTGCTGGTTTCGTTTTTGCGATAGTAGCTGACGATGTTCGTCACGGCATTCGCGCCGGCCTTCTTGGCGGCTTCATGCAGCGAGATCACCGCCGATTGCGCCGCCCACAGGCACGCTTCCGGGTCTTTCTTGGCAAACGCGTTGGTCTTGCGGTTGGTGACCACGTTGGCTTCCAGCACCTGGCCCTTCGGACCCGTGCCCGCCAGGTAGAACTTGACGCTGCCGTCGATCTTGCCGGCGGCCAGGGCGGCGTCGATGGCCGGTTGCAGGGGCAGGAAGACGGTGCGGTCGGCGGCCAGTACCTGGGTCGAGCAGGCCAGCGACAGGGACAGAGCGCCAAAGAGCTTGTGGGTGATCTTCATGAAGTGCGTTTTCCGAGAATGAAAGTTGGGAAGAAGGCAGAAAGAAGGCGAAAAGAAGGTGAAAAGTCGGTGAAAAAAGGCGAATGGATGGAACAGGTCAATGCCGACCCGGCAAGGCCAGGCCGGCAACGCCCGACGCGGCTCAGGACCAGCGCCGGAAAATCAGTGAGGTGTTGATGCCGCCGAACGCGAAGTTATTGTTCATGACGTATTCATTGCTCATGCGGCGGCCTTCGCCTTGCAGATAGTCCAGGTCGCCGCAACGCGGATCGATGTTGCGTAGATTCAGCGTGGGCGCGTACCAGTCGCGGTTCAACATCTCGATGCTGAACCACGACTCCAGCACGCCGCAGGCGCCCAGCGTGTGGCCCAGATAGCTTTTCTGCGTGCTGATCGGCATGCGCGCGCCAAACAGCGCGTGCGTGGCCTGCGTTTCGGCGATATCGCCTTGTTCGGTCGCGGTGCCGTGGCCGTTCACGTAGCCGATGGCTTCCGGCGGCAGGCCGGCGTCCGCCAGCGCCATCTGCATGGCGACGCGCATGGTGGCCGCCTCGGGCCGCGTGATATGCGTGCCGTCCGAGTTGCTGCCGAATCCCACCACTTCCGCATGGATGTACGCCCCGCGCGCCAGTGCATGGTCCAGCGATTCCAGCACCAGCATGCCGCTGCCTTCGCCGATGACCAGGCCGTCGCGGTCGCGGTCGTAAGGGCGCGGCGTCAGTTCCGGCGTGTCGTTCTGCTGGCTGGTGGCATACAGCGCGTCAAACACCAGCGCTTCGCTGGCGCACAGTTCTTCCGCGCCGCCGGCCAGCATCATGTCCTGGCGGCCATAGCGGATGGCCTCGTAGGCGTAGCCGATGCCCTGGCTGCCCGAGGTGCAGGCGCTGGAGGTCGGAATGATGCGGCCCTTCAGCTCGAAGAAGATGCCCACGTTGGCCGCCGTGGTGTGCGGCATCATGCGCACATAGGAATTGGCGTTCAGGTCGTCGGTGACGCCGTTCAGCAGCATGTTGCCGAACGCGCGGATCTCGGCGGTGCTGCCCACCGACGACCCGCACGCCACGCCCATGCGGCCATCGGTGATGCTGGGCTCGCCCAGCAACGACGCATCGGCCAGCGCCAGCTCGGCGGCGCGCACGGCCAGTTGCGACACGCGGCCCATGCTGCGCAATTGCTTGCGCGTCCAGTGCGAGGGCACCTTGAAGTCTTCCACGGGCCCGGCCAGCCGCGTGTTCAGTTCGGCAAAGCGCGCCCAATCCGGCATGGCGCGGATGGCGCTGCGGCCCGATTCGAATGCTTGTTGCACGCTGGCCCAGTCCGAACCCAGCGCGCTGATGCCGGCCATGCCGGTGACCACAACCCGTTTCATCAGCACAACCCTCCGTTGACGGCGATGACCTGGCGCGTGATGTAGGCGGCGCCCGGCGACATCAGGAAGGCCACCGTGGCGGCCACCTCTTCGGGCTTGCCCATGCGCTGGGCCGGCACCGCTTTCAGAATTTCTTCCACGGGCACGTGCTCGTCGATCATGTCGGTATCGATCAGGCCCGGCGCCACGCAGTTCACGGTGATCTGGCGCTTGGCCAGTTCAACGGCCAGCGCTTTGGCCGCCCCGATCAGCCCCGCCTTGGACGCGCTGTAGTTGACCTGGCCACGGTTGCCCACCAGCCCGGACACCGACGCCATGCAGACCACGCGGCCCGGCGCGCGGCGCCGGATCATTGGCATGGCCAGCGGGCTCAGCACGTTGTAGAAGCCGTCCAGGTTGGTGCGCATCACCTGGTCCCAGTCGTCGGCCGTCAAGGCCGGGAAGGCGCCGTCGCGTGTCAGCCCGGCGTTGAGCACCACGCCGTAATACGCGCCGTGCGCTTCTACGTCCGCTTGCAGCACGGCCGCGCACTGTGCACGGTCGGACACGTCGAATTGCAGCACGCGCGCCTGGCGGCCGCGCGCGATGACCTCTGCCTGCACGGCCTCGGCCTGTTCGCGTTGCTGGCGGCAGTGCAGGACAAGATCGTGGCCGGCGTCGGCCAGTGCCAAGGCAATGGCGCGGCCGATGCCACGGCTTGATCCGGTTACAAGAATGGGGGCTGCGTTCATGTCAGGGAAGCTTCCTGGGTAAATTCGTCGGGGTCCTTGGGCTGATAGACGTTCAGCCGGGCGTGGGCCAGCAGGCGGGATTCGTCGCGCAGCTCGCAATCGAAGACGCTCATGCCGCTGGCATCGATCAAGCCGCGTTGGACATGGATGGTCAGGGCCGCGCCGGCGGGCAGGGTGTCCGCGTGGCAGTCATAGCGCCGGGTGCCAAGCAGGAATCCCAGCTTGACCGGGGCGTCGGCTTCGCGCGCCTGGCAACCGGCCCAGGCGCCCACCGCTTGCGCCATCAGCTCCATGCCTAGCCAGGGCGGCAACGAGCCGTCCGGCAGCGAGTACGGGCCGGGTTTGATGACGGTGCGGGCGGTGAGACTGTCGGCGTCATAGCCTTGCACCGCGTCGATCAGGATCATGTTGCCGGCATGCGGCAATAGGGCGGCAACGGGCCACGGGCAGGCTTTCATGGGCGGGCTCCCAGGATCAGGCTGGCGTTGTTGCCGCCAAACGCAAAGGAATTGCTCATTGCGATACGGGGGCGGCCCGGCGCATAGCGATCTTGTCCGGTGCTGAAATTCAACGCGGGCAGCGCCGGGTCGGCCTGGCCATCCCAGGTGTGGGGCATGAGCCGGCCGTCGGGATTCATGGCGGACAGCGTGATCCAGGCCAGCGCGGCTTCCATGGCGCCGGCCGCGCCCAGCGTGTGGCCGGTCAACGCCTTGGTGGACGCGCAGGGCACGCCTTCGGGAAACACGGCATGCATGGCGTGGCTTTCCATCGCGTCGTTGTGCGGAGTGCCGGTGCCGTGCAGGTTGACCCAGCCGATGTCGGCAGGCGCCAGCCGCGCGGCCTGCAAGGCGGCCAGCATGGCCTGGCGCGCGCCCGCGCCCGACGGCTCGGGCGCCGACATATGCCAGGCGTCCGAGCTGGCACCGCCGCCCAGCAGCGCCACGGCGTTGGCGTCATCGGCGTCGCGCTGCATCACGAACAGCACGCCGGCTTCGCCGATATTGATGCCACGGCGGTTGACCGAGAACGGCTGGCAAAGCGCGTCGTCCACCGCTTCCAGCGTGGCGAAGCCATTGATCGTCAGGCGGCAAAGCGTGTCCGCGCCGCCGCACACCACCGCGTCGCAAAGGCCCAGGCTCAGCAGTCGGCGCGCGGACAGCAGCGCGCGGGCGCTGGAAGTGCAGGCGGTCGACAGCGTGTAAGCCGGCCCGGTCAGGCCCAGATGCGCCGCCAGGAACGCAGCGGGCGAGGACAGGGCCTGACGGCGATAGTCGTAGTCGGCGGGCCAGGCGCCTTGCGCCGCCAAGGTGCGGAAGGCGGGCGCGTTGTCGTTGACGCCCGACGTGCTGGTGCCCAGCACCACCGCGATGCGGCCGGGTCCGTGGCGGGCGATGGCGCGCCGCAATTGCGGGGCGATCTGTTCGGCGCAGGCCAGCAGCAAGCGGTTGTTGCGGCTGTGCAGATGGTCGGGCAAGGGGGTGGCCGCGGCCATGGCCAGGATGTCGCCGGGCGGGGCGTCTGAGGAGCCAGCGTTGGCCTTGGCAAGCATGTCGCGCGGGGCGGCGGCCGAGGTGCCAGGTGGGATGTCGCCAGCTGTGTTGGCGGCGGTGTGGGCTCGAGTGTCGGCGGCGGTGCCAGGAAACGCCGGCAAGGGGCCGACATAAGCGCCCAGCGTCAGGCTGCGGTCGTGGACCCAGCCGGCCTGTGCGCGCATGCCGCGCGTGTCGCCATCGAAGGCGGCTTGGGCGACGGCGTTCACGCCTGCGCCCAACGCGCAGACGATGCCGGGGGTGCCTAGCCAAGTGTTCACGGCAGTTCCTTGAGCGGCGCGACGCGCCAGGTGACGCCATCGGCGCCGGTAATCGAAAAAACGTCGGGCTGCGAGGGCTGCGCCCAACGCACCGTCCAGCGCACCGCGCCGCGATCCAGCAGGCTGCGTACCGCCGTGCCGTCGTCTTGCTGCCGCGCGCGCCATGCGCCCGTGCCATAAGCGGCGTCCAGCTGGGCCTGCGGCGTCCACGCGAACATCAGCGCGGCAAACAGATCGCGCGCCTGGGCGTTGGGCCGCATGAATCCGTCGTTGCGCCAGTGGCCGCCCTCCAGCATCTGCCGCGCTTGCGGCACGCCCATCGGGTCGAACAGCGACCAGCGCAGCGCCGCTCCTTCGCGCTGCACCACCAGCATCGTGTCCACGCTGGGCTGGTCGGCGGCCACCTGCACGACGTGCAGCTGGCGCGGCACGGCAAAGCCGGCGTCGCGGGCGGGCAAGGGTGGCGCGCCGGCGCAGCCGGCCAGCCCGATCAGCACGGCCAGCAACGCCGCCGTGGCCCGCGCGCGCCGGGCCGACTTGCGCACGGGCAAGGGCAAGCGCTGCACCACGCCAAGGCGGGGTACGGGCAGGGGCAGGCGTGCAAAAACGCCATGTGTGTGCACGGATACGGGCGGGCGTGGCGAAGCGGCTTGCATCATCGGTCTCAGGCGGGTTCGGCTTGCGTGGCGGCGCCACGGCAAAGCTCGCTTAGCATGCGCAGGCGGCGTTGCGGGCTGGCGACAAAGGGGTTGGCGGTGTCCCACGCGTAGCCGGCCAGAATCGAGCTGATCATCCGGCGGATTTCGGGCTGCGGATTCTTGTGGAACACCACGTCCTGGAATTCGCCGCTGTACCAGCCTTGCACATAGGCGCGGAAGGTCTCTACGCCCAGCATCAAGGGGTCGGCAAAATCGGCCTGCCAGTCCACCACTTCGCCGCCCAGCTGGCGGTGCAGGGCGTCGGTGGCCAACTTGGACGAGCGTAGCGCGATGGTCACGCCGGATGAAAACACCGGGTCCAGGAATTCGGCCGCGTTGCCCAGCAGCGCGTAGCCGGGCCCGTACAGCCGGGTGACGCTGGCGGAATATCCGCCGATGGTATTGGCCGGCGTGTCCCACACGGCATTGGCCAGCACGCACTTGAGGTTCGGCGCGGCAGCGGCCATCTCACGCAGGGTCGACATCAGGTCCTGGTCGGGGCCACCGAACAGATCCTGCCCCCCAACCACGCCGAACGAGCAGCGGCCGTTCGAAAACGGAATCAGCCAGTACCAGATGCCCGGCTGCTCGGGGTGCACGCTGATCAGGATTTTCTGGCGGTCAAAGCCGGGGTCGTCGATGCGGTCTTCGATGTGCGTGAAGATGGCCTTGCGCGGCGGCATCGAGGAAGGGCGTTCCAAATCCAGCAAGCGCGCCAGCACGCGGCCATAGCCGCTGGCGTCCAGCACGAAGCGGCTCTTGACCTGGTAGCTGGCGCCGTCGACGCCGCGCACGTCCAGCAGCGGTTGGTCGCCGCTGAAATCCGCGGCCGTGACTTCTTGCAGGTAGCGCACGTCCACGCCCTGGCGCGCGGCATCGTCGGCCAGCACTTTGTCGAACTGCGCGCGCTGCACCTGGAAGGTGGTGCCGGGGCCGGCGGTGAACTTGTCGCGAAAATCAAAGTAGGTGTAGTCGTCGCCCCGCGCAAAGGCGGCGCCGTTTTTCACCTGAAAGCCCGCCGCGTTGACGGCAGGCATCATGCCGGCTTCTTCAACGAATTCCAGGCAGTGCGCCAGCAGGCTTTCGCCAATTGAAAAGCGCGGAAATTGCTGGCGTTCCAGCATCAGCACATCATGGCCTTGCCGCTTGAGCAGGGCCGCCGCAACCGCACCGGCGGGACCTGCTCCGATGACGACGACTTCACGATGTTCCATGTGGGGTGATTCCATGTAGGGGGGGCTAATGGGAGCGGCCGCGCTGGGGCGGACGCACCCAGGGAGACCACAGCAAAGAAAAGGCAACGCCCAGCGCGACGGCCATGCCGAAGTTCGCAATGGCAGGCGTCTGGCTGACGGCAAGCAGACCGAAGGACAGCAAGGTGGTGACGGCGCCCAGCAGGACGCCGACCAGGCTGGCGGCGGCGCCCGCCACGCGTTCGTACATGAAAATGGCGTAGTCCACGCCGATGGCGGACACCAACAGCAGGCCGAACAGGCTGAACAGGGTCAGGGGCTGGCCCAGATAGCCCAACGCGGCCAAGGCGCAGGCGGTGGCGGCAAGCGGCACCGCCAGGATGCGCCAGGTGGCCGCGCGACCCAGCGTCAGCAGCAGCAAGACGGCCGCCACCCCATAGGACAGCAGCTTGAGTTCGGCGGCTTCGATACGGGTTGAGGCGAACATGCGGTTCAAGTCGCCGCTGCGGTCCACCAGTTCGACGCCCGGCAAATCGCCCGCGATGCCGTCCAGCGCGGCGGCGCTGCGCAGGCCCAGCAGCGTGACCATGCCGGCTGCCTGGCCGTCGTGCACGCCCAGCCATTGGCCGCGCCAGCGTTCGGCAATCGGGCCTTGCAGCGCGGCGTCGATGGTCAACGCAGGCAAGGTGGCGAAGGCATTCAGTTCGCGCTGCAAGGCCTCAAACGGTATGCCCAGGTCGGTCAGGGGCTTCCAGGGGTCGGGCCGCGCGGCCTGCGCCGTCAGTTGCCGGCCTAGCGCCAGCTGGTCTTGCACGGGCGACACCAGTTGGCTAAGCGCGCTGTAACCGGCAAGGTCGCCACGCTGGACCAGCGCGTCCAGCTTGCGGGCCACCCGCGCTTGTCGGCGCAGCAGCTCGTCCGCGTCGGGCGCGCGCACAAGAAAGAACTGGCTGGTTGGCGTGAAGCCGGTGATCTCGCCGATCTGGCGCGCTTGTTGCAATAGCGGCGCGGGCAGGCTCAACCATTGGCGCAGGTCGTCCTGGATGACCAGCCGGCTGACGCCACCCACGGTAGCGGCCACCAGCGCCAGCGCGCCCGCCGCCAGCAGCAGGCGTCGGCCCGCCACGCGTTCGCGCAAGCGCAAAGCCGCTTCGGCGGCGTGCAACAGCGGCGGCCATGGGCGCGGATGCCAGCCGTTCATCCATGCCGGAAGCTGGCACACCGTGCACGCGTAGGCGCCCAACAGCCCGGCGGCTGAAAAGACGGCCGTCTGCGTCAGGGCAGGAAACGGTGTAAAGGCCAGCGCCACGTAGCCGACCAGGCTGGCCGCCAGGCTGATGGTCAGGCCGGGCAACACGCGGCGCAGCGCGGGCCATGCCTGCCAGTCGGCCATGCCGTAGCTTTTGCCCAGCCAGTGCATGGGAAAGTCCACCGCCACGCCGATCAGGCTGGCGCCGATCACCAGCGTCAGCACATGGATCGAGCCAAACACCGCCACGCAGGCTACGGCGCCGGTCAACAGGCCCACCGCCACCGGGATGAACGCCAGCAACGCACGCGCGCGGCGCAAGGCCAGCAACAGCACCAGGACGATGCCGGCCATGGCGATGGACCCGATCCAGGAGCTTTCGGCCACGGCCTGCGCCCGCCCGGCCGCCGCGTACAGCGGGCCGCCGGCGACCAATAGTTCCGCGCCGTCGGCCTGTAGCGCCTGGCGGGCTTCGTCGATGCGGGCCGCCAGGCCCTGCGGCGCGTCGGTGTCGAACGCGTCAGCGCGCGTTTCGGCGCGCACCAGCACCCAGCGCCGGCCGGCATGTTCCGCTTGCAACGTGCCGGTGCCCATGTCGTATTGCACCGAGCCGCCGGGCCGCAACGCTTGTTCGGCGCGCCGGGTCAGCCCCAGCCAGTCCTGGTCCACGGGCACCAGTCCCGACGACGAAAACGGGTCGGACAATTCGCGCGCGCGGCGTTGGGCGTAGGCGGCGGGGTCGCCGGCCAGTTGGTCGCGGTCGGCAGGGGGCAGCATGGCCAGGCGTCCGGCCAGCAGCTGCGCGCGCAGCGCGGCCACGTCCACATTCAATTCCAGCTGCACCGAGGCGAACAGGCCGCTGTCGCGCAGGCGGTCGGCCAAGGTGCGCGCGGGCGCCACCGGGTCCGCGCCCGGCCGCGCCGCCACCAGCGCCAGCAACTGGCGAGACAGCGGTTCCTGGATGCGTGCTTCGGCCAATTGCCGCGTGGCGTCGGCCTGGGTGTGCGGCACCAGCTCCATCAGGTTGGCCGACACCGGCCAGCCATGGCGGCATTGCCACGCGCCCACGCACAGGACAAGTAGCAGACCCAGCTTGAACAGCCGGGGCAGCCAGCGCTCAATGGGAAAACGCACGTTGTTCTTCTGAAGTCAGGGCGTCGGCGGCAACCGCGTCCGTCATTTGCAGGACGCTGCGGTCGCCTTGGGATTCGCGCAATTCGATGCGGTCGACCAGCTTGCCGCCGTTGATCTGGATGTTGTCGAAAATCTGGCGCAGCAAAGCGGACCGCGGCGTCAGCATCAGCTGCCATGCCGCGGCGTCGCCCGTCAGGGCAAGGTCGAAGTTGTCTTGCAGGTCTTTGGTGTCGCCGGCCAGCACCGACAGGAACAGCCGGTTCTCGCGGTCCGACCCGGTCTGTTGCGGCAACGCCTGCCAGGCCCCGGATTCATCACGCCGCGATATGCCGCCAGCGTCGATGCGCAGGTCCTGGGCGATGGGCGTGCGCAGCAGCCACAACAGCCCTTTGCCGGCTGCCAGCGTGAAGTCGCCACGGCTGGTCAGGGGCTGCGGCAGCGAGCGCAGGAATTTTTGCTGGATGAAATGGCCACGCACGACCGGCGTGGCACGCAGCTGGGCTTGCAGGTCGTCCAGGCTGAAAGCGTGCGCGGTCCACGGCAGCGCGATCAGCAACAGCAAGAGCCACTGCAACTGCCGCAGCGCCGCATGTCGTGCGAGTGTCAGGCCGCGTTTCAAGCCGTGTTTCAGCCCCAGTGCAAACGACTTGGCAGCAGGCGCCTTCATGTGGACGCCTCCAGGGCATGCAGCTTGCGCCGCACGGCGTCCACGAACGCGGGTGGCGAGGTCAGCTGCATTTCACGGGTTGCGATGCAGACGGCCACCTGTTCCGACGTGCCGCGCGTCAGCCGCTTGCCGCTTGCCGTATCCAGGATCAGGTAATTGATCTTCAAGCGGTTTTCCCATTCCACCAGCTCGGCGCGGACCGTCAGGCGCTGGCCGAACTCGGCCGGCTGGGCATAGCGCAAATGCAGATCGATGACGGGCCAGGCGTAGCCGCTGGCGCGCATGGCGTCGTAGTTGTGGCCCAGTTGGTCCAGCAGTTCGCAACGCGCCTGCTCCAGGTACTTCACGTAGTGGCCGTGCCACACGACATTGAGCGAGTCGACGTCGAAGAAGGGGACCTGGATGTCGACCTGTGCGCCGATAAGGCCTCGTTTACGCATCGTCTTTCCAGAAAGGGTAGAAGTTGAACCATTGCAGCGGCGCCAGTCGGCAGTGCGCGGCAAGTTGGTCGGCATAGCGTTGCGCCCAGTAGGCGATGCGTTCCTGGCGCGTGGCGCGCGTCCATTCGATGCCGTCGCACAGGCGTTGCATGGCGACGCGGTAGCGGCCGCCATGGCGCGTGCAGAACAGCACATTGACCGGGCAGCGCAGCAGCCCCGCCAGCAGCCAGGGCCCTTGCGGCAGCGCGGCCGGCGCACCCAGGAAGTTGACCCGCGTGGTGCGGTCGCCCTGCAACGGCACGCGGTCGCCGGCAATGGCCAGCCATTCCCCGCGATCCAGGCGCTGCGCCAGGTCCAGCATGGTGGCGGCGTCTAGTTCGCTGACCTGGATCATGCGCAAACCACCGCCGGCCTCATCCAGCAGACGGTTGAAATGCACGGCGTGCTTGCTGTGCACCAGCACGTTCAGGCGCAGCGCGCCCGACTGTTCGGCCAGCGCGCGGCACACTTCGATGTTGCCCAGATGCGAGCCCACCAGGATCTGGCCACGGCCGGTGCCCATTTGCGCATGCAGGCCGTCGGGGTCGGCGATGTCCAGGTGCGACAGCGTGATCTTGCCTTGCCACACGTCCAGCTTGTCCAGCATGGCGTCGGCGAAGGCCAGGTATTGGCGGTAGACGGGCAGGGTGCGCGGCAGCGGCACGTGCGGCAAGGGCGGCATGTTGGCCATGTCGGGCATGTCGGGCGTTGTCGTGCCGGATAGCCGCTGCTGGTACTGCGCGATGGCGCGGCGCGCGCGGCCACCGAATGCGTAGAAGTACAGCACCACGATCCACACCACGGGCGCGACCACGCGGCGGCCCAGCCGACGCGCGGCCCAGGCCGTCAGGCGCATCAATAGGGGGCTGCCGCGCTCGCGCTGGTGGGCCCAATGGGAATCGGCGGCGCTCAAGATTGCGCCCTTCCTGCCAGGCGGTGCGCCCTGCGTGCCAGGCGGCGCCACAGCAACGCCGGCGCGCGGCCCAGCATCCCGAAGAACAGCCGCGCGTGCATGCGGCTGATCAGCACGTTGTCGCGCAGGCCCTTGAAATGCGACACGCCGCCTGCCGGGTAGGTCACGCGGGTGGGGCGCCACGCCATTGGCACACCGCGCCAATGCAGGCGCACCAGGATGGCGATGTCGAAATCCATGCGGCGGCCCACGCCGGCGCGGTCAATGACGGGCAGCACGGACGCCAATGGATAAATGCGAAAGCCGCACATGGCGTCGGGGATGTCCAGCGACAGCGTATTGATCCAGACCCAAACGCGGGTCAGCCAGCGCCCGTAAAGGCGGCTGCGCGGGACATCGTCGCCGTAGACGGGCGCGCCGCAGATCACGGCTTGCGGGTGGGCGCGCGACGCCTCGGCCATGGCGATGGCGTCGTGCAAGGCGTGCTGGCCATCGGCGTCCACCTGCAAGGCGTGGGTATAGCCGAAGGCGGCGGCGGCGCGCAGGCCGTCCTGTACCGCCGCGCCCTTGCCGCCATTGACGGCGCGGCGCACCAGGTGCGTGCGCGGCTGCGCGGCCAGCGTGTCCAGCACGGCCGCGCAGCCCGGCTCGGAACCATCGTCCACCAGCACGCAGGGCAAGCCCTGCGCCGCCATCTGCGTATGCACGGCGGCTACCGTGGCGCCATGGTTGTAAACCGGGATGACCGCGCACAGCTTATGGGGTTGCGGCATGGCCATCCCTTTGAATCATGCGGCCCGACGAGCAGGGCGCGTCGTCCACCGTCAAGGTGAAATACAGCTTTTGTTTCGCCTCGTCCCAGCGCAAGGCCATCACGGCCCGATCCCCGGGGCGCAGCAAGCGCTGGAATTTCAGGGCCTCCATGCCGCCAAATTGCAGGCCGGGGCACAGACCGCGCTGCGCCAGCGACAGCGCCCAACTGATTTGCGCGACGCCCGGCACCACGGGCACCGTCGGGAAATGCCCGCTGAAAAACGCCAGGTCGTAGGGAATATCCAGCGTGTAGCGGCGTTCGTTGCCGGGTTGGCCGGGCAGTTCGACCACATGGGGGTCCACCGGGCGCGGACCCGCCGCCGCGTCGAACAATACCTGCGGCATCTTGCCCTGCGCATTGGTGGGCAAATGCCTGAAAAGCCGCCACGATCGCGGGATGGCCAGCGACTCAAAGCCCGTGCCCAGATGCGTGCGTAGCGCGTCCACCAGCGTCTTGCGGCCTTGGTTGCGCAGCACATGCAGTCCCGCGCTCGACAGCGCGACCAGCCCGGTCAGGCGCGTGGCGCCGCTCGCGATGCCCACGCGCGCATCGGCCACATAGCCGTGGCGCATCAGCGCCTGTTCCAGCATTGGCAACGAGATCCGTTTTTCTTCGATCTTGACGATGCGGTCCAGGCGGCCCAGCAATTCAAAGCCGCTGCCGGTCAGCCGGGCGCCATCCGAGGTGTGTTCGTCGGCGGCGTTGACCCAGGGCGATTGCACGCGCAACGCGCCGTCGGCGCCTGTGCTGAGCGCAACGCCGGGCAAGGCTTGCCAGTCAGATGCCCCGGTGCGCCACGCAACGGCACCGGTTTCCGAACTGCCATAGATTTCGGTGGGACGCAGGCCAAGTTCGCGTTCAATGTCGTCGGATACCTGCACCGGCAGCGCACCGCCCGACGAATGAATACGCAGCAGTCGGCCGCGTAGTTGCACCCAGTCCAGCCGTTGACCCAGCCGCCGCAACATGGCCGGGCTGGCTATCCAGGTGAAGGACGGATAGCGCAGGCTGGCTTGCTGCAATTCCTCGGGATAGTGGCGCTGAAGGCGGTCGATCAAGCGGCCCGCGCACAGCGGCCACAGCACGCGAAACGGCAGGCCGTACATATGTTGTGCCGATACGCTGCCCAGCACGGGCGCGTTCGGTTCCGGCCATTGTCGCTGCAAGGCGTGGACCTCGGCCGACAGCTGGCGCCATTGCTTGTGCAGTGGCTTGGGCGCGCCGCTGGAGCCCGACGTGCACAGCACCAGAGTGCGTGCGGGGTCCAGGCCGGCGGGCGCAAGCGGCGCATGGTCTTGCAAGCCGTCCAGCCGCCATTGGCGCGACGGCGGCACGGGCAGGGCGGTATCGGTCAGCCAGGCGTCGACATCCGCGTCCAGCGTGGCGCAGGTCGCGGGCTGCGCATCGCCGGGCAAGACGGCGATGACGTTGGCGCGCCAGCAGGCGAACAGCGCAATGGCCAGCGCCACGGCGTCGTCGAACCACAGCGCCACGCGGCGTGGCGCGCGTGCCTGCAAGGCGCCGGCCGCGCGCAGGCTGGCCTGCGCGAAAGCGGCGCGAGTCAATGGCGGCTCGTCGGCCAGCAGGACGTCGTGGGCGGCTGCGTCTGGCAGCAGCAGGTGTTCTAGCGGTGTCCAGCGCATGGCTCAAACCGCCTTCGCGGCTGCCGGACGCAGCAGCCATTCGCCTGCCATCAGCAGGCCCATCAAGCCATAGCTGATGGCACCGTTGTAGGCGACCCACCAGCTCCAGGGCGCCCAGGCGGCCAGGGCCGCGGCCGCCGCGCCGTTACCCGCAAAAAACAGGCACCATGCACGCGTGACGTTACGCGTGTAGCGCACGCCCTCGGGCGGCAGGTTCGGATGACGCAGGCGGGCGATTTGTTCAACCACGGGACGGCCGACGCGCAGGCTTGCGCCGAAGATGGCAAGCATCATCGCGTTGACCATCACGGGGTACCAGCGCAGCCATGCTTCGGAATTGCAAAGCGCCAACACGACGCAGAACGTCACGGCCACGGCCGGCAGCCAGCGCGCGCCGGGTTGCCCGGCGCGCGCGGTCAAGCCACGCAGCAACCACAGCAGCGCCAGCGGCAAGGCCAGCCAGGCGGGACTGACGCGCCCCAGCGTCGCGTGCACCACAAAGGGATACGCGACGCCGGCCACGGCCAAGCCGGCCGCAACGCCGCGCCTCATGCGTCGGGAGCCTGCTTTTGCCACATGGCCTGGACCACGTCCTCGACGGTGCGCACCGTGCGAAAGTCGTTTGCGTCCAACTTGCGGCCGGTCTGGCGGCGCACGTGGTCGATCAGGTCGATGGCGTCGATGCTGTCGATTTCCAGATCGGTATATAGATTGGCTTGCGGCGTAACGCGTTCGGGTTCGATCTCGAACAGCTCGACCAGCGCATCGCGCAACGTATTGAAGATGTCCTCACGGGTATGCATCGTGGACTCCATCTGCGTTAAGCGCGGCGCTGCGCGGCGACAAAGTCCGCCAGGCTGCTGATGCTGGTGAAATGCTCGCGCATGTTGCGCGTTTCGGGATCGATGGCGATGCTGTAGCGCTTTTGCAGCGCCAGGCCCAGCTCAAGGGCATCGACCGAATCCAGCCCCAATCCCTCGCCAAACAGCGGGGCGTCGGACGCGATGTCGTCGGGGGTGATGTCTTCCAGACCCAGCGATTCGATGACGAGCGTCTTGAGCTCAAGTTCCAATTGGTTCATCCCGCTTTGACTCCGTTGCCACCGTCCCGGGTGGCGTGTTCGTTCATGACAGCGCCGGCCGGCGCGGTGCGCGCCAGCTCGGCTTCGAAATAGGCATGCAGCCAGGCATTCATCTTGCGGCCCGCGGCGGGCAGGGGATGCGCGCTGCTCCAGATGGTCGGGTCGATGTCCTCGCCCACCTGGATGACATAGCGCATGCGGCGCGCGGGAATCCGGTACCAGGGTTCGCCCTTGGTCAGGCTGCGCGGGTTCATCTGGATGACCACGGGGGTGACGATGCGCGCACCGCGCAGCGCAATGGCGCAGGCGCCACGGTGAAACTGCGGCAATGCGTCAGGCGGCGTGCGCGTGCCTTCGGGGAAGACGATCAGCGTTTCGCCGTTGCGCAGCACATCAGCGGCGCGGTCAAACATGTCGAAGCTCTCGTCGTTGGTGATGTAGCCCGCGTTGGCAACGGGGCCGCGCGTGAACGGGTTGGTGGCCAGCCCATGCTTGACGATGCAGTTGGCGTTCTTGACGTGTCCCACCAGAAACACCACATCGAGCAACGACGGGTGGTTGGCCAGGATCATCTGGCCGGGCTTGCCCAGGCGGTCGGCGCCCTTGAATTCAACGGTCAGGATGCCCACCCGAACCATGAACCGGATGAACAGGCGAAACGTGCGGTTCAGCGCCCAGCGGGCGCGCCGCTGGCGTTCGATCCGGCCGCCCGGCAGCAGGCGCTGCGGCGGGAAGACCAGCACGCGCAACAGCACGCCGCCCACGCCGAACATCGTGAAGGCCATGCCGGTGGCCAGCAGGCGCCAAAGCCAGAAGTCCTGGCGGGGTTGGGTGGTGCTAGTCATGCGGTGCGGGTCCAGGTCCAGCGTCGGGCGCGATTGGCGTGCCCCCAAGTGGGGGTGCGCAGCGTCAGGTGGCGCAGCAGGTTCAAGGGGTTGGGCCAAACGTGCTCTGCTGCCGTCAAGTCGAAGGACGACGTGGGTGGCGGGCGGTGGCCGCCGGCGCCAGAGGACAGGGCCAGTGACCAGTCCGAGCCGGCGCGCAAACGAAACGCGGCGGCGTAGGTGTAGGGCACGTCATCGATCCAGGCGGCATAGGGCGCGGGCGGGCGTTCTTCGGCCAGCACCACCAGGACGTCGTCATGGCCCTGGTCGAGCAGCATGGCGGCTTCGACAAACGCGTGCTCCAGGCCGTCGTCGTCCACCGACAGCGCGACGGATTCGGTGGTTTCACCGCGTATGATCGACCACTGCGCGGCAATGGCGTTGTGCACCGACAGGCCGAACGCGGTGGGAGACAGCGGTTCGTTTGCCGCCAGCGCTTGCAGCAGGCCGAAATTGCGGGTGGTTTCGCCGTGCCGCGAGGCAAACACGAACGGCATCGCCGGGCGCCCGGCGGCTAGCGGCCACGCGCATTCGAACACCGCGCGGGCAAGCGGGCTGAGCCGGCGGCGTTGCATCGGGGGCAGAAAGTCCAGGCGGGGCGCGCGTGCGTCATCAAGAGGACAGTAAGGGTGTTGCGCCCAATGAAACCAGTCTTCGGGCGACTCCATTCCTTGCGTCCAACCTTGCCATTGCGCGATTGAAAACGTCAACATAGCGCGCGATTCTACTATGTCATCGCTCATGGAATTTGTTTTCAGTAGTAACTTTGTGTCGACGCCACAGCAAGGGGTTTCGCGTCTTCGAAATGTAATTGGTTACTTATTGCCGTGGAAATTCAGGAACTATTCATGTATTGGGCGGACAAAGGCGCCGCCGAACTTTATCGGGTGCAGGACCTGTCCGAAAACGACGCCTTGCTGGCGCCCGCCCGATCCGGCCCCAAGGCCCGCGAAGACTGGCGGGTCAGCCGCGCCTTGCTGCATGACGTGCGCCGGTCCACCCCTGCGGGCGGCGTGACGTCGCTAAGCCACAGCGGCGGGCACGCCGTCTGCGCCCGCGCCCCGGACGGCTGGGCAGTGGGCGCCGACCTTGAGCGCCTGCGCACCCGGGATTTTGCCGCGCTGGCCGCTTGGGTGTGCTCAAAGGAAGAGGCCGTGGCGCTGGCCGCCTTGGAGGGGCCGGCCCAATGCCATCGTTTTTACCTGCTGTGGACCTTGAAAGAAGCCTTGATCAAGGCAGCAAAATTGGCTTTTCCAGCGGATATGGCCACGGTTGGCCTCGCCAGGGATGGCGACGGCACATGGCGGCTACGCGCGCCGCCCGGCCCGTGGCAGGCGGCCAGCTGGATGGTGGGGGACGCATGGATGGCCTCCGTGGTGTGGCAGGGCCCGGACCCGGCCACAAGGTATCCAATTTGGCGCGGGGGCGCCGGCTGCGCCTTGCCGGCGCTAACACTTGTTGGCGAATGGCGACGCGACATCGATTAAGGGGTGCGCCGGGATGTGTCCTTGGTTCTTGAAGATGACCCTTCGTTCTTAAAGATGTATTATGAATATATGTTTAAAGCGAGCCCGATCGCAATTCAAGGAGCAGCAAGATGTTGAGCCCCGAAGTCCGCGCGCTGGTCAAAGCCACGGCCCCCGTCCTTAAAACCCATGGCGTGGCGCTGACGCGTCATTTCTACGCGCGCATGTTCGAGCACAACCCCGAGCTCAAGCACGTGTTCAACCAGGGCCATCAGGCCGGCGGCCAGCAGCAGCATGCGCTGGCCGGCGCCGTGACCGCCTACGCGGAACATATCGACGACCCTTCCGTGCTGGCCCCCGTGGTGACGCGCATCGTGCACAAGCACGTCAGCCTGGGTATCCGGGCCGAGCACTACGCTATTGTGGGCAAGCATTTGCTGGCGTCGATCCGTGAAGTGCTGGGCGAGGCCGCCACCGACGAACTGGTGGACGCCTGGGCCGCGGCTTATGGCCAATTGGCTGACTTGCTGATCGCCGAAGAATCGCGCCTGTATGCCGAATCGGCGGCCAAGCCGGGCGGTTGGACGGGGTGGCGCGCCTTTCGCATCGTGGGTAAGCAGCCGGAAAGCGCTGAAATCACGTCCTTCTATCTGGCGCCGTCCGATGGCGGCAAGGTGCCCGCCTATCGCCCCGGCCAATACCTGTCCGTGCGCGTCTACATTCCCGAGCTGGGCCTGATGCAGCCGCGCCAATACAGTTTGTCGGACGCGCCCGGGCAAGATCGCCTGCGTATTTCAGTCAAGCGCGAGGCCGCGGGCGCCCAGACGCCGGCAGGCCGGGTGTCCAACACTTTGCACGACCGGCTGCAAGAGGGCGACGTGCTGGATGTGGCGCCGCCGCAAGGGGATTTCTATCTTCAAGAAGACAGCGACGCGCCCGTGGTGCTGCTCAGTGGCGGAGTCGGGCTGACGCCGATGGTGTCGATGCTGAACCACCTGGTGCGCACCGACGACAAGCGCCAGATCCGGTTCGTGCACGGCTGTCGCAACCGCGCGGTGCATGCCATGCGCGACCACGTGAACCGCATCGCGGCAGAGCGCGGCAATGTACGCAAGGCGGTCTTCTATGAAGAAGTCGGCCACGCCGACAAGGCCGGCGAAGACTACGACCACCGTGGCCGCGTGAACCTGCGCGCCATCGCGGACGAGGCCATCGTGCCGGGCGCCGATTATTACCTGTGCGGTCCGGCGCCGTTCATGGCCGCGCAACGCTCTGCCTTGCTGGAGCTGGGCGTGGAACCCGCGCGCATCCACGCCGAGGCCTTTGGCACCGGCGGCGCTCCAGCCTGAGCGGTGTATCCTGGCGGCCTGAACTTTTCGGGCCGCCCGGCCACCCGAACCTTGCCATGCAACTGACCCGATTCACCGATTTCGGCCTGCGCGTCTTGATGTATCTGACGCAGTGCCGAGACCGGCCCAGCGCCGTGACCATCCCGGAGATCGCCGAGCGTTTCGACGTGTCGCGCAATCACCTGGTCAAAGTGGTGCACTTCATGTCGCAACGCGGCTGGATCAGTACCGTGCGGGGCAAGGGCGGCGGGTTGCGGCTGGCGCGCGACGCGTGCAGCTATCCCGTCGGCGACCTGATCCGCGAGCTGGAACAGCAGGGTCCGCTGATCGATTGTCGCGAACCGCCCTGTGCGCTGGACGGCGCCTGCCGGCTGGCGGGCGTGCTGGCCCAGACCCTGAACGCCTTCTACGACGCGCTTAACGGCTACACGCTGGCCGATCTGGTGCGCGACCCCACCGCCGCTGCCATCATCAAGCTGCACCGCGCGGCCTGACCCGTCGGCCTTGACCCGTCTGCCTTGACCCGGCCCGCTTGCCCCCCTCAATCCCATGATGTTTTGTTATGGATGCTGCGGCGTTTGGCATTTGCCGCGCTGCCCATGGCCGTTACAAAATGGGAGATTCCCTGTTTGATTGGATGAAGGCATGCGCGTTTGCGTAATCGGTGCGGGCGTTGTCGGCGTGACGTCTGCGTATTTCCTGGCGCGCCAGGGCCACGATGTGGTGCTGGTGGACAGCCAGGCGCGGCCGGCGGAAGTGTCCAGCTACGCCAACGGCGGCCAGCTCAGCTACAGCTACGTCGCGCCGCTGGCCGGTCCGGGCGTCTTGCCCAGCGTGCCGGGCTGGCTGTTGCGCCAGGATTCCCCGCTGCGCTTCCGGCCCCGGCTGGACCCCCACCAATGGCGTTGGTGCGTGCAATTTGCCCTGGCCTGCCGCGCGTCGGTGGCCAAGGCGTCCACCGCGCAGTTGCTGGGCTTGTCCTACCTTAGCCGCGACGTCATGCACACGCTGCTGCAACAGGAAAGCCTGGATTTTGGCCATCTGAAAAACGGCAAGCTGATCGCCTACCGCAGCGCCGCCTTGTTGGACAAGGCGCGCGCGCTGGTGGCCTACCAGGCCGGGCACGGCGCGCAGCAGCAGGTGCTGGATGCGGCGCAAACCCTGGCAATGGAGCCGGCGCTGGCCGCCATGGGCCGCAATCTGGCGGGCGCGATCTACACGCCCAGCGAAGAGGCGGGTGATTGCCGTCAGTTCACCGAAGGCCTGTTCGACCGCCTGCAAGCGCTGGGCAATGTGGAATGCGCCATGTCCAACCCCGTGACGGGTTTGCAGCGCGAAGGCCGCCGCATCGTCGCGGTGAACACGCGCCATGGCGACATCGGCGCCGACGCCATCGTGCTGGCCACCGGCATCGGCACCCGTGCGCTGCTCAAGCCGCTGGGGCATGACGTGCCCTTGTATCCGCTAAAGGGGTACAGCCTGAGCGTGCCCTTGGCGGACGACGACACGGTTGCCCCGCGTATCAGCGTGACGGATTACGAGCGCCGCATCGTCTATGCGCGCGTGGGCAAGGTGCTGCGCATTGCCGCCATGGTCGATATCGGCAGCGCCAACGCCGATATCGATCCGGCGCGCGTGGAGCTGCTCAAGCGCCAGGTGCGCGAGGCGTTTCCCGCGCTGGACCTGACGCAAGCTATCCCCTGGGCCGGCTTGCGCCCGGCCACGCCTACCGGCAAACCGTTGATCGGGCAGAGTCCGGCGGCCGACAACCTGTGGCTGAACATCGGCCAGGGCGCGCTGGGCTTCACGCTGGCCTGCGGCAGCGCCGCGTTGCTGACGGCGCAGATGGCCGGGCTGGAACTGCCCTTGGACCCGGCGCCGTTTCGGCCTTGAGCCCGCGTCCCCCAGGCGCCATTCCCCGCGTTCACGGGCGTTCAATACAAGCGCGTTCGGCCACGCCATAGTGCGGCTCTCTAGCGGGAGCACTCATGAGCATTTTCCAAAGAACCACCATCGCGCTGGCGCGCAGCCCCGTCATGGGGCGCGCAATGCGGGCGGTGGCGGCGCGCTCGTCGCTGGCGCAGCGCTTTGTCGGCGGCACGGATGTGCACGCCGCCGTTCGCACCGCGTTGCGGCTGTGGCAGGCCCATGGCATCCGGTCATCGTTGTTCTACCTGGGCGAATACGTGGCCGACCCCGCCGCCATCGAACACAACGTGTCGCAAGC
Source organism: Achromobacter sp. LC458 (assembly GCF_001005835.2). Classification (NCBI taxonomy): domain Bacteria; kingdom Pseudomonadati; phylum Pseudomonadota; class Betaproteobacteria; order Burkholderiales; family Alcaligenaceae; genus Achromobacter; species Achromobacter sp. LC458. The sequence goes on from NZ_LBHW02000012.1 coordinate 26,937, forward strand.
CCTCGACGCCTGTCGCGCGCTGGGCGCGGCCGGGCTGGACGTGCACGTATCCGTGGACCCCACCGCCATCGGCTACATGGCCAGCGACGCGCTGGGCGCCGCCAACGCGCGCCGTATCGCCGACGCCATCGCAAGCCCCCGCGCCGCCATCGCCCGCCGCAACTGCATGATGTTGGATATGGAAGATTCCACCATCCGCGATCGCACCTGCGCGCTACATCGTGCCTTGCTGGAAGACGGCTTGCCCGTCGGCCTGACCTTGCAGGCGCGGCGGCGGCGCACGCCCGAAGACCTGGCCTGGGCCGTGCGCCGGCACACGTCGTTGCGGCTGGTGAAAGGCGCGTTTCCCGAGCGCGCGCTGGACCATGCGGGCCGCGCCCGGATCGACCTGGCCTATCTGGACGCGGCCGCCATCATGCTGTCGCGCGACGCGCGCAAAGCGGGGTTTTATCCGGTGTTCGGCACGCATGACGATAGGCTGGCCGGCGCCATCATGACGCTGGCGCGCGAGCGGGGATGGTCGCCCGACGCGTTCGAATTTGAAATGCTTTATGGTGTGCGCCCCGACTGGCAAATGGCGCTGCGCGGCCTGGGCTATAACGTCCGGGTCTACCTGCCATTCGGCGCCGACTGGTGGCCTTACGCCATCCGCCGCGTCGGCGAAAATCCGTCCAATGCGTGGCTGTTCGCGCGTTCGCTGACCGCGGATGGACGGTACTTCGGCTAGCGTAGCGGAGCAGGGCGATAAGACGGCGGGGCGACAGGCCGGCGCGCTATGGGCCACGCCACGCCGCTGCCGTCCGGGCTGGCGGCAGTCGCGCAAGGACTTCTGGCTCTCTATTTCTGGCTATCTATTTCTGGCTATCCACTTCTGGCTATTTGATGGCGGCATCTCAACATATCTGGCACTGCGGCGCGGGCCTGCCCGGCGACGTCTTGATCGCGGACCTGCGGGCGTATCGCTACGCGCCGCACTTTCATGATGCCTGGTCGATTGGCGCCATCGAACGCGGCCGGTGCTCTTTTACCGTACAGGGCCACACCCACGTTGCCGCCACCGGCGACCTGGTGGTGATCGCACCCGGCCAGGTGCACACGGGCGGCACGTCGGACGCGCCGCTGGCCTATCGCATGGCGTACATCGACCCGGCCTGGTTCGATGACCACGCGCGCGCCACGCTGGGAGGCACCGCGCGCATATCGGGCCCCGTGATCCGCGCGCCCGCGTTGTGCGCACAATGGCTACACGCGCTGGCGCCCGGCGCCATGGACGACGGCGAACGCCGCGAAGGAATCTCGGCCGCGCTGCTCGGCCTGCTTAACGCGCATGGCGACGCGACCGCGCCTGCGGACAGCGACGCGTCCGACGTCTGCGCGTTGCTGCGCGAACGCATGGCGACGGATCCCGCCTGCGCGCCGGACCTTGACGCGCTGGCCCGCGCGCAGGACCGTCACCGCACCACGCTGGTCAAGCAGTTTGCCCGCCGCTACGGGCTTCCACCACAAGCGTGGCTGCGTAATTGGCGCGTGGCGCGCGCACGGGTGTTGTTGCGTGGCGGCGTGCCGCTGGCGCAAGCGGCCCAGGCCGTGGGTTTCGCCGACCAAGCGCACCTGACGCGCGTGTTCAAGCAGGTCTACGGCAGTACGCCCGGCGTGCTGCTGCGCGCGGGTTCCCAGACGTTGTGAGGGCGGGGCGTTTCGATGCGGTAATCGGAATATTTCCGGGTAAAGAACGACGCGCCCAGCTGCTCGGCCGCCAATAAGGGTTGGCGCGGATCGGCCGCGATTTCTCCGCGCAGGTTGCCCGCGCCGTGCACATAGCCCACGAATTCGGAATGCGAATAGCGCGCGTATTCCTGCACCTGATGCACGATGCCCAGCGCCGCCCCGGGGTAGGTTTCCTCGGACGCCACCGCCAAGCCCAGGCGCTTGCCCGTCATGCGTGCCTTGACGCGTTCCGGCTCGGGACCGCTGCCGGCATAGTGGCTGAACGAACGGTCAAAGAAAGCCTTGGTCTGCGCCGACATGCCGTACCAATAAATGGGCGTGCAGATCAGCACGCCATCGGCGGGCAGGAAGTGTTCAAGAAACAGTTCCGAATAGCGGTCATCGGGCGCGGGTTGGTGGCGCAGGTCGGACAGGAATCCGTGGAGGTAATCGTCCAGGAAAAGCAGGTTGGTGGATATGCCGGCGGCGTTTGCGCCACGTTGCGCGGCGGCGCCTAATGCGGCGCTGTTGCCGTCGCGGCGGGGGCTGCCGACCAGGATCAGCAGGCGCTGGGATGGATGATTTTGATTCATGATGGCTCCGAATGAGTTCGTGCCTTCAATATAGAAATCCGGCTTGTCCACGACAAATGATGAATCCTTGGTTAAGATGAATTCATTTCATCCATAAGGTTGTCCAGTCCTCATGTTTTCGACCTTGCCGGTGACCGCCCTGCGCGCGTTCGAGGCCGCCGCGCGGCTGCGCAGTTTCAAGCTGGCCGCCGCTGAATTGGCGGTGACGCCCACGGCGGTGTCGCACCAGATCAAGTCGCTGGAACGGCAGGTGGGATTTCCGCTGTTCGACCGCGCGCCACGCAGCGTAAAACTGACGGACAAAGGCGCGCGCCTTTTCATCAGCGTGCACGGCGCGCTGCTGGACATTGCGCAAACGCTGGACGCCTTGCGCCCCGAACCGGCCTCCGGCGCCTTGACGCTATCGACCACGCATTCCTTCGCAGCCCTGTGGCTGGTGCCGCGACTGGGGCGCTTTCATCAAGCCTTTCCGCAATACCAGCTGAACCTGCAAACCGGCGCCGACCCCGTGGATCTGCTGCAAGACGCCAGCGTGGACGTGGCGGTGCGCTATAGCCGACGCGCCTATCCCGCCCTGCATACCGCCGCGACGCTGCCCGAGTGGTTTGGCGTCTACGGCGCGCCCGGGCTCATCGCGCAAATGGCGAAGACGCGCGCGGCCAAAGCGGCGCCTGCCTTGGTGACGGTGCGCTGGCGCGATTCAGATCTGTACGAACAAGGCTGGCTGGCGTGGTGCCAGGCGGCGCGCATGCCCGCGTGGCGCCAACCCGCGGCCGTGCACGCCTACGCAGAAGAACACTACGCGCTGCAAGCCGCCATCGCGGGGCAGGGGCTGGTGCTGGCCAGTTCGGTCATGGTGTCCGACAGCGTGCGCGCCGGCACCCTGGCCGCGTACCGGCCGCAGGTGCGCGTGCCCGGTGCGGCGTACACGGCCCTGTGCGCGCCCGGGCGCGAACGCCATCCCCCGGTCAGGGCCTTTTTGGCGTGGCTGACGCGGGAATTCCAGGCGTAGCGGTCGCCTGCCGTGACCTGCGCGTGGTCAGCTCGCCCGCCATGACGCGCGCGGCAACAGCGGCAGGGCGGCCAGCATCGCCACGCCCGCCAGCACCCAGGCGGCGGGCCACGAGCTGGCCGCCACCACGTGCGGCAGCGCAACGGGCGTCAGGAACAGGCCCAGGTAGACGCAGCTGTTCGCCATGCCCAACGCCGTGCCGGCCCGGTTCACGCCGGCCAGCGTCGCCAGTTCGGTATATGCCACGCCGTGCCACGCCGACGCGCACACGCCCGCCGCCGTCAGCAGGGCGGCCGTGGCAAGCACCGCGCCCGGCGTGGTGGGGCCGCCACTGACCAGCCAGGCGACCGCGCCCAACGCCGCGAACATCAGCGCGCTCAGTTGCGCGCAGCGGCGCAAAAAGGCGCGTCGGTTGCCGTGCCGATCGGTCCACCGGCCGCTGGCGATGCGCGCCACCATCGCGCCCAACTGCACCGCCACCATCACGGCAGTCAGCGTTCCGATGCCCGCCTGGCTGAAGTCGTGCAGGAACACCGTGGCGAAGGTCAGCACCGCGAACTGCGGGCAGCACATCAGGCCGATCGCCGCCGCCGCGCGCCAGACGCGCGCATCGCGCAACGGGCCGCTCGGATCGCGCAATTCGCCCGGACCGCGCAATCCGCCCGGATCGCGCAGCCAGCACACCGCCAGCACCGCCGCCGCTGCGCACATCGCGGCCAGTGCGCCGAAGACGGCGGCAAACCCGGACCGTGCCGCCAGCCAAGGCAGCAGCAGGGCGCCCAGGCCTGCGCCCAGCGGCACGGCGGTCTGGCGGATGCTCATGGCAAGCCCGCGTTCGCTATCGCCGAACCAGGCCATCACGGCCCGGCCGCTGGCGCCGTTGACGCTGCCGCCCAATACGCCCACCAGCACCAGACCCGCCGCCAAGAGCCACAAGCTGGGCACCACACCGGCCGTGGGCGAGGCGAACACGCTTAGCCAGGCCAGCGCCGCTGCCGTGGCGCTCAGGCCGGTCAACAGGACGGGGCGGTCGCCCCAGCGGTCGGTCAGCAGGCCCCAGGGCAATTCAAACAAGGCCACGCCCAGGCCCATCAAGCCCAGCGCCAGCCCAAGCTGATCGTTGTCCAGCCGATAACCTGCACGCATGAACACCGCCGTGGTCGGCAGGCCGGCGGCGGCGGCGGAAAAAGCCGCGTTGGCGGCCACGCCGACCGCCAGCACTTTCCAGCGGTGCGCGGCGGGCGCGGCCGGGGCGGACAGCAAAATCGCAGGGGCGGGGATGTCGGACATGCGGAACTCCAGAGCTTTTAAAAAAGGACCCGGCCAGTTTGCGCGTCTGCTATCGTTCTGAAAATCAGGAAATATTGATTCAATAGTTTTGAAAAACTGGACTATTAAGGCCAGCCAAGGCGACCCATGCGACCCGTAACCTTTGACCTGGACATCCTGCGCAGCTTCGTTGCGGGCGTCGATTTGGGTAGCTTCGGCCGGGCGGCCGACCGCCTGGGCCGATCCACGTCGGCGATCAGCGCGCAAATGAAAAAGCTGGAAGAGCAGGCCGGCGTGCCGCTGCTGCGCAAGGCAGGGCGCGGCCTGGCGCTCACCGACGCGGGCCAGACCATGCTGGCCTACGGCCGCCGCCTGTTGGAGCTGAACGACCAGGCAGCCCGCGCCGTGCAAGGCGCCGAGCTGTCCGGCCGCGTGCGCCTGGGCATGCAGGAAGACTTCGGCGAAATGCTGTTGCCCAGCGTGCTGGGCGAATTCGCCCGCGCGCATCCCCATGTGCGGATCGAAGCACGGGTGGCGCGCAACGGCGAACTGCTGGAGCGCATGGCGCTGGGGCAGTTGGACCTGGCGCTGGCCTGGGACTTTGATGCGCGCCTGCCGCATGCCGAACGCCTGCTGGACCTGCCCATGCGGTGGATCGGCCCCAGCCAGCTTGCCGATCCGCCGCGCGGCGACGGCGATGGCGGCGGCGAACTGCCGCTGGTGGCCTTCGAGGCGCCTTGCCTGTTTCGCACCTGTGCCACCGACGCGTTGGACCGCGCCGGTGTGAACTGGCGCGCGGCGTTCACCAGCCCCAGCCTGGCCGGCTTGTGGGCGGCCGTGTCGGCGGGGCTGGGCCTGGCCGTGCGCACGCCGTTGGGCCTGCCCGCCGGCGTGCGCCCGCTGGCGGCGGGCGAGCAGGGTCTGCCCCCTTTGCCGTCGATCACGCTGTCGCTGTATCGTGCCCAGGCGCAGCCGGACCCGGTGGCCGCCGCGCTGGCCGATATCGTGCGGCAGTGTGTCCGGGACAGCAGCGCCGCCTGGGCGACGCCATCCGCCCTGTCCACCACCTTGCCCGCCACGGTCCCAGCATGAATCGATTCCAAGAAATGTCGGTGTTCCTGGCCGTGGCCGAAGCCCAGAGCTTTGCCGCCGCCGCACGCCGCCTGGAAATGTCCGCGCCGTCGGTCACGCGCAGCGTTGCGGCGCTGGAACGGCGGCTGGGTGCCTTGCTGCTGGTACGCACCACGCGCAGCCTGCGCCTGACCGAGGCGGGCCAACGCTACGCGGCCGACTGCCGCCGCATTCTTGAAGACGTCGAACAAGCCGACGATGCCGCCGCCGGTGCGATGGCCGTACCACGTGGCGCGCTGCACGTCACCGCGCCCGCGTTCTTTGGCGAACTGCACGTCATGCCGGTGGTGCTGGGCTATCTGCGCGCGCATCGGGCCGTGTCGGTGCGCACCTTGCTGGTGGACCGGGTGGTCAACCTGCTGGACGAAGGCGTGGATGTTGCCGTGCGCATCGGCGCGTTGCCCGATTCCACGTTGACGGCGGTGCCGGTCGGCCACGTGCGCCGCGTGGTGTGCGCCACGCCTGAATTCCTGCGCCAACACGGCGAACCCCAGGACCCCGATGCGCTGCACCGCTTCTGCACCATCACGGCCGCGATGGAAGGGCGGGGCGCGCAATGGCGCTTCCAGCAAGCTGGCGAGCCGCGCCGGCTGAACGTGGAATCGCAGCTGGCCGTCACGTCGTTTCAGGCCGCCGTATTGGCCGCGTGCGAAGGGTGGGGCTTGACGCAGGTGGTGTCGTACCAGGTGGCGCGGCACCTCAAAAGCGGTGCCTTGCAGGTGGTGCTGCGCGATTTCGAATCGCCGCCCATGCCGGTGCATGTGGTGTACCCAGAGGGCCGCCGCAGTTCCGCCAAAGTGCGCAGCTTTGTCGAGTTCTGCGTGCAAGCCCTGCGGCGCGATCTGGCCGAATTACCGCTCTGACGGGCCGGAGCTCGGGCAGCGCTGCCGGGGGATGAGGAGCCTTCGGCCGGTGCCTTCCCCGTGCCTTCGACCCGGTACCTTCCACCCGTCCTTTCAAATCCGACAATAGTGTCTTGTCGCGGCTGGCCGTTCACGCGGGGCGCGCATCGGACCAAGATGGAGCCATGTTCATCCACCTTGGAAATTCCCATGTCCGCTGCCCCGTTGACCTTCTATAGCTTTCCCCTGTCCGGCCACGCGCATCGCGTCGCGCTGATGCTGTCGCTGCTGAACGTTCCGCACCAGCGCGTCGACGTGGACCTGCGCGGCGGCGAGCACAAGCGCCCGGAATTCCTGGCGCTGAACGCGTTCGGCCAGGTGCCGGTCATCGACGACAACGGCACGGTGGTGGCGGATTCCAATGCCATCCTGGTCTATCTGGCCGCCCGCTACGACGGCCAGGCCTGGCTGCCCGCCGATCCGGCCGGCGCGGCGGCGGTGCAGCGCTGGTTGTCGGTGGCGGCCGGGCCCCTGGCCAGCGGCCCGGCAACGGCCCGATTGATCACGGTATTTGGCGCGCCCTACGACGTGGAAACCACCTTGGCGCGCGCGCATGCCTTGCTGGGCGTCATGAACGCCGAGCTTGGCACCCGTGCCTTCCTGGCCGGTTCCCGCCCGACGATCGCGGACGTGGCCTGCTACGCCTACGTGTCGCACGCGCCCGAAGGCAATGTGTCGCTGGCCGACTACCCGCATGTGCGCGCGTGGCTCGACCGCATCGAAAGCCTGCCGGGCTTCGTGCCCATGGCCCGCACGCCCGCCGGCTTGCAGGCCGCCTGACACCGCCATCACCACCACGGCCCGGAGCGCACCATGATCCCCACTGATACCCCTCTTGACGACGACTTGCCGTGGCATGCGGGCGAACGCCTGTTGCAAGCGCGTGCCGGCGTGGCTGAACGCATGGCGCAGATCGGCCCGAAGATCGTGCGCGACCACATGCCCGACCAGCACCGCGCTTTTTTCGCGCAGTTGCCATTCCTGGTAATAGGCACGGTGGACCCCCAGGGCGACCCGTGGGCCGGCGTGCTGGAGGGCCAGCCCGGCTTTGCCATATCGCCCGACCCGCACACCTTGCGGGTAACCGTCATGCCGGATGCCGATGATCCGGTGCGCGCGGGCCTGGGCCCCGGGCAGGCGGTGGGGCTGCTGGGCATCGAGCTGCACACGCGCCGGCGAAATCGCATGAACGGTCGCATCGCGGCATGGGACGGCAAGCGCTTCGATGTAGCCGTGGCGCAGTCCTTTGGCAATTGCCCGCAGTACATCCAGGCGCGCGATTTTCATTTCTCGCGTTCGCCCGCCATGCGGTTTGCAGCCGCGTTGCCGGAAACCGATCAATTGGACGATGCCGCGCGCGCGTTGATCCAATCGGCCGACACCTTTTTCGTGGCCTCTTACGTGGACGATGATGCGCGGGGTGGCCGCGCGGTTGACGTGTCGCATCGCGGCGGCAAACCCGGTTTTGTGCGGGTGGACGGCAATGTGCTGACCATTCCCGATTTTTCCGGCAACCGCTTTTTCAATACCTTGGGCAACCTGATGGCGAACCCGCGCGCGGGGTTGGTCTTTGTGGACTTTGAACGGGGCGACCTGCTTCAGGTATCGGGCCGCGCCGAGGTGGTGCTGGACAGCCCCGAAATCCAAAGCTTTGCGGGCGCTGAACGGCTGTGGCGCGTGCACGTGCGCCGCGTGCTGCGGCGGCCCGGCGCCTTGGCGCTGCGCTGGCAATTCGGCGCGTATTCGCCCACCGCGCTGGGCACGGGGCAGTGGCCGGGGCAGCCGGGCTAGCCGGGCGAGGGCGTGGTTTTCTGCACGACGGTGTCGTCTGGCTCCAGCAGGCGCCCGTCCTGGGCGCGGATTTCCAGGCGGCGCACGGCTTGGCCGCGCTTGCGGTCGATCAGCGTGGAGTGCGCTTCGGCAGGGCCGTAGTAATGGTCTTCGCCCCACTGCCGCAAGCCGACGATGACCGGAAACAGCGCGCGGCCTTTGTCCGTCAGCACGTATTCCTGATAGGCGCTGCCGTCCGAGGCAGGGGCCACGGCCAGGATGCCGTGGGCAACCAGTGTGCGCAGCCGGTCGCTAAGGATGTTCTTGGCCACGCCCAGGCTTTTCTGGAATTCGCCAAACCGGCGCACGCCGTCGAACGCGTCCCGCACGATCAACAGCGACCACCAGTCGCCGATGGCGTCTAACGAGCGCGCCACCGGGCAGGCGGCGCCTTCAAGGCTGGTGCGTTTGACCATGTCTGACCCTAGGATGGGGATGCAATGGTTGCATTATAAAACCTTCGGGTCTAGCATTCTGGTTTCGTAATAAAACCAGAAGGACGTACCATGCCCGATGCTCCACCGCCCGGCGCCAACACCTTGAGCGCTGCCTGCGCGCAACCCGCGGCGGCTGCCGCCCGCGGCACCCCGGCCGATGCGGGGCGCAATCCGGCCGCCAACGACGCCGCCGAGGCCAACGACGCCGCCGACGCATCGCCACCCCTGCCCACATCGCTGGTGATGTTGCTGGCCGTAGCCTGTGCGCTAAGCGTGGCCAACGTGTATTACGCGCAGCCCTTGCTGGATGCCATCGGCCGCGAGTTCCTGCTGGACGAAGGCGCTGTGGGCGTCGTCGTCAGCGCAACGCAATTGGGCTGCGCGGTGGCGCTGCTGTTCGTGGTGCCGCTTGGCGACCTGCTGGACCGGCGCCGCCTGATGCTGGCGCAGCTGGGCCTGCTGGTGCTGGCGCTGGGCGCGGTGGCCATGTCGGCCAATACGCCGTGGCTGCTGGCGGGCATGGTGGCGCTGGGCCTGTTGGGTACCGCGATGACGCAAGGCCTGCTGGCGCTGTCCGCCGCGCTGGCCGCGCCCGGCGAACGGGGCAGGGTGGTGGGCGCCGCGCAGGGCGGGGTGGTGATCGGTTTGTTGCTGGCGCGCACGGTGGCCGGCGTGGTGGCCGACGCCTGGGGTTGGCGCGCCGTGTACGTGGTGTCCGCCGCGATGGCGGCGTTGCTGGCGTGGGTGCTGCTGCGCCGCTTGCCTCGGCGCCGGCTGCCTACGGCAACGCTGTCCTACTGGGAGTTGCTGCGGTCCATGGCGACGCTGCTGGCCACGGAACCCGTGCTGCGCGTGCGGGGCATGATTGCCTTGCTGATGTTCGCCGCCATCAGCGTGTTCTGGACGGCGCTGGTGCTGCCCTTGAGCGCGCCGCCCCATTCCTTGTCGCACGCGGCGGTGGGCGGCTTCGGCCTGGTGGGCGTATTGGGCGTGTTGATGGCCGCGCGGGCCGGCCGCTGGGCGGATCGCGGGCTGGGGCAGCGCACCACGGGCGCGGGCTTGGTGCTGCTGTGCCTGGCGTGGGCGCCCATTGCCTTGCTGGATCACAGCCTGTGGGCCCTGGCGCTGGGCGTGCTGGTGCTGGACGTGGCGCTGCAAGCGCTGCACGTGACGAATCAAACGATGATCTTCAGCATCAGCGCCCAGTCGCATAGCCGCCTGGTGGGCAGCTACATGATGTTCTACGCGGTGGGTAGCGGGCTGGGCGGCATTGCGTCCACGGCGGTCTACGCGCGCGCGGGCTGGCTGGGTGTGTGCGCGCTGGGCGCGGCCATTAGCGTGACGGCCTTGTTGTTCTGGGCGGCGACGTTGCCCCGCAAGGCATCGCCGCCGCCGTCGCGTCAGGGTTGTACCGCGTAGTCCTTGGACCCCAGCACCACGGCCGCCAGCCCCGGCGCCTGGGTCAGCTTGTGCAGCGCATAGGTCTGTGCGGTGGCGATCTTGGCCTGATGGAACTCGGGGTCTTCCTGCTGGTGGTCCAGGCTGGCCAGCAGCGCGCGGGCCATCTGCCAACCGGCCAGCGTCGTGCCGGCCAGCAGCAGATACGGCACGGCCGCCCCGAAGACGGCGTTGGGCGCGCCCGCGGCGTTGGCCAGCACAAAGTCCACGACATTTGCCAGGGCCAGCCGCGCCTGCCGCAGTGGCTTGAGCACCAGGTTGGCGGCCGGCTCGCTGCGCGATTCCAGCTCGGTTTCAGTCTGGCGGATGGCCTCCAGCAGCGCATGCGCCACCGCGCCGCCGTCGCGCAAGGTCTTGCGGCCGACCAGGTCGTTGGCCTGGATGGCGGTGGTGCCTTCGTAGATGGTCAGGATGCGGGCGTCGCGGTAATACTGCGCCGCGCCGGTTTCCTCAATGAAGCCCATGCCGCCGTGCACCTGCACGCCCAGACTGGTCACGTCCAGCGACATCTCGGTGCACCAGCCCTTCACGATGGGCACCAGGAATTCCTGGATGGCCAGATGACGCTTGCGCTCGTCGGCGTCGGGGCTGGCGTGGGCCAGGTCGGCGTGGCCGGCCGTCACGTAGGCCAGCGCGCGGCCCGCTTCGGTCAGCGCGCGCATGGTGCCCAGCATGCGGCGCACATCGGGGTGGTGGATGATGGTGACGGCATCGCGCGACGACCCGTCCACCGGGCGGCTTTGCACGCGGTCGTTGGCATAGGCCAGCGCGTGCTGGTAGGCACGGTCGGCAATGGCGATGCCCTGCACGCCCACCGCATAGCGCGCCGCGTTCATCATGATGAACATGGCGTCCAACCCGCGGTTTTCCTGGCCCACCAGATAGCCCAGCGCGCCGCCCGCATCGCCGAATTGCAAGGTGGCGGTGGGGCTGGCCTTGATGCCCAGCTTGTGTTCGATGGACACGCAGGTGACGTCGTTGCGCGCGCCCAGTGAGCCGTCTTCGTTCACCAGGAACTTGGGCACCAGGAACAGCGAAATGCCCTTGACGCCTTCGGGTGCGTCGGGCAACCGGGCCAGCACCAGGTGCAGGATGTTCTCGGTCAGGTCGTGGTCGCCGTAGGTGATGAAGATCTTGGTGCCGGATAGCCGGTACGTGCCGTCGCCCACCGGTTGCGCGCGCGTGCGGATCATGGCCAGGTCCGAGCCGGCTTGCGGTTCGGTCAGGTTCATGGTGCCGGTCCACTGGCCCGAGATCATGGGCCCGATGAAGCGCGTTTTCATTTCCGCCGAGCCGACGGTCAGCAAGGCTTCGATGGCGCCGTTGGTCAATAAGGGGCATAGCGCGAACGACAGATTGGCGGCGTTCAGCATTTCAGAGCAGGGCGACCCGATCAGGCCGGGCAAGCCCTGGCCACCGTATTGCACTGGATGCGACATGCCCTGCCAGCCCGCTTCGGTGTATTGGCGAAACGCCTGCTTGAAGCCGGGCGACGTCGTGACGGCGCCGTCGCGCCAGGTGCTGGGCTCACGGTCGGCCGGGTGGTTCAGCGGGGCCAGTACTTCGGCCGCGAAATGCGCGGATTCTTCCAGCACGGCCTGTGCGGTGTCGGGCGTGGCCTCCTCGAAACCGGGCAGGGCGGCAACTTGCCGCAGGCCGGCCAGGTGGTTCAACACAAACAGCATGTCTTTCACGGGGGCTTGGTACGTCATGGCCGAAAAACTCCTTTGATGAAGGTGCCGGGCTGCCGGCGTTCAGGCGGCTTTGTTGGGGTCGGCCACATCAATGGCCTGCGTTGAGCCCACGCCGGCGCGCAGCTCAAATTTCTGGATCTTGCCGGTGGATGTCTTGGGCAGTTCTCCGAAGCGCACCGCGCGCGGCACCTTGAAGCCGGGCAACAGCAGCTTGCAGTGCGCGATGATCTCTTCGGCGGTGGCGCTGCAACCCGGTTTCAGTTCGACAAACGCGCAAGGCGTTTCGCCCCACTTCGGGTCGGGCATGGCCACGACGGCCACGGCTGCAACGGCGGGGTGCCGGTACAGCGCGTCTTCCACTTCAATGCTGGAGATGTTTTCGCCGCCGGAAATAATGATGTCCTTGCTGCGGTCCTTGATGCGCACGTACCCGTCCGCCGTCATCACGCCCAGGTCGCCGGTGTGAAACCAGCCGCCCGCGAAGGCGTCGTCGGTGGCGCGTTCGTTCTTCAGGTAGCCCTTCATGCAGATGTTGCCGCGAAACATGATTTCGCCCACGGTCTGTTCGTCGGCGGGCACTTCCTGCATGGTGTCGGGGTTGCGCACCGATACGCCGGCCTGCAAGTGGTAGCGCACGCCCTGGCGCGCGGTCAGCTGCGCACGGCGTTCGTCGTCCAGCGCGTCCCAGGATTCCTGGCGGGCGCAGACGGCGGCCGGCCCGTAGACTTCGGTTAGCCCATAGACGTGGGTCAGTTCAAAGCCGATGTCGCGCATCTTGGCGATGACGGCGGGCGCGGGCGCGGCGCCCGCGACCATGGTGCGCACGGTATGTGTGATGCCCGCGCGCATCTCGGCCGGCGCGTTGGCCAGCGCGCTTTGCACGATGGGCGCGCCGCAGTAATGCGTGACGCCTTCGGCGCGGATCAGGTCGAACACGGTCTGGGGGTCGAACTTGCGCAGGCACACGTTCACCCCGGCGCGCGCGGCCACCGTCCACGGAAAGCACCAGCCGTTGCAATGAAACATGGGCAGCGTCCACAGATAGACCGCGTGCTTGGGCATGTCCCATTCAAGAATGTTGCTGACGGCGTTCAGGTACGCGCCGCGGTAGTGGTAGACCACGCCCTTCGGATCCCCGGTGGTGCCCGAGGTGTAGTTCAGCGCGATGGCGTCCCATTCGTCGGCCGGCGGCTGCCAGTCGTAATGGGCGGGCGCGTCGGCCAGGAAGGCTTCGTAGTCGGTAGCGCCCGGTATAGGGGCGCCCGGCATAGGGGTGCCCGGCATAGGGGCGCCCGGCACAGGGGCGCCCGGCTCAGGGGCGTCCCTATGCCGGGCGGCTGCCGAGGTGGCGGGGGCGCCGTCCAGGTCGTGGACCGAGACGATCTTCAAGTGCGGGTATTCGGCGCGGGCGCGCTGGGCGATATCGGCATATTCGGTGTCGATGATCAGGGCGCGCGCTTCGCCGTGGCCCAGCATGAACAGCACGCTGGGCGCGTCCAGGCGGGTGTTCAGCGTGTTGAGCACCGCACCGACCATCGGCACGCCGAAGTGGGCTTCGACCATGGCGGGAATGTTGGGCAGCATCACGGCGACGGTGTCGCCGCGCTGGATGCCGGCCCGTTCCAGCGCGTTGGCCAGGCGTTGCGCGCGTTCGTAGGTCTGGGCCCAGGTGCGGCGAACCTTGCCGTACACCACGGCAAGCCGCTGGCCGTACACCTCGGCCGCGCGGGCAATGAAGTCCACCGGGGTCAAGGGCGTGTAGTTGGCGTCGCGGCGCGCCAGGCCGTGGTCGAACATGCTGCTCATGCGTCGTCTCCGAGTAGGGCGCGTGGGCGGCCCCTGTTTTGTTCGAGGTTTGCTGATCGCGGAAAGCTTGATTTCCGTCGCTTGCGTGAGCGTAGGGGCGAGCCGAAAATACTGTCTGTCGCCTGCATGACAGACCTGCCAGCCGACCTCGCAAACTGCCAGTTTTACACGGTTCCGCCCATGTCCGATGTTTCAAACGTTGTTTCCGCCGCCGCGCTGGCCGAGCTCTTTGGCGCCTGTTCGTGGTTCGCCGCACTGGAGGCCGGCCACCAGGAACTCGTGCTGGCGACGGCGCGCGCGGAACACGTGGCCAATGGCGCCTGGATCGCGCGGCGCAACGCGCCATCGGACTATTGGCTGGGCGTGCACACGGGCTTGCTCAAGCTGGCCATCTATAACGAGTCGGGCCGCAGTTGCACGTTTTCCGGCGTGCCGCGTGGCGGCTGGTTTGGCGAAGGCAGCGTCATCAAGCGCGAGCTGCGCAAATACGATGTGGTGGCGATCCAGCCGTCGCTGGTAATGTTGGTGCCGGCCGCCACGTTCCATGCGCTGCTGGCCGCCAGCCTGCCGTTTTCGCATTTCGTCATCGGCCAGCTGAACGACCGCATGGGGGAATTCATTGCGTCGATCCAGAACCATCGTTTGATGGATGCCGATGCGCGGGTGGCGCAGTCGCTGGCCCAGCTGTTCAACCCGCAGCTGTATCCGTCTACCGACCTGACGCTGGCGATTTCGCAAGAAGAACTAGGCTATCTGACCGGCCTGTCGCGCCAGCGGGTGAACCAGGCGTTGCAGACCCTGGCGGACGCGCAGATCCTGGCGCTGGCGTATCACCAGATCAAGGTGCTGGATTTGAACCGGCTGCGGCAGTTCGGGCTGGAGCAGATCTAGCGCCAACCGGGCCGCGTCAGCGCGGCGCCGGGGCGGGTGAGGGCGCGGGCGACAGGGCGCCGGACAGCGCGCGTGACAGCGCGGCGCGCGCCAGGATGCGTGTGGAATCCAGCGTGGGCAAGGCGCAGTTGCCATCGTTCAGCACCAGCGGCAGTTCGGTGCAGCCCAGCACCACGGCGTCGCAACCGGCATCGCGCAAGCGTTCCACAATGCCTTGCAGGCGCTCGACCGACCCGGGCTGGAATACGCCGTAAACCAGTTCGTCCATGATGATGCGGCCCAGCGTGAGCCGGTCTTCTTCGATGGGGCGCACCCATTGCAGCCCTTGCGCGCCCAGCTTGTCCGGATACACCTCGCTATCGACCAGCCACCGCGTGCCCAGGATGCCGATGCGTCGAAAGCCTTGCGCGGCGGCCCGCAAGGCAACTTCCTCGGCGATATGCAGCCAGGGCAGCGGCGAACGCGGCAGCACATGGCCCCACGCCTGATGGATGGTGTTGTCGGGGCAGATCAGCAAGTCAGCCCCGGCGCGCGCCAGCTTGTTGGCCGATGACAGCATCAACGCGCCCACACCGGCCAGGTCCTGGTTGTTCAGGCACACCACGTAGTCCGCCAGCGAATGGGTATGCAGCGAAATTTCGGGGTGCGCGTGCGGCCCCATGCGCTGCGAACCTTCGGCACACAAGGTGCGATAGCACAGCGCGGCGCCTTCGGCCGAACAGGCAACGATGCCGATGTGCAGGGCGGCGGTGGCGACCGGGCCGGTGGTCGTGGGGTTGGTGGTCATCGGCGCACTGTTCATGAGGCAGGGTCCTGGTTCAACGCCCGCACGTGGCGGGCAATGTCGACAAAGCTCTTGGCCATGGCGGCTTGTTGCGCGGCGGGCAATCGCGACAGGAACAATTCGTCGATGGCCGGGCCGTACACCTTCCACATCTCGCGCCGCAGCGCGCGGCCCTTGGGCGTCAGGCGGGCATAGGTGGCGCGCCTGTCCTCGTCGGAACGAAAGCGCTCGACCAGGCCGGCCGCCTCGATCCGGTCCATCAAGCGCGTCAGGTTATAGCGCGCGATCACCATGCGTTCGGCCATTTCGAACATGCGCGCCGTGCCGTCCGGGGCGCGTTCCAGCGCCCACAGCGCGTCGTACCACGCCAGCGGCGGCAGGTCGGCTGCCGACAGCCGTTTTTCAATCTCCTCTACCACCAGCGCGTGCGCGGTCAGGAAGAGGCTCCATGCGTCGGGCTTGCCCGTGGCCATGCGGTCGTTCCTTTTTTGATATCGGGAATGCAGCCGCGATTGTAAGAGCGGCGTTGCGGGATCGCGCGATCGAAGTGGAAAACGTGAACAGCGGCTGGCAAAGATAGTTGCACTTGCAATTGTCCAGGCGCGGCCATACGATTGCAATTGCACATGATGCAATTGCAATTCACGATGTGAAATGTGTGAAACGCCGACGCCTTGCTGCGTGGCGCAGCCCCATCACCACGCAGCCCCATCACCACGCAGCCCCATCACCAAAGGAACTCCCATGGACACCCCGATCGATTCCACCGACGCCGACCCGCAGGAAACCCAGGAATGGCTGGAAGCCATGCAGGCCGTGTTGGCCCACGAAGGCCGGCCGCGCACGCACTACTTGCTGGATCAATTGATCCAGCAGGACCGCGCGGCCAATGGGCGCTATACGGCGCCGGGCGTCACCCCCTACGTCAACACCATCAATGTTGCGAGCCAGCCCGCGTTTCCGGGTGATATCGGCATCGAGCAGCGACTGGACGCCTACCTGCGTTGGAATGCCATGGCCATGGTGCTGCGCGCCGGCAAGACCTCGGGCGTGGGCGGCCACATCGCCACCTACGCGTCGGCCACGACGCTGTACGAAACCGGCTACCGCCATTTCTTTCGCGCCGCCACGCCCGATTTCCTGGGCGACCTGCTCTACATTCAGGGCCATTCCGCGCCCGGCATTTATGCGCGCGCCTACCTGGAAGGCCGAATTTCCGAAGACCAGCTTGACGGCTTTCGCCGCGAAATCGGCGGCGGCGGGCTGGCGTCCTATCCGCACCCGCGCACCATGCCGGGCTTTTGGCAATTTCCCACGGTGTCGATGGGCCTGGGCCCGCTGATGGCTGCCTATCAGGCCCGCTACATGCGTTACCTGGAAGACCGCGAGCTGATTGCCGCGCAGGGCCGCAAGGTATGGGGCTTTCTGGGTGACGGGGAACAGGACCAGCCCGAAACGCTGGCCGCCGTGGCAATGGCCGGGCGCGAAAAGCTGGACAACCTGATCTTCGTGGTCAATTGCAACCTGCAACGGCTGGATGGGCCGGTGCGCGGCAACGCCAAGATCATCCAGGAACTGGAAAGCGTCTATCGCGGCGCCGGCTGGAATGTCATCAAGGTGATCTGGGGCGCCGGTTGGGACGCGCTGCTGGCGCAGGACCACGACGGCCGCCTGCGCCGCCGCATGATGCAGTGCGTGGACGGCGAATACCAGGTGTTCAAGGCGCGGGGCGGCGCCTACGTGCGCGAGCATTTCTTTGGGGCGGACCCGGTGTTGCTGGACCGCGTGGCCCATCTGTCGGACGACGAGATCGGCGCACTGAACCGGGGCGGCCACGACCCCGCCAAGGTGCATGCCGCCTATGCGGCGGCCGTGGCGCACCGGGGCCAGCCCACCGTCATCCTGGCCAAGACCGTCAAGGGGTACGGCATGGGCGCGGCGGGCGAGGCCGCCAACACCAACCACCAGCAAAAGAAAATGGCCGACCCGGCCGTGCGCGCCTTCCGCGACCGCTTCGCCATTGCCGTGCCGGACGATCAGCTTGAAGAGATTCCGTATATCAAGCCCGCGCCCGGCAGCGCGGAGCACCACTATTTCCAGGCCGCCATCGCACGCGCCGGCGGCCATCTGCCGCACCGCTCGGCGGGGCCAGGGCCGTTGTCCACGCCGCCGCTGACGGCGTTCGCCGCCCATTTGAAGGGCAGCGACGGCCGCGAATTTTCAAGCACGATGGCCTTCGTGCGGGTATTGGCGCAGCTGCTCAAAGACCCGGATATCGGCCCGCGCGTCGTACCCATCGTGCCCGACGAGTCGCGCACGTTCGGCATGGACGGCATGTTCCGCCAAGTGGGCATCTATTCGCACGTCGGCCAGCTTTACACGCCGCAGGACGCGGACCAACTCAGCGTCTACCGCGAGGACCGCAAGGGCCAGATCCTTCAGGAAGGCATCAACGAATCCGGCGCGATGTCGTCGTGGATCGCGGCGGGCACCGCGCACAGCACGCATGGGCTGGCCACCATTCCCTTCTACATTTTCTATTCCATGTTCGGCTTTCAACGCGTGGGCGATCTGGCGTGGGCGGCGGGCGACATCCGCGCGCGCGGCTTCCTGCTTGGCGCCACGTCGGGGCGCACCACACTGGAAGGCGAGGGGTTGCAACACGATGACGGCCATAGCCACGTGCTGGCCTCGGTCATCCCGTCCTGCCGCGCCTATGACCCTGCCTACGCCTATGAAATCGCGGTGATCGTGCAGGACGGGCTGCGCCGGATGTACACGGACGGCGAAGACGTTTTCTATTACCTGACGCTGGTCAACGAGAAGACCGCGCATCCGCCCATGCCCGAAGGCGCCCAGGCCGGCATCCTGCAAGGCATGTATCGCCTGCGCCAGGGCGAGCCGGGCGCCTTGCGCGTGCAGCTGCTGGGTAGCGGCGCGATTCTGGCCGAGACGCTGGCCGCCGCTGATCTCCTGCAACAGGATTTCGGCGTGTCGGCGGACGTCTGGAGCGTGACCAGCTATTCCGAACTGATGCGCGACGGCCACGAGGTCGAACGCTGGAACCGCCTGCATCCGCGGGCCGAGGCGCGGCGCGGCCATGCCGAAACCGCGCTGGCCGCCAGCGTGGGGCCGGTGGTGGCCGCCACCGACTATATGAAGACGGTGCCCGAGCAGATCCGGCCGTTCCTGGCGGGCCGGCGCTACGTCACCCTGGGCACCGACGGATTCGGCCGCTCGGATACGCGCCCGGCATTGCGCTCGTTCTTCGGCGTGGACCGCCATCACATCGCCTTGGCGGCGCTCAAGGCGCTGGCCGATGACGGGCAGGTGGACCCGGCCCAGGCCGCCCAGGCCATCGTCCGATACGGCATCGACGCCGAGGCCGTGTCGGCGGCCTTGCCCTAGGCACAGGGGCGTAGCGCCGTCGGCATGGGCGCGTCCGCGCCGCGCCCATGCCGCCCGCGCGAACCCGGGCGCGCGCCGGTAGTGTTAAATACGGTTTTCCCGGACAGTGAACGCGGGCCCCCGGGCTTTAGCGAAGGAAACAACATGGCATTCGATTTTGATCTGTTTGTGATCGGCGCGGGTTCTGGCGGCGTGCGCGCGGCCCGTTTTGCAGCGGGCTTTGGCGCGCGCGTGGCCGTGGCGGAAAGCCGCTACCTGGGCGGCACCTGCGTCAACGTGGGCTGCGTGCCCAAGAAGCTGCTGGTCTACGGCGCCCATTACAGCGAAGACTTCGAGCAGGCCCACGGCTTTGGCTGGAATGTAGGCAAGCCGTCCTTCGACTGGCCCACCCTGATCGCCAACAAAAACCGCGAAATCGAACGCCTTAACGGCATTTACCGCAACTTGCTGGTCAATAGCGGCGTGACGCTGCTGGAAGGCCACGCCCGCATCGTCGACCCGCACACCGTCGAAATCAACGGCCAACGCCACACCGCCGCCAACATCCTGGTGGCAACGGGCGGCTGGCCGCGCGTGCCCGACATTCCCGGCAAGGAACACGCCATTACCTCGAACGAGGCGTTCTTCCTGCCGCGGTTGCCGCGCCGCGTGCTGGTGGTGGGCGGCGGTTATATCGCCGTGGAATTCGCGTCGATCTTCAATGGCATGGGCGCGCACACCGTGCAGGCCTATCGCGGCCCGCTGTTCCTGCGCGGTTTTGACCAGGGCGTGCGTGAACACCTGCGCGACGAGCTCACCAAAAAGGGCGTCGACCTGCGCTTTTTCACCGACCTGGCGCGCATCGACAAGCAGCCCGACGGCTCGCTGCTGGCCACGTTGAAAGACGGCGCGGTCATCGAAACCGATTGCGTCTTCTACGCCACCGGCCGCCGTCCGATGCTGGACAACCTGGGCCTGGAGAACACCGGCGTCAAACTGCGCGAAGACGGCTTCATCGACGTGGACGACGAATACCGCACCGCCGAACCTTCCATCCTGGCGATTGGCGACGTCATCGGCCGGGTGCCGCTGACGCCGGTGGCGCTGGCCGAAGGCATGGCCGTGGCGCGCCGCCTGTTCCGCCCCGAGGAATACCGCAAGGTCGACTACAAGCTGATTCCGACCGCCGTGTTCAGCCTGCCGAACATCGGCACGGTGGGCATGACCACGGAAGAAGCGCGCGAAGCGGGCTACGAGATCAAGCTTTTCGAAAGCCGTTTCCGTCCGATGAAGCTGACGCTGACGGAATCGCAGGAAAAGACCTTGATGAAGCTGATCGTGGACGCCAAGACGGACCGCGTGCTGGGCGTGCACATGGTCGGCCCCGATGCGGGCGAAATCGTGCAGGGCATCGCGGTGGCGCTCAAGGCCGGTGCCACCAAGCAGGTGTTCGACGACACCATCGGCATCCACCCGACGGCGGCGGAAGAATTCGTCACCCTGCGCACGCCGGTCGCGCAATAAGGGCGCCAAAAAACGCGCCGCGCACCGGCCTGCACTACAAGCGTTCGATCATGGCGCGCGCCGCAAACGGCGCGCGTTCTTTTGCGCCATTGATAAAGAAGGCGTAGACGTCCTGCGCGCGCGGTGGCCCGGATGGCGCGGAACCGATCCGAGGCAGGTCCGCCGGATCGTCGCCACGCGACCAGGTGTGCAGCCTGTCCGCCCAGGCGTCCAGTACCTTGGGCGCATAGCCGGCCTTGAACGTGGTGCTGGCGCGCATCAACCGTGCGTAGACGAAATCAGCGGTGCGGTCGGCGATGGACGGAAAATTCTCGCTGTCCGTGTAGACGGTGGCGGCGCGGTGGCGGCGGGCCAGTTCCAGGTATTCCTCGCAGGCGAAGCTGGGGTGGCGCACGTCCAGCACGTGGCGCAGCGGCAAGCCATCGACCTTGTCGGGCAACAGCGCCAGGAATTCGCCGAAGTCCTCCGCGTTGAAGGTCTTGGTGGGCGCGAATTGCCAAACCACCGGCCCCAGCTTGGGGCCCAATTCGGCAATGCCGCTATGGACGAAGCGCTGGATGGAATCGCCGGCGCCGGCAAGCTCGCGCCGGTTGGTGGCGTAGCGCGACGCCTTTAGCGAAAAGACGAAGCCGTCCGGCGTTTCGTCGCGCCATTTGGCGAAAGTGGCTGGCTTCTGGGTGCTGTAGTAGGTGCCGTTGATTTCAATCGCGGTGAGCTGCCGGCTGGCGTATTCCAGCTCGCGCGCATGGGGCAGGTCCTCGGGATAAAAGGTGCCGCGCCACGGCGCGTACGTCCAGCCGCCGATGCCGACGCGAATGACGGGCGGGCTTTCCACCACGGACGGATGACGTTTCGGCATCTTCCGGTGCTCCATGCAGTGCAACGAATCGGTTTACTGTATCGCCACGCGCCCGGGGTCGTAAAGTTGCGGAGGCCAATCACGGCGCGGGTTCGGGCCGGTGTGGCATGGGCGATACGTTTGCCGGGCGGCCGTGCCGCGTTCAAAAAGTTTCCTGTTCCGATACAGTTTTGCGATAACGTGTGCGCATCCCTGTTCGACATCGTCCGG
Source organism: Achromobacter sp. LC458 (assembly GCF_001005835.2). Lineage (NCBI taxonomy): Bacteria > Pseudomonadati > Pseudomonadota > Betaproteobacteria > Burkholderiales > Alcaligenaceae > Achromobacter > Achromobacter sp. LC458. Next base: position 48,431 of record NZ_LBHW02000012.1, read on the forward strand.
CTCGCGCCGGCTCATCATGCCCGACCTGACTCATCTTCTGACATTTGCCCTGGTGGCCCTGGGCATGGTGCTGACGCCCGGCCCCAACATGATTTACCTGGTGTCCCGTTCCATCTCGCAAGGCGCGCGCGCCGGCCTGATCTCCCTGGGCGGCGTGGCGGTCGGGTTCATCTTCTATGTGTGCTGCGCGGCCTTCGGCATTACGGCCTTGCTGCTGACGGTGCCCTACGCCTATGACGCCTTGCGCATCGGCGGCGCCATGTATCTGCTGTACATGGCCTGGCAGGCCATCCGCCCCGGCGGGCGATCGCCGTTCCAGGTGCGCGAACTGCCCCGCAGCAGCCCGCGCACGCTGTTCACGATGGGGCTGGTGACCAACCTGCTCAACCCCAAGATCGCGGTGATGTATGTGTCGCTGTTGCCCCAGTTCATCCAGCCCGACCATGGCAGCGTGTTCACGCAGTCGCTGGCGCTGGGCATGACGCAGGTGGTCATTAGCCTGTCGGTCAATGCCGTCATCGCCATTACCGCCGGCTCCATCGCGGGCTTCCTGGCGGGCCGGCCGTTGTGGCTGGTGATCCAGCGCTGGTTGATGGGTACCGTGCTGGCCGGCCTGGCCGTGCGCATGTTGATGGACGCGCGACGCTGATGCCGCAGGACGACGGATTTTTCGGCTCGCTGGGCGTCATGCTCGGCGAAGCGCTGCGCGCGGTGGTGGGCGGCATCAAATGGTTGCTGGGCGGCTTGGGCGGTGCGCTGGGCGACTTCTACGGCGGGCTGTCCAAGGCAATGGGCATGAGCCCGTCCATCTTCAATTTTGTCTTGCTGGTGCTGGGCCTGATGTTCCTGTGGGCCGCCATCAAGGCCTTGCTGCGCCGCTCCATCCTTGGGTTTCTGTTCTGGGCGGTGCTGGCGGTGCTGGTGCTGGGTGGCCTGGTCAATTAGCGCCGGGCTTGCCGCGCCAGTTCGCCCAGGCGCTTGACCAGCGCGGGAAAGCGGTCGGCGCTGGTGTTGCCATAGCCGATCACCAGCCCGTTGTCTTCGGCGCGCGGCGCCATGGCGAAAGTCGATAGCGCGCTGGGATTCATGCCCACCTGCCGCGCCAGCGCCACAATGGCCTGATCCGGGCAATCCGGCGGCAGGCGCACCGTCAGGTGCAGGCCGCTGTGTCCGCCCAAGACCTCGTGATCCCCCTTGAAATGCGTGGCCAGCGCATCGCGCAAGGCCGACTGCCGTTCGCGGTACAGGCGCCGCATGCGGCCCAAGTGACGCGAGAATTGGCCGTTGTCGATGAAGGCGGCCAGCGTCAGCTGTTCCAGCCGGTGGCCGCCGCGCAGCATCTCGATAACGGAAGGCAAGGCGGTCTGGGCCAGGGCCTCGGGCAGCACCAAAAAGCCCAGGCGCAACGCCGGAAAAAGCGTCTTGCTGAACGTGCCCACGTACAGCACGGGCGCGTTGGGCAACAGCCCCTGCATGGCCGCGATGGGGTCGCCTTGATGCCGGAACTCACTGTCGTAGTCGTCTTCGATGATCCAGGCGCCCGCCCGCCCGGCCCGTTCCAGCAAGTCCAGCCGCCGCGCCACCGACAGCACGGCGCCCGTGGGGTATTGATGCGTGGGCGTGGTCTGGATCAGGCGGGGCGGATGCGTGCGCCAGGCGTCGTCGGGTATGACGATGCCGTCCGCGTCCACGCGCATGGCCACCACGTTCAGGTCGCCGCCATGAAAGGCCGACTTGGCGCCGCGATAGCCGGGTTCTTCGAGCCAGGCGGTGTCGCCCGGGTTGGTCAGCAGTTGCACGCATAGCGCCAGCGCGCCCTGCGCGCCTTCGGTGATGATGATGCGCGAGGCGTCGCAATGCACGCCGCGCGACACCCGCAGATATTGCGCGATGGCTTCGCGCAGCGCCGGCTCACCCGTCGGATGGCCGTAGCCCAGCGTGGTGGCGGGGGCGGCTTGCAGCGCACGGTCTTGCGCGCGGCGCCAGGCGTTCATGGGGAACTGCGTCAGGGCCGGCGTGCCGGGGGTCATGGGCAAAGAACTGTCGGTGGCGCCACGGGTGGCAACGATGCGCGACAAGCGCGTGGCGGTGGCGGTGGGGGCCATCGATGCACCGGCGGTCGCGGTCGCGGTTGCCGTTGCGGTTGCGCTGGCCGTGGCGCTGTTCATGGCGCTGGCTGTGGCGCTGTTCGTGGCGTTGTTCGTGACACCGGCGCCCGATGCGCGCGGGTCGGCGGGCGCTATCTGCCCGGCGGCGCGGGCCGCTAATGCCCACGGGGCGGCCGACAGCGGCGCCACGCGGGTGCCCTGGCGGTCCGCGATGACATAGCCTTCGGCCGTCAACTGTTCGTAGGCGATCAGCACCGTATTGCGCGAGATTTCAAGCTCTTCAGACAGCGCGCGTGACGACGGCAGCTTGCCGCCGGCGGGCAATTGGCCGGCCAGGATGGCCTGCTTCAGGCGTTGAATAAGCTGGCGTTGGCGCGGCGGCGCGCCGGGGCCGCGCGCAAGCGGACTGGACAGCAGGGCGGTGTGGGCGGGTAGGCTTCGGCTGGGCGTTTGCATGGCGCGATGATCGCGGGCCGCTTGAGGCGTGGCCCTATTAAATTCGGGATCCGTGGTGCTTTTTATGATGCCACGATTCCGATATTGTGAGGCCCTGCGTGTTGCGTCCGCCACGGCCGGCGGCGCGCGCTTAACCGGATGAGGCCCCGCCCAATGCAAGCCCGCGTCAATGCATTCCAACAACCCATCGGCCCCGACGTACCCGGCTGGACGGCACGCCCGCGCCCGCCGCTAACGCCCGCCATCGGCCGTTATTGCCGCCTGGAACCCTTGTCCGCCGAGCGCCATGCCGCGGATCTGTACCAGGCCTTCAGCCAGGCGCCGGACGATAGCGACTGGACCTACATGGGCGTTGGCCCGTTTGCCGACGCGGACGCCTACCGCGCCTTCGCCGAAACCGCGCAGGCGGGCAACGACCCGCTGCATCACGCCATCATCGACCTGGAAACGGGCCGGGCCATCGGCACGCTGGCCTTGATGCGTATCGACCCGGCCAATGGCGTCATCGAAGTCGGCTTCGTGTCGTTCTCGCGCAGGCTCAAGCGCACCCGGATCGCCACCGAAGCGCAATTCCTGCTGATGCGCCGCGCGTTCGACGAGCTGGGCTACCGCCGTTATGAATGGAAGTGCGACAGCCTGAATGCGCCGTCGCGCCAGGCCGCCGCGCGGCTGGGCTTTCAGTTTGAAGGCATCTTCCGCCAGGCCACGGTCTACAAGGGCCGCAGCCGCGACACCGCCTGGTTCTCGATCATCGACAGCGAATGGCCCGCGCTGCGCGCCGCCTACGAGCGCTGGCTGGACCCCGCCAACTTCGACGCCGAAGGCAATCAACGCCAAAGCCTGTCTGAACTGACCGCCCGGGAAAAAGCCGCGTGCGCCTGATTCCGGTGGCGTTGGCCCTGTTCTGGGGGTTGAACTGGCCGGCGGTGAAAATCATCCTCGCCATCTTCCCGCCGTTCACGCTGCGCGTGCTGGGGCTGGGCAGCGGCGCGGTCCTGCTGTTGCTGCTGGCGCGCGCCAAGCGGCTGCCCCTGTTGCCGCCGCGCGATGCGTGGCCGGGCATCGTCGTGGGCGGCGTGCTGGCCGTGGCGGTCTTCAACCTGGCGGTGGCGTGGGCGCAGCTCAGCACCAGCACGTCGCGCGCGGCGGTGCTGACCTTCACGATGCCCATGATGTCGGCGCTGCTGGCCTGGCTGGTGCTGGGCGAACGGCTGGACCGACGGCGCGCGCTGGCGCTGATGCTGGGCGCCATCGGGGTGGCCATCCTGGCCTGGCCGGTGTTGCGCGCGGTGTTCGGGCAGCACGACCTGGCCGCCACCCGTGGCCTGGTGTTTCCGCTGATGGCCGCGTTTGGGTGGGCGGCGGGCACGGTGTATCTGAAGCGCTGGCCGGTGGATGGCCACCGTATCGTCGTCACCGCATGGCAGTTGGCCGTGGGCGCCGCCTGTGCGCTGACGGGCGTGTTGATCGCTGGCGAGTCATTTCCTACCCATGGCTGGAACGGCCGCATCGTGGCGGCGCTGTCGTTTCACATCATCCTGGGCACGGCGGTGGCCTACTGGCTGTGGTTCGTGCTGAGCGAACGCGTCAGCGCCACGGTGGCGGCGTTGACCACGTTGATGGTGCCGGTGGTGGGCGTGCTGGGCGCGATGGCCCTGGTGGGCGACCGGCCCGCCGCCGCCGATTGGTGGGGCTTTGCCTTTGTGCTGGCAGGCGCCGCGCTGATCGTGCTGAACCTGGGCCGGAGCCGGGGGTAGGCAGGGCCAGGGCGCCGAGATAGCACAGCATAGGGTGCCCAGATAGGGCGCCGAGATAGGGGCAGCAGGATAGGGCAGCAGGATAAAGCGGCCCTTGCCCGGATTGCCAGCTCAGTCCTGCCGCCTGCGCAGCCACTGCCTGACGACTTCGCCGCCGCTGACCAGGGTGATGCCCGACAGCACCAGCACCGCGCCGATGGCGAAGCCCGCGTCCAGCGGTTCATCCAGGATCAGCACGCCGAAGCTCACCCCGAACAGCGGCGTCATGAACGACAGGATCGACAGGCGCGACGCCAAATAGCGGCGCAACAGCCAGAACCACGCCAGGTAACTGGACAAGGCCACGACCACCGCCTGGAACGCCACGCTGGTCAAGGCCGCCGTCGTGGGGCGGATGGTGTGCTGGCCGGTGACCACGGCATAGGCCAAGAGGCCCACCGCCGCCACCGCCATCTGATACAGCAAGGTCTTGGACGGGGCCGCCTCGGACAACGACGTTGCGCGGATGGCGACCGTGGTGGCGCCCCACAGCAAGCCCGCCGCCAATCCCATGGCGTCGCCCAGCAGCATGTTGGCGGCGCCGGCGGATTCGCGCGGTGCGCCGCCCTTGAGCAGGAACGCCACCGCAATACCGCCGAAAGCAATCGCGACCCCCAGCCATTGCAGCGGCTGCATGCGTTCTTCGGGCAGCAGCCAATGCAGCCCCAGCGCGGCAAATATGGGCGCGGTGTACAGAAACACCGACATGTGCGAGGCCGTGGTGTACAGCAGCCCCTGCGCCACGAACAGGAATTCCGCGCCGAACAGCAAGCCGACAAGCAGGCCTGGCAGCGCCGTGCCGTCGCGCACGGCGCCCAGGCCTTCGGCGCGCCAGACCACCACCGCCAGCACCAGCGCGGCAAAGCTGGATCGCAGCGCAATCTGCATGATGGGCGCGATGTCGGTGGCCACCAGCTTGATGGCAATTTGCTGAAAGCCCCAGCACACGCACAGGGCCAGCATGCCGGTGGTGGCCAGCGTGTCCAGCGGCAAGCGCAGCGGTTTGGACGCGGGCGCCGTCACGGCAATTCGGCGGGGTAGCTGTCCAGCGCCAGGCCGATCTGTTGGCGCAAGTCCCATTCGGCCAGCGTCGATTGCACCGGCCCGAAAAAGGCGCCGTCGCGTGTCACAAACATGGCGGGCAGGTGAAAGACTTCGTAGCGCTCAACCAGGCCACGGTTGTCCCCGGCGTCCACCCAACAGACCCGTTCCACCGGCAGTTCCAGCGCGGGCAGCTGTTCGCGCGCAATGCGGCAGGTGCCGCAGGTGCGGCTATGGAAGACCAGCAGCGACAAGCCGGGCGCGTCCAGCAGGAAGCGGTCGGCGGTGCTGTCGTTCAGTTCTATCTGTTCCATGGGGATTCATCCGGGGCAAGGCAGCCATTATGGCAGCGCGCCGCCCCGTGGCCGGCGATAACCGTGGGGGCGGAATGGGTGTGGCGCGTCAGGCGCCGCGCAGCACGCGGTCCAGTTGCAGCACGGACTGATACAGCACGCGCGTGCCGTCCAGCAGCTGCGACGGTTCGATCCATTCTTCCGGGCAGTGGCTGCGGCCGTTCAGGCACGGGATGAAGATCATGCCGATGGGGCCGGTGGGCGCCATGTAGACGGCGTCGTGGCCGGCACCGCTGGGCAGGCGCATGGACGCGTAACCCAGCTGGTCCGCCGCCGCTTTCACGGCGTCCATCACCAGGGGTGAGCAGTCGGTGGGCTGGGCGCGGCTTAGTTGGGTGAAGCCGGCCGTCAGGCGCAAGGCCTTCAGGTCGTCGGCGACGCCGGCCATCAATGTTTCGGGGAAGCTGTCCAGCACGGCGTTGCTGTCGCTGCGCATTTCCAGCGTCATCTCGACGCGGCCTGGCACGGCGTTGGCGGCGTTGGGCGTCATCGACAGCCGGCCCACGGTGGCCACCACGTAATGCGGGTTGCCGCTGGCGGCGCTGGCCTGGCGGCTGGCCGCGTCGATGATGCGTGCCGCGCCCACCAGGGCGTCGCGGCGGATGTCCATGGGCGTGGTGCCGGCGTGGTCGGGTTGGCCTTGCACCACGATCTGCACGCGGCGGATGCCAACGATGTTGGTGACCACGCCGATCGGCAGGCCACGGCTTTCCAGTACGGGGCCCTGTTCGATGTGCAGTTCGACGAAGGCCGCGGTGCCGCCCGCGCCACGCAGCGGTGCGCTCAACGCGGCGGGGTCGCCGCCGATGCGGGCGATGCCCTGGGCCAGCGATTCGCCGGCGGGGTTGCAGGCGGCCAGCATGTCCGCCGACAGCTGGCCGCTAAGGGCACGGCTGCCCACGCATGAGATGCCGTAGTCGCTGGGCTCTTCGGACAGGAAGTCGATGACTTCAAAGGGGTGGTCAAGTTCGATGCCGTGCTCGTTCAGCGTATGCGCGACTTCGATGCCGGCCAGCACGCCGATGATGCCGTCGAACCGTCCGCCTTCCATCACGGTGTCGCAGTGCGAGCCGGTGGCGATGGGCTTGCGCGACGGGTCGCGTCCGGCGCGCGTGCCGACCAGGTTGCCGCCCGCATCCAGGCGAGTCGCCAGGCCGGCCGCTTCGAACTGGCCACGCAGCCAGGCGCGGGCGTCGTCGAACAATGGCGAAAAGGCGCGTCGCGTCCAGGGGACATCGGGCAAGGTAAACCGGGACAACGCTTCAACGCGGGACCACAGGCGGTCGGCATTGAGGGGCGGGAAAGCGGGGGAAGGGGAAGTCGGATGCGGCATGAAAATTCCTGAAGATGCGCCAGGGATTATGTCATGGCGTGTTGGGCCTCCCGGGCTTCCCTCCCTGTCGTGGCCTCAGGAGCGCTGCCGCCAGGACGGCTCGCGCTTTTCCAGGAAGGCCGCCACGCCTTCGCGCGCTTCGTCGGTGGCGCGGCACGCGGCGATGCGCTCGACCGTGTCGGCGATCAATTCGGCGTCGATGGCCCGACCCGCAAAATCGCGCACCAGCCGCTTGCTTGCCTTGACGGCGTCCGGCCCGTTGGCGCACAGCGCGCGGCAGAGGGCGTCGGCCGCGTCGGGCAGGGCGTCGGCCGACACAACATCGTGCACCAGCCCCAGCCGCAGCGCGGTGGCGGCGTCGAAGCGTTCGGCTGTCAGGAAATACCGGTTGGCGGCGCGCTCGCCCATGGCGCGGATCACGTACGGGCTGATGGTGGCAGGCAGCAGCCCCAAGCGCGTTTCAGACAGGCAGAAATGCGCGCCATCCGCCGCGATAGCGATATCGCACGCCGACAGCAGCCCCATCCCGCCCGCGTAGGCGTCGCCGTTCACGCAGGCCACCACGGGTTTCGGGCACGTCCAGATCGTGTGCAGCACGTCGGCCAGTCGGGTCGCATCCTGGCGGTTGTCCGCATCGGTATGCGTGGCCATTTTGCGCATCCAGTTCAGATCGCCGCCCGCGCAGAACGCCTTGCCCGCACCCGTCAGCAATAACACTCGCACGTCGGGGTCGCGCGCGGCGTCACGCACGGCGTCGGTCAGCGCGGCGATCAGCGTTTCGTCGAAGGCGTTGCGCATGTCCGGCCGGTTCAGGGTCAGGCGAACGATGGCGCCATCGCGCGAGACATTCAGCGGGGCTGTCGAAGTCATGCGGGTCTCCTGGTTTATTGATTTGTGCTCAAGAAGTGGGGTGCTGCAACCGAAAGATTCTAGGACGGAATCGGGATTGCAGGGATGGGTTCGATATAAATATTGAGTTATCCTCAAAAAAAATAACGGAGCGAGGCATGAACCCAGAATCGAATGTGCAGGCCAACCCCGCCTTGGGCTCCGCCTCGGGCTTTACAGCAGACCCGACAGCGGGCGGCCAAGCCGCCACGTCGCGCTATGCGTCGGTGTTCAGACCGGGGCTTTTCGATGGCAAGACTGTTGTCGTGACAGGCGGCGGCAGCGGTCTGGGCCGTTGCACGGCGCACGAGCTCGCGTCGCTGGGCGCGAACCTGGCGCTGGTGGGCCGCAAGCTGGAAAAGCTGGAAGCGGTGGGCGCGGAAATCGCCCGCGTCTACCCCGAAGCCGCCGGCCGCGTCAGCCTGCACGCCTGCGACATTCGTGATGAAGCCGGCGTGCGCGGCGCGGTGGCGGACGTGCTGGCCCGGCACGGCGCCATCGATGGCTTGTTCAATTGCGCGGGCGGGCAGTTCCCCGCGCCGCTGGACCGCATCAGCCTGAACGGCTGGAACGCGGTCGTGCAGAACAATTTGCACGGCACCTTCCTGATGGCGCGCGAGGTCTACACCCAGCACATGCGCCGGCACGGCGGGGCCATCGTCAACATGCTGGCCGATATCTGGGGCGGCATGCCCGGCATGGGGCATTCGGGCGCGGCCCGCGCCGGGGTCTGGAACCTGACCGAAACCGCCGCGTGCGAATGGGCGCATGCCGGCGTGCGCGTCAATGCGGTGGCGCCGGGCTGGATTGCCTCCAGCGGCATGGACAGCTACGACGACCACTACCGTGCGGTGCTGCGCGACCTGAAAACCAAGGTGCCGTTGCAACGCTTTGGCACCGAGGCCGAACTGGCCGCGGCCGTGGTGTTCCTGTTGTCGCCGGCGGCCGCCTTCATCAATGGCACGGTCATCCGCGTGGATGGCGGCGTGCCGAACGCACGCCATTCCTGGACCTTGCAGCCGGCCGAACGGGGCGAGGTCTACAACGGCTTTCCTCAGTACGTGCCGCCGTCCTTGTTTGCCGATGCGGGGGAGGGGGCCGGTGCAGAAGATGCAGCCGAAGCGGCGGGCGCGACCGATGCCGCGCGCGCAGCCGAAGCGAAACCCTCGGCCGACTCTTCCGACGCGTGAAGCCGGTGCAGGGCGTCGCGCACCTCGCCCCGGAACTGCGCCAGCGCCAGCGCGTCGCGGTGTGGCGGTTGCAGGGCCTGCCACAAGAACCCGACCAGCTGGTCGGCGGTGGTGGCCACGTCCACCCGCGCGCCGCGCAACATTGCGTCCCACAGCACATGCTCCATCGGGCCGTAAACCGTGGACCGCAGCAACCGCAGGGGCATGTCTTGCCGGATGTCGCCATCGGCCTGCCCCTGTGCCAGGATGCGCATCAGCGGGGCGGTATAGCGCCGTTGCAGGGCCGCGTAGACCTCGCCGAAATCGTCGTTGCGCGCGCGCCCTTCGGACAGGATGAAGGCGCACAGCCCCGGCCCCTCGGCCAGCAGATGCCGCAAATGGGTATGCACAAGGTAATGCAGCTGCGCCCGCGCCCCGTGCACGTGCGGCAGGTTGTCTTCCACCTTGGCGATGATTTCGTCATACCAGTCGCCGATCACCCGCACGCACAATTCCCGCTTGCCGCCGAAGTACGTGAAGATCGTGGCTTCGGACACGCCCAGGCGCTGGGCGATCTCGGTGGTGGTGGCGGCCTGGAAGCCGGCCTCGGAAAACACCTGCCGGGCCATGTGCAGGATGTCCCGTATGCGCTGTTCGGACTTGGCGCTGGCGGGCGGGCGGCGGATCGGAACGACGGGAGTTTTTTCCATGCGAACGGCAAAAGGGCGGTGGGGCGAGGCTTATTATTGAGCCAGGGTCAAGCAAGTTCAGCAAGCCCTGGGCGATTTCCATAACAACATCAGAGACAAAACCATGCTGTCCCGAAAGGCATCCTACAAGCAGCTTGTGTCCGAATTCCAATGGCAGGTGCCGGACACCTACAACATTGGCGTGGACGCCTGCGACAAATGGGCGGACGGCAGCGGCCGCCTGGCGCTGATCTTCGAAAAAAGCGACGGCGCGCAAACCCGCTACTCGTTCGACGATATCAAGGCGCAATCGAACCGCCTGGCGCACAGCCTGATCCGCCATGGCGTGCGGCGCGGCGACCGCGTGGCCGTGTACCTGCCCCAGGCGCCAGAAACGGCGGTAACCCACATCGCCGTCTACAAAATGGGCGCGGTGGCGGTGCCGCTGTTCACGCTGTTCGGCGTGGACGCCATCCAGTACCGGCTGGCCAATAGCGGCGCCGTGGCGCTGGTGACCGACACCGAGGGCTGCCGCAAGCTGCGCGAGATACGCGCCAGCCTGCCCGGCCTGAAGGTTGTTTATTGCATCGATGGGGATGGCGACGGCGATGACGCTGGCGACAACGACGGCGCCGCCGTGCCGTTCCACCCCGCACTGGCCGCGGAATCGGACGATTTCGAACCGGTCGCCACGCGCGCCGACGACCCCGCCGTGATCATCTACACGTCCGGCACCACCGGCAAGCCCAAGGGCGCGCTGCACGCGCATCGCGTCCTGCTGGGCCACTTGCCCGGCGTGGAAATGTCGCACGAATTCTTCCCCGAAAACGCCGCCCTGATGTGGACGCCGGCCGACTGGGCCTGGATCGGCGGGCTGCTGGACGTGCTGCTTCCGTCCTGGCATCACGGCGTGCCGGTCCTGGCCCGCCGCTTCGAGAAGTTCGACGGCAGCGCCGCGCTGGCGCTCATGGCGCGCCACGGCGTCACCCACACATTCCTGCCCCCCACCGCGCTGAAGATGATGCGCGGTTCCGCCTACCCGGATGGCGCCGGCCCGCTGGCGCTGCGCTCGGTGGCCAGCGGCGGGGAGTCGCTGGGCGCCGAGCTCATCGACTGGGGCCGCCGCGTGCTGGGCGTGACCATCAACGAGTTCTACGGCCAGACCGAATGCAACATGCTGGTGTCGTCGTGTTCGTCGCTGTTCGACCCGGAAATCGGTTCGATCGGCCGCGCCGCGCCCGGTCACCGGGTGGCTATTGTGGATGACCAGGGCGTTGAAGTGGCCGATGGACAGGAGGGCAACATCGGCGTATTGCGGCCGGATCCCGTCATGTTCCTGGGCTACTGGAACAACCCCGAGGCCACCGCCGAAAAGTTCGTGGGCGATTACCTGCTGACCGGCGACCTGGGCGTGCGCGATGCGCGCGGCTTTATCCGCTTTGTCGGCCGCAACGACGACGTCATCACCAGCGCGGGCTACCGCATCGGCCCCGCGCCCATCGAAGACTGCCTGATCGGCCACCCCGCCGTGCGCATGGCGGCGGTGGTGGGCGTGCCCGATGAGCAGCGCACCGAGATCGTCATGGCCTATGTCGTGTTGAATGATGGCGTCATCGGCGACGACGCCCTGGTGCGCGACTTGCAGGCGCATGTACGCACCCGCCTGGCCGCCCATGAATACCCGCGCGCCATCCGGTTTGTAACCAGTTTGCCAACCACGGCTACCGGCAAGATCATCCGCCGGGAGTTGCGCGACGGTAACTACCGTTGAGCTCGTCTCAACCCGTGACAATCTCGTCCATGAGGATGGGTTGACGGGTTGCCCCGCGCTGCAAGTATGATGGCGCAAATTACATACGGCCCCACGCAATTGGGGCCGTATCACCATTCGTCTAAGCATGGAGATAGCCCCAATGAATAAGCCATTGGATGGGGGGTTGGCTGCGTTGAACGTGCCCGCCTACGTCAAGCATCGCGGCCTGATCGACTGGGTAGCCAGTTTTGTAGCACTGGCCAAGCCCGACCGCGTGGTCTGGTGCGACGGTTCGCAGGAAGAATACGACCGCCTGTGTGAACAGATGGTCCAGGCCGGCACGATGCGCCGGCTCAACCCCGCCAAGCGGCCCAATTCCTTCCTGGCGTGCTCGGACCCGTCCGACGTGGCGCGCGTGGAAGACCGCACCTTCATCTGTTCCGACCGCGCCGAAGACGCCGGCCCCACCAACAACTGGGCCGATCCGGCTGAAATGCGCGACACGTTGAACGGCCTGTTCGACGGCGCCATGCGCGGCCGCACGCTGTACGTCGTGCCGTTCTCGATGGGCCCGTTGGGCTCGGACATCGCCCACATCGGCGTCGAACTGTCCGACAGCCCGTATGTGGTCGTGAACATGCGCATCATGACCCGCATGGGCAAGGCCGTGTACGACGTGCTGGGCACCGACGGCGACTTCGTGCCGTGCGTGCATTCCGTGGGCAAGCCGCTTGCCGCCGGCGAAGCCGACGTGCCGTGGCCGTGCAACCCCACCAAGTACATCGTGCATTTCCCCAAGAGCCGCGAAATCTGGAGCTTCGGCTCGGGCTATGGCGGCAACGCGCTGCTGGGCAAGAAGTGCTTCGCGTTGCGCATCGCGTCCACCATGGGCCGCGACCAGGGCTGGCTGGCCGAACACATGCTGATCCTGGGCGTTACCTCGCCCAAGGGCCGCAAGTATCACGTGGCCGCGGCATTCCCGTCGGCCTGCGGCAAGACCAACTTCGCCATGCTGATCCCGCCGCAGGGCATGGATGGCTGGAAGGTCACCACCATCGGCGATGACATCGCCTGGATCAAGCCCGGCCCCGACGGCCGCCTGCACGCCATCAACCCGGAAGCCGGCTATTTCGGCGTAGCCCCGGGCACCAGCGAACAGACCAACTTCAACGCGATGGCCACGCTCAAGGCCAACGTCATCTTCACCAACGTGGCGCTGACCGATGATGGCGACGTCTGGTGGGAAGGCATGACCGACACGCCGCCCGCGCACCTGATCGACTGGCAAGGCCAGGACTGGACGCCCGCCATCGCCCGCGAGACCGGCCGCAAGGCCGCGCACCCGAACGCGCGCTTTACCGCGCCGGCCGCGCAATGCCCGTCCATCGACCCCGAATGGGAAAACCCGAAGGGCGTGGTCATCGACGCGTTCATCTTCGGCGGCCGCCGCTCGACCACCGTGCCGCTGGTGACCGAGGCCCGCAGCTGGGTGGAAGGCGTGTACATGGCCGCGACCATGGGCTCGGAAACCACCGCCGCCGCCGTCGGGCAGCAGGGCGTGGTGCGCCGCGACCCCTTCGCCATGCTGCCGTTCTGCGGCTACAACATGAGCGACTACTTCAACCACTGGCTCAAGCTGGGCAAGCAACTGGAAGCCACCGGCGCCACCTTGCCGCGCATTTACTGCGTCAACTGGTTCCGCAAGGGTCCCGACGGCAAGTTCGTCTGGCCGGGCTTTGGCGAAAACATGCGCGTGCTGCGCTGGATGCTGGGCCGTATCGACGGCGAATCCAAGGGCGTGGACCAGGTGTTCGGCGTGTCGCCGAGCTACCAGGACATCGACTGGACCGGCCTGGAGTTCACGCCCGACAAGTTCGAGCAGGTCATGTCGGTGGACGCCGACGCCTGGCGCGACGAGCTGGCGCTACACCACGAACTGTTCGGCCAATTGTCCCAAGGCTTGCCGGAAGACCTGCCCGCCACCAAGACCAAGATCGAAGGCCGTCTGGCCGCCTGAGTCTGACTTGGTCCTAGAAGCCCGCGTGCCCAGTAGGCGCGCGGGCTTTTCTATTTCATGATGAACACTTCGTTGGGGTATCTAAGGAGTAGTCGTCGTGACGAAGTGGAATCTGGGCGAATCCGGCAGCCGGGCAGGCCGCGCAATGCCCGCCGATGCAGCACCGGCGCTTGCACTGCACATGGCCATCGTGGCGGATATGGAATCCTTCCTGATGCAGCTGGATGTCGGCCTCGCGTTCGTGGCCAGGCAAAAGCGCCTGCGCATCGACAACGACGACCACACCCTGGACTTGCTGTTCTTTCACCGCAAGCTTCGCCGGCTGGTGGCCCTTGTCATGACGCTGGACGAGTCCTGCGTCATCAGCGAGCGGCAGATGGAATCTTGCCTGCGCTGGCTGGACAAATCCGACCGCCGGGCCGAAGAAGCGACGCCGCTGGGCATGATCCTGTGCGCCGGCACGCAAACCGAATACATCCAGCTGCTTGCGCTGACGCCGTCCGGCGTGGAAGCGGCGCAATATCCCACCGACCTGCCGCCCCGCGCGGTGCTGGCGCAGCGCTTGCAGCAGGCGGCGCGGCGCGCCCGGGCGCGACTTGAGCAACGCGCGTCGCAATCGAGCACAATGCCGTCATGAAACTCGATCCGGAAGACTTGGCCAAGATTACCGCGCTGACCTTGGCGAACTACGAAGAGAACGCCGAGGCGTTCGCGGCCAACACGCGTGGCCACGATGTCACGCAGAACATTGCCGCGCTGCTGCGCCACATCCGTGTCGAGCCGCCGTACGACATCCTGGATCTGGGCTGCGGCCCCGGCCGCGACCTGATGGCGTTCGCCGCGCTGGGCCATCGGCCGGTGGGACTGGACGGCACGCAAAGCTTCGTCAAGATGGCGCGCGCCGCGTCCGGCTGCGAGGTCTGGCACCAGGACTTTCTGCAACTGTCGCTGCCCGCTGAACGTTTTGACGGCATCTTCGCCAACGCCGTGTTGTTCCACGTGCCCGGCCAGGAATTGCCGCGCGTGCTGCGCGAGCTATGGTCCGCGCTGCGGCCCGGCGGCGTGCTGTTCTGCTCAAACCCTCGTGGCGGCAACCAGGAAGGCTGGAACCGTGGGCGCTACGGCGCGTACCACGACCTGGAAGGCTGGCGCGCGCTGATGGAGGCTGCCGGCTTCGAAGAACTTGAACACTATTACCGCCCCGACGGCCTGCCGCGCGACCAGCAGCCGTGGCTGGCGACGGTATGGCGGCGTCCGGGGTAGGGCGCCGGGTTCAACTGCCGGCTTCCTGGCGCCGGTCGCCTGAAGCCGGTCGCCTGAAGCCGGTCGCCCGAAGCCGGTCGCCCGAAGCCGGTCGCCCGCCGCCGGTCGCCCAAAGCCGGTTCCACGGCCTTGCGCGGTTACTGGACGGGGCGGTTCAACGGATGCGCGATGCCTCCGTCGCCATAGCTTGTGATGACTTCGGCGATGACCACCTGATAACCGCGTAGCCACTTGGCCTGCTGCCGTTTGGCCTTGAGGTGGTCCTTGTGGTCGATCAGCTGCTGAAGGGCTTCGCGGTTGCTCCAGTAATACACGTTGGATACCAGGCCCGTCGCCGGATTTTCCCAGGCTTCCTCGCCCAGATAGCCGGGAATGGACCGCGCGATGGCCGCGATGGCGTTGTCCATTTCGTGGAAGGCGCTGTCGTACTCGCCGGGCATGAATGTGAAGGTTGCGGTGTACATAAAGGAAAAAGGCAGGGGAAAAAACCAAGCAGAAGCCAAGCGGAAATCAAGCGCAAAGCCGCGCAGACACGGATAAGAAAAAACGAGACTATGACGCACCTCTGGCACAATGAAAACGTCCAGTCCGATTGATTTTTTTCAAGCCAGTTAAGCCGCTCATGCCTACGTCCCCGGCCAAGCCCCCAGCCGACACCAGCCGCCGCATCTATGAACGCATCAGGGCGCAGATCCTTGATGGCACCTTGCGCGCGGGCATGCCCTTGCCTTCGACGCGGGCGATGGCGCTGGACCTGGCGGTGTCCCGCACCACGATCACGACGGTCTACGAACAGCTGGCCGCCGAAGGCTACGTTGAGACCAGCCTGGGCCGCCGCGCGCGCGTGGCGGCCGGCGCCGCCCACGCCGATGTGAATCCACGGCCGGCCATGGCAGCGCCGGATGCGGTGCTGCGCTTGTCGGCGTACGGCAAGAAAGTGCGCGGCTTTCTCGACAAAGATGGGCCGCAGGTTTTTGGCGCCGATCCGCGCGTTATTGATTTTCTATATGGCGCCTTGGCCTTTGATGACTTCCCGGTGCTGGCGTGGCGCAAAGCCTATAACCGAGCCTTGGTACACCGCCAGCCTAGTCTTTATTACCAGGCTCCGCAGGGTGAACTTGCGCTGCGTGTGGCGCTGCAAGGCTATTTGCGCCGGGCACGGGGGCTGGCCTGTCACGCCGACCAGATCCTTATCGTGCATGGCTCGCAACAGGCAATCGATCTATGCGCGCGCGTACTGGTGGACGCTGACGATACGGTGCTGGTCGAAGACCCTTGCTACGTGATGGCCCGCCGCCTGTTCGAGGCCGTGGGGGCGGATGTGCGCGAAGTGCCTGTGGACGAACAAGGGCTGCTGTCCGAGGCCCTGCCCGAAGAACGCACGCGCCTGGTCTACGTGACGCCGTCGCACCAGTTTCCCTTGGGCGGCGTGATGCCCATCGCCCGCCGCAGGGCGCTGCTGGCGTGGGCGGCCAGGCAGCGGGCATGGATCGTCGAAGACGACTACGACGGTGAATTCCGCTATGGAATGCGTCCCGTCGATACGCTGCAATCCATCGACGATTCAGGCGCCGTCATCTATGTCGGCACGTTTTCCAAAGCCCTGTCCCCGCAGATGCGAATGGGCTATCTGGTGCTGCCACCCAGCCTGGTCAGCGTGTTTCGAGAGGCCAAGCGGCTGATGGACCGGCACGCACCCCGGCTGGAACAGGCGGCGCTGGCTTCGTTAATTGAAGACGGGTCGTATGAACGCCACGTGCGACGTTGCCGGCGGCAAAACGAAGCGCGCCGCGTCGCCCTGCTGCGCGCCCTGGAACGCCACCTGCCCGACGCCGTCCAGGTGGCGGGTTCGGCCTCCGGCTTGCACGTGGTGGTGTGGGTGCCCGGGGTGGCAGAGGCTGACGAGCCTGAGCTGGTCAGCCTGGCCCGGCAGCACGGCGTGGGCGTTCGACCCATCTCACCCCTGTATTTCAAGGGCGAGGCGCACCGCTCGCATTGCTGCGCCGGCCTTGTTCTGGGCTACGCCAGTCTGGCGCCCGCGGCCATTGACGAGGGCGTGCTGCGGCTGGCTCGCGCCATCCAGACATTACGCGCCGGCAGCACCGCTGCCGGCATCAGCATCGACTCCTCGGAAACGCGCCGTGCCTAAATTGAACCTTCCGCCTGTCGATGCCGACGTTCACAAGGGCACCGGCGATTCCGATCGCCGGCTGCGGTATTTTCTGACGATTGCCGCGTGCGGGTCCATGTCCCGCGCCGCCGACGAACTGGGCATTTCGCAACCCAGTCTTAGCCGGCAGATATCCGCCTTGGAAGCCTATTTGGGCCGCCCGGTTTTTGATCGCACCGGGCGGGGCATGGTGCTTAGCGACGTTGGGCGCACGTTGCACCGCGCGGTGGCACCCGCGTTTCAATTAATCGATGACACCGTTGCCAAGACGCGGGATTCCAGTTCGGCCGGGTCTTCGTCGCTGCGCATCGCGGCGGTGCACACGCTGACTTATTACTTCCTGGGCGATCTGGTGTCGGCGGTGGCTCACGAAGGGGGTGATGCCAATCTGCACTTGATGGCGCGCAGTTCGCCGGAAGTGGTCGACCTGGTGGCCTCGGGCAAGGCGGAATTGGGTTTCGTGTACGACTCGGCCGTCGCCAGCCCCGGCCTGGTGTCCGTCCCACTGTTTGAAGACCAGATGTGCCTGATCGCCCGGATCGACGATGACGCCTACGACGAGACGACCGATATCTGGTCGCGGCCGTTGCGGCTGGTGGCCTTTCCCGAGCACTACGCACTGCGAAAAATGCTGCACCATTCGCGGCTGAACTATGTGGTGTCGGCCGAGACCGACACGGTGGATTCTGCGCTGGAACTCGTGTCGGCGGGCATCGGCAACTGCCTGTTGCCGACCCGCATGCCCGACCGCCTGTTGCAGGACCACCGGCTGAAGAAAATTACCATCACCGGGGGACGGCTGGCGCGTAAGGTAGTGGCGATCCACCGCGACGGCTACGCACTGTTTCCGCTGGCGGCGCTGACGTTGCAGATCGCGCAGCGTCTTTGCAAGCGTATGACCGAATAACTGAATGACTGAATGACTGAATAGCTGATATAGCCTCAGACGCATCGACGTCGCTTTGCGCACTTCTCATACTCGGCCCACCGACTCCGTGTCGACTTCACAAAGGGTAAGAGATGAGCGACGAGCTCCGCAGCAAAGCGTATTTCGACGAGCGCGCCACGCAAGAGATGGCGCAACACCTCAAAGGCCAGGATCGGTCCTTGAATGAAACCCTGGCCTACGCCTGTCGCATCCTGGCGATGACGGGGCAAGAAGCGGGCTTGGCGGGGCAGATCAGCGCGCGATCGGACACGCCAAATGCCTATTGGACACTACGCTTCGGCCTGGGCTTTGACGAAGCCACGCCTGACGACTTTATCGAGGTCGACCAGGACCTGAATACGATTTCCGGCACCGGCATGGCCAACCCGGCCACCCGTTTTCACCTGTGGGTGTACCGCAATCGGCCCGACGTCCAATCGATCATCCACACGCATTCGCCTTGGGCGACCACGCTGGCCACCGCGCGCCAGCCTTTGGTTGTGGCGCAGATGGACATGGCGCCGCTGTTCGACGATTGCGCCTTTCTTGGCGAATGGCCGGGCGTGCCGATTGCAGACGAAGAGGGCGTGATCATTTCGGCGGCATTGGGCCAAAAGAAGTCTATTTTGTTGGCCCATCACGGCTATCTGACCGCCGGCGTTTCGGTCGAGGAAGCCACCTATCTGTCCGTTTACCTGGAACGCGCCGCGCGCTTGCAGGTGCGCGCCCAGGCGTTCGGCCCATTGACGCCGGTGGACGCGAGGCTGGCGAAGGAAGCGCACGACTACCTGCTCAAGCGCTCCATTGTCCAAGCCACTTTCAATTACTGGTCCCGTCAGACGGACCGGCTTGCCGGCCCGAAATAAGCCGCGCCTACCTCCGCAAGGAACACCAAATGAACGACAAGAACACCCAATCCAATCAGGGTGGCAAGGGGAAGTCGCGCCAGCACGTTACGGCGGGCATTGCCAGCTTCATGGGCACCACGATCGAGTGGTATGACTACTTTTTGTACGGCACCGCCGCGGCGCTGATTTTCAACAAGATTTTCTTTCCCGCTTTCGATCCCATCACCGGGACGCTGGCCGCCTTCGCCACTTATTCGGTGGGCTTTTTTGCCCGGCCACTGGGCGGCGTCATCTTCGGGCATTTCGGCGACCGGGTCGGTCGCAAGTCCATGCTGTTGATTACGCTGTTTTTGATGGGCATACCGACCATCCTCATCGGGCTGATCCCGTCTTACGACAGCATCGGCTATTGGGCGGCCGTGTTGCTGGTCTGCATGCGATTTTTGCAGGGCATTGCCGTGGGCGGCGAATGGGGTGGGGCCGTGTTGATGGCCGTGGAACATGCGCCCGAAGGCAAGAAAGGGTTCTTTGGCAGCTTGCCGCAAGTGGGTGTGGCGCCGGGACTGATTCTGTCGTCGCTGGCGATGGCGGCGGTAGCGCAGCTGCCCGAAGAAGACATGTTGTCCTGGGGATGGCGCGTGCCCTTCGTGGCCAGCGTCGTGCTGTTGTTGGTCGGCTGGTTCATCCGGGTCAAGGTGGCGGAATCGCCCGACTTTCAGAACATGGAAAACAAGGGAGAAAAAGTCGATGTGCCCGCCAAGGTCGTGCTGAAGAAGTATCCCCGTGAAGTGTTGGCCGTTATCGGCGGGCGCCTGGCCGAAGTGACCTGGTTCTATACGGTGGTGACCTTTGCCTTGGCGTATGCGACGGGAAGCCTGGGCGTGCCCCGTGCCGTGATGCTGGACGCGACCATCTGGGGCGCGGCAGCGGCGCTGTTCACCATGCCGTTGTTCGGCATTCTTGGCGACCGCGTCGGCTATCGCTCGGTGTTCATCCTGGGGTCACTGGCCATCATCTTCTATGCGCCCACCTTTTTCACGCTGCTGCAGACCGGCCAGCCTGGCAGCATCAATTGGGCGATGATCATTGCGGTGGGCTTGATCTATGGTTGCTTGTATGGGCCGCAGGGCAGCTTGTTTTCATCGCAGTTCCCGCCGGAAGTGCGCTACAGCGGAATATCGCTTGCCGTGCAGGTGTCGGGCGCCATCGGCGGCGGCCTGGCGCCGTTGATCGCTACGTCGCTGTTGGCTTACGCCGACGGCAATCCCAAGTACATCGTCTGGTACCTGAGCATTCTTGGCGTTATCGCAGCGGCCAGCGCGCTGTTCATGCACGGACCCGAACGGTTCAACGCCCGTCAACCCATCACGACGCGCTAAGCCATGGACAAGAACATCGACTATTACTTCTGGATCAACTCCGACTGGGCCTATCTAGGCGCGCAGCGGCTGGACGCGCTGGCCGCGCGGCATGGCGTCGGCATCAACTATCGGCTTGTCGATCTGCCCGACGTCTATCGACGTACCGGCGGCGTGCTACTCGGCCAGCGGTCGCCCGAGCGGCAGGCCTATCGCATTGCCGAACTGAAGCGCTGGTGCCGGCTGTTGGAGACGCCGGTCAACCCGCAGCCGGCGTTCATGTGTCCCAACGGGGACCTGGCGTCGCGACTGGTGATCGCGGCCCTGGAAGTGCCCCAGCCCATCACACCGCTGTACACGCGGATACTGCAAGCCGAGTGGTGTGACGACGAGGACATTTCCGACCCCACGGTGTTGCGCCGCATTCTGGCCGAGCAGGGATACGCGGCGCAGGCGATCTTTGACCGGGCGGCGCAGCCGGACATCGAAGCCCGTTATAGAAAGAACACCGACGACGCGGTCGCGGCGGGCGTGTTCGGGTCGCCCAGTTATGTCTATGACGGTGAGGTCTTCTGGGGGCAGGATCGCCTGGATATGCTGGACCGCGCGATCACGCTTGAACGCGCGGGCTGACCCCGACACCGGGGCGGTCGCCCGGCAGGCCGCCGGGGGCCGCCCGCGGCCCCGGCGCGTTGCTGGCGAAGGATCAAGCCAGCGCTTGTCTCAGATCGTCCAGCAGATCGTCGATGTCTTCCAGGCCAACCGACAGCCGAACCAGCCCAGGGCTCACGCCCGGGCTCAGGCGCAGACTCGGATTGATCTTCTTGCGCGCGTCGACCATGCCCGCCGTGTGATAGATCAGCGAATCCGTGTCGCCCAGGCTGATGCCGCGCGCAATGATGTTGAGCTTGTCAATCATCGGCGCCACGCCGTCAAAGCCGGCTTTCAGTTCGAACGACACCATGCCGCTGCCGGCCGACATCTGCCGGCGGGCGATATCGCGGTCGGCAAAGTTGGGCAGGAAGGGGTAGATAACGCGGGCCACGGCCGGGTGCGCGGACAGCATCTGGGCCACCGCCAAGGCGTTTTTGCTATGGCGCTCCATGCGGATATCCAGCGTCTTCAGCCCGCGCAGCACCAGAAAGCAGGACATCGGTGACGGCGTGGCGCCGGTCAGATACTTGGCCCCGGCCGCGCGTATGGCCTCAATGGTGTCGCGACGGCCGATCGCCACCCCGCCCAGAATATCGCCATGCCCGTTGAGGTACTTGGTCAAGGAATGGATAACCAAGTCGGCCCCGTGTTCGATGGGGCGTTGAAGCGCGGGCGATGCAAACGTTGAATCCACGATCACCATGGCGCCAACGCGCTTTGCCGCCTGAGCAATACGCTGGATGTCCAGCACTTCGCAAGACGGATTGATGGGCGTCTCGAAATAGACCAGCTTGGTGGCCGGCGTGATCGCTGCCTGGGTGCCGGCCGCTGTGCTCAGATCGGCGCGCACCACTTTTACGCCGAACTTGGGCAGCCCCTCATCCATCAAGGCGCCGGCGGTGTTGTAGATGGTGTGGTGCACGACGATTTCATCACCGGCCGCAAGCAAGGTCAGCAACGTGGAGGCAATGGCACCCATGCCCGAGGCCGTCACAATGGCGGCTTCGGCGCCCTCCAGCGCCGCCAGCCGATCTTCCAGCAGCTTTTGCGTGGGATTTTGTTGGCGACCGTATACGCAGCGGTCGCTGTCGCCCGAGAACACCGCCTGAAATTGCTCGGTGGATTCAAATGCGTAGGTCGATGTCAGGAAGATGGGGGGCGACACGGCGCCTTCAAAGGCCACAGGGTCGTAGCCGTGGTGGATCGCCTTGGTGGCAAAGCCCGGCGGGCGAGTGTCTTTGGCGTGGTCTTTCATCATTGCGTCCTGGGAGATGTCCTGTCGGTTCGGTGGTTTGGTTCGATTCGATTGGATTCGGGAGCCGCCAGGCCTACCGGATCGGCCAGCCATACATGATTCCGCCCTTGCTGTAGAGCGCGTTCATGCCACGCTCCAGTTTCAGGGCGCTTGTCATTCCCAGCGTACGCTCGTAGATCTCGCCGTAGTTGCCGACCCGTTTGACGATGTTGTAGGCCCATTTGTCCTCCAGTCCCAGGTTCTTGCCCATGCCGGGAACGACGCCAAGGATTCGTTGCACGTTGGGGTTTGCGCTTTTCAGCATGTCGTCCACATTGGCCTGCGTGATGCCGTATTCCTCTGCTTCCAGCAAGGCGTTCAACGTCCAGCGCACCGTGTTGAACCACTGCTCGTCGCCTTGGCGCACCATCGGCCCAAGCGGTTCCTTGGACAGCGATTCCGGAAAGATGATGTACTCGGCATCGCTGCCCAAGTTGCGGCGCGTGGCGGCAAGCATGGATTTGTCGGCAGTGATCGCATCACATCGGCCTGCCGAGAAGGCCCGCAGGATCTCATCGAACTTGTCCAGCACCACCGGTTTGAAGGTAATGGCATTGCCTCGGAACCAGTCGGCCAGGTTCAGCTCGGTTGTCGTGCCGGGCAGAACGCAGATCGTCGCGCCATCCAGCGCTTTCGCGCTCTTGATGCCGATCGCGGTCTTGGCCATCAGCCCCTGGCTGTCGTAGTAATTGACCCCGGCGCCAATTAGCCCCAACGACGTGTCTCGCGTCATGGTCTGCGTCGTGTTGCGGGTCAGCACATCAACCTCGCCCGACTGCAACGCGGTAAAGCGGGCTTGTGTGGTCAACGGAACGATCTTGGATTTTCCTGGGTCGGCAAACATTGCCGCTGCAATCGCGCGGCAGGTGTCCACATCGATGCCTTGCCACACGCCGCGGCTGTCGGTGTAGGCGAAGCCGGGCAGATCCGTCGTGACGCCACATTGGACAAAGCCGCGCTTCTTGATGTTCTCGAACGTGGCGCCGGCGTGGGCGGCTTGCGTGCAGAGCGCGGCAAGGCTCAAGGCGCTAAGGATCGGCAGGATTCTCAAGGCAGGGCTCCCGGAGGGGGTAGGCGAGACGTCTGATCGGCGCTTCGCAGGACGCTTGTAATGTGTCGTTTATGACTCAAAGTGTCCATGCGGGTATACGCTAGCGGTTCCTCCGCTGCCGAATCCGGGGCTATTCCCGGGCGCGGGAACAGCCGCTTTGCTCCTATGAAAAGCGATAGCGGCCGCGCGTCCCGGTAATTGTCGGGCGCATTCTGGTACGGAAGAATTCGCGCAAACTGGCCCAGTTCAAACGCCTACGCGTCAGGCGTTGACGTCCACTACGACGCGCCCCTGCACCTTGCCTGCCATCAGGTCGTGCGCGGTGGCGACGGCTTCGCGCAGGGGGATGTCGCGGCTGATGCGGTCGATGATGTCGGCGGGCAAGTCCGTGGCAAGCCGGCTCCATGCCTGGATGCGTTCGGCGCGCGGGCGCGTCACGCTATTGACCCCTAACAGGCTGACGCCGCGAAGAATGAACGGTGCGACCGACGCCGGAAAGTCCAGGCCTTGCGCCATGCCGCAGGCAGCCACGGCGCCGTCTGCCTTTACGCTGGCGCACAAGTTGGCCAGTGTGTGGCTGCCGACGGAATCGACCCCGGCGGCCCAACGCTCTTTTTGCAGCGGCTTGCCGGGCGCGGAAAGGGTCGACCGGTCAATGATGTCCGCCGCGCCCAAAGCGGTCAGGTAATCGCGTTCATTGGGTCGGCCGGTAGCGGCCACGACGCGGTATCCCAGCTTGTGCAGGATGGCAATGGCGTAGCCGCCGACACCGCCATTGGCGCCGGTCACGAGGATGTCGCCGGCGTCCGGCCGGATGCCGGCCTTTTCCAGCGCGATGACGCACAGCATCGCCGTATAACCGGCGGTGCCGATGGCCATTGCCTGCCGGCTCGATATGCTGTCGGGCGCCGGTATCAGCCACTGCGCATCCACCCGCGCGAACTGGGCCAGGCCGCCCCAGTGCTGCTCTCCCACGCCCCAACCATTCAGGATGACGCGTTGTCCGGGTTTGAAATCCGCGTGGTCGCTGTGTTCAACCACCCCGGCCAAGTCGATGCCCGGCACCATCGGGAAGCTGCGTACGATCGGGCCCTGTCCCGTGATGGCCAGCGCGTCCTTGTAGTTCAAGGTGCTGTAGTCCACTTTGACCAGCACGTCCGCCTGCGGCAGGCGGCTTTGTTCCATCTGTTGAATCGACGCGCGGTAACCGCTGTCGTCTTTCTCGATCAAGATGCCATTAAACATGGAAGCTCCGTAAGAGGGGCCGGGCCGGTCGGCCGGCGTAAGCGGGATCAGCCTGGCAGACCCGCAAGAAAACCATCAAGAAAGATGTCCATGGGCGCGGCGCTGCGCATCATCTTGGCGCGCAGAACCGCGCCTTCCCAGCCAATCCAGAAGAACCGGGCAAGCGACTCGCAATCCGCTTGCGCGCCGAGGGCGCCTTGCTCTTGGGCGGCTATCAGGCAGGCCGCCACGCGCGCTTCCCACTCCTGAAGAATCCCGTTCATGGCCTGGCGGTACGGCTCCGGCAGCGCGCCCACTTCCTGGCCGAAGTTTCCAATCAGGCAGCCGCGAGCGTAGTCATGCCGCGCCATCCCTTGCTTGGCGTCGTCAACGAAATTACGCAGGCGTTGCAAGGGCGGGGTGGATGCGTCAAGCAGCCAGCGGTCAAGCTTCCTGCCGAAGTAGTCGTCGTAAGCCTGCATCACTTGAAGGCCGAAGTCTTCCTTGTTCTTGAAGTAGTGATAGAAGGAGCCTTTCGGGACGGTGGCGCGCTTGAGGATGGCGTCCAGTCCCGTGGAGGTGAATCCCCGTTCGGTCAACAACTGCATGCCGACCCGGATTAGCAGGTCGCGGGTTTCGACCAGCGCCAAGGACGCCTGGGCACGCGTTCTGCGGCCGGTTCGTGCAGGGGGTGTCGTGTTCATTGGCGCAGTATAGACCGATCGTTTCTTATTTCAAGTGCGTCGTTTGCCGCGCTATGACTCCTTGCTTGGGGTCCTGAAAATTCGGATAAAACCCTGTCTTATCGCGTAATTTATGGATTTTTTAGTTGTCGATACCACGGTCTTTGGCGGCCTTTGGACCAAATATTTTCGACGCCCCGGTAGTTTCCCTAATGACACAAAGTGTACATACGTCGATACTTTCCCCACGGTCGGTGCGTTGACGCCAAGGCCAACAAAAGGGGAAGTTCATGAAATTTGGATTGTCACGACTGTTGGCGGCGAGCTTTTGTGTGGTGGCGATGGGCTCCAGTTCCCATGTGTTGGCCGACGCGTATCCCGGCAAGCCCATTCGCCTGCTTGTCGGTTTTCCGCCCGGCGGGCCGACGGACATCATCGCGCGGTTGATCGGCAAGGGCCTGTCGGAACAACTGGGCCAGCCCGTCGTGGTCGAGAATCGCGGCGGGGCCGGTGGGGTGATCGCTGCACGGGCAGTGGCCGCGGCCGCGCCTGATGGCTACACCTTGCTGGTCAGCGTGGAATCGTCGCAGACGCGTGGGGTAGCGTTGAACAAGACGTTGCCGTACGACGCCGCCAAGGACTTCACTTACATCGGAAAAATAGCCAAACAGCGCAACCTGGTCGTCATCGATCCCAAGCTGCCGATACCCGATATCAAGGGCTTGATCGCCTACGCCAGGAAACACCCCGGCGAGCTGAATTACAGCGGAACCTACGGCGCAACGTCGCACATTGGCGGCGCCTTGTTCGATATGGACAACGGCGTAAAGATGACCTTTGTGAGCTATCCCGGGGGGGCGCAGCCAATCACTGACCTGATTGCGGGCGTCGTGCAGGTGGGTTTCTTCACCGAAGCCACGATTGCCGCGCACGTGAAGTCGGGAAGGCTGAAGGCGTTGGCCATCGCGGCGCCCGAGCGGTCGCCGGATTTCCCGGACGTGCCCACGTTGGCCGAGGCGGGCGCCCGCCCCATGGAACTGTCGCCCTGGTTCGGCCTGACCGGCCCGGCCGGCATGGACGCGGGCGTGGTTCAGCGCTTGAGCCAGGCCGTGTCGACGCTGGTGCGCAGCCCGACCTTTCAGGCGCAACTGGCAACGATCGGCGCGGTGCCGATCCCGGGCTCAACACCGCAGGCATTCCAGAAAGACGTGAACCAGGAAATCGCGTACTGGAAGACCTTCGTGGTCGACGCCAACATTCCCGTCAACTGAGCACCCTGAACGAGCACGATGATGACTGCCTCTTCCTCGACCGGCGCCAGTCTGGCCGGAAAATTAGGGTTCTTTGCCCCATTGGACGCATTGCTCAATGACGCCGAACAACGTGCCATTCAACAAGCCCGGGCCTTTTGCCACCAGCACGTAGCCGCAGCCGCCCATGCCGCCTTTACATTGGGCGAGCCGTATCCGATCACGATCCTGCATGACTGGGCCGCGCAACGCTTTCTGGCCTTGCAGGCGCCCGAATCGGCGGGGGGGCTCGGCGCGTCATTTCTGTGCAAGATCCGCTTGGCCCAAGAGGTCGCGCGACACAGCTTTGCCACGGCCTTTTCGCTGAACAACCTTCAGGGCTCCGTCACGCGGGTCGCGCGCGGGGGCAGCGCCAGGCAACAGCAGGCTTACCTTGCCGGGCTGGCAAGCGGGCAGTTGCTGGGCGCGCCGGCCTTGTCCGAACCCCAGGCGGGCAGCGATCTTTCCGCCTTGTCGATGCGCGCCGAGCGCTCTGGCCAGCGTTGGCTGCTGTCGGGCACCAAGCGTTGGGTGACCAATGGGCAGATCGTGAACCTGCCGCTGGTGATGGCCAAAGCAGTGCCGCCTGGGCAGGACGAGGGGCCGACCGCAAGCTTCCTCGTGGACCTTGGCGCGCCCGCGCCGACGTGGTCGCGCCGGGAAATCAGCACGGTGGGCGGAGCGTCGTTTCGGCTTGCGGAGATCGAACTGCGGGAACACCCCGTGCCCGACTGGGCCATGCTGGGCGCGCCTGGCGATGCGTTCAAGGCGTCGATGGCCACGATCAACGCCGCGCGTGTTCATGTGGCGGCGATGTGCACCGCAACGCTGTACTCGGCGCTGGCCGAAACCGTTGCCTATTGCGCCGACCGAACCACCTTCGGCCAGCCGCTGATCGGCCACCAGGGCTTGCGCTGGGAATTGGCCGAGGTCGCCACGCGTCTGGAAGCGGCCAACGCGCTAATGGTGCAGGCGGCCCGCCATCTCAACGACGGCAACGACGCCGTGACGGTGGCGGCCCAGGCCAAGAAGTTTGCCGTGGATACCGCCATCTGGGGAGTGGACCAGTGCCTGCGCTGCGTGGGCGCGATCGGCACCACGCCCGCGTTGCGCTTGTCGATGCATCAGGCGGAACTGCGCTTTGCCGCCTACACGGACGGCACTGGCCAGCTGTTGCTGGACCGGGTCGGAAAGAACCTGGCCAAAGATTATTGCGTGACGACGGAAGGGGAATAGACGTGAGAAACATCGTTGTGGACGGGGCCGGCGCGGCCCTATCTGGATTGCAGGACGGACACACCGTGATGGTGGGCGGCTTTGGCGGGGCGGGCCTGCCCCGGCGCCTGATCGAAGCCGTCTTGGCCGCTGGCGTGCGCGACCTGACGGTGATTTCAAACAATGCCGGCTCCGGCGCGGGCGACCTGTCGGCGTGGTTCGCGGCGAAGATCGTTCGCAAGATCATTTGCTCTTACCCCAGAAGCGCCGCGGCGTTTGCTGAGCAGTATCGAGCAGGCACGGTTGAACTGGAGTTGGTGCCGCAAGGCACGCTGGTTGAGCGGATTCGCGCGGCCGGGGCCGGGCTGGGCGGATTCCTGAGCCCCGTCGGCGTGGGTACGCTGTTCGAGCATGGCAAGCAACAGCTGGAAGTCGGCGGCAAGACCTACTTGCTGGAGCTGCCGCTGAAAGCGGATTTTGCGCTGCTGCGAGGCCGCGCCGCCGACACCATGGGCAATGTGGTCTACAACAAGACGGGCCGCAATCACCAGGCGGTCATGGCCACCGCTGCCGACACCGTCGTGGTGGAGGTGGCTGAAATTTTGGCTCCCGGCAACCTGGACCCCGAAGCCATCATCACGCCCTGCATCTTTGTAGACAGGGTTTTTCTAGCGGAGCGCGCATGAACCCCTTGACCCGAGACAGCATGGCCAGAATGGTCGCGCACAGCCTGCCGCGCAATGCCTTTGTGAATCTGGGCATCGGCGCGCCGACCCTGATTGCCGATCATCTGCCCGACGAACTGGGTGTGATTCTGCATAGCGAGAACGGCATGCTCAACCTGGGCCCCAAACCGGCCCCGGGTGAGGAAGACTTCGACCTGATCAATGCGGGAAAAAGCCCCGTCACGATCAAGACCGGCGGAGCCTTCTTTGACTCCAGCATGGCATTTGCGATGATGCGGGGCGGGCACATCGACGTGGCGGTGCTGGGCGCCTTTCAGGTGTCCGCATCTGGCGACCTGGCCAATTGGAATACCGGGAATGTTGACGGCGCGCCGCCCGCGATCGGCGGCGCCGTTGACCTGGCCGTGGGCGCCAAGCAGATCTGGGTCATGATGGATCACGTGACCAAGGACAACGTGCCCCGCCTGGTAAGGCGCTGCACCTTGCCATTGACGGCGGTGGGCGTGGTCAAGCGCGTATTCACCAACTATTGCGTCATGGCCGTGGAGCCAGATGGCCTGCGCGTCGAGGCGGTACGGCAAGGGCTGACGCCGGAAGCACTGCAAGCCATGACTGAGGCGCCGCTTCAGTTTGGCTGCCGCCTTGGGGTTATCCGCGAAGACGGCACTATGGAGCCGGCGGGCGCGTGATGCAACACAGCGCCCTTTGAGGAAGCCGGCGGCCGTTCGCCTGGAACGAATGAGCGCCTGAACGCATGAGCGCATGCGGGCGCGATCGGCCGCACGAATCTGCATACAATCCCCAGGATATCAACCCGGCCGCCCACCGCGCGGTGCCGATACCCATCCTGAAGGATTTCTACGTGGCGCTAAAACTGAAGCTTCTTCGCGTGCAGGCAGGCCTGACCTTGGAGCAGTTGGCACAGTCCTGTGGGCTGACGCGTAGCTACATATCCAAAGTCGAGCGGGGAATTTCCACGCCGTCGATCGAAACCGCGTTCAAGCTCGCCCATGCATTGGGCGTGAACGTGGACCGCTTGTTCGGCAAGTCGGAACAGCGCGACGAATTTTCCATCGTGCGCGCCAAGGATGCCGGACCCGACGAAGCCAGCGAATACCTGTCGCTGGTGGCCGGTGCCAACGGCAACCGGCTGATGCGTGCCTTTGTCATCCGGCCTGGCCAGTTCAACGGCGGGCGGGCCAAAAAGCGGATTCTGAGCCATCACGACGGCGAGGAGATCCTGTACGTGCTGGCGGGCAAGCTGGAACTGACGGTGGGCGACAGAAAGGAAATCCTGGATGTGGGCGATTGCGTCCAGTTCAATTCATCAATGCCGCACAAGCTGGTTTCCGTAGGAAAAAAAGAAGGGGTGGGGCTGATCGTGGTGACCAGCCGCGACCCCATGCTGCTTTAGCGGCACCCCTTCTGTATCAATGCATCTGCCCGTAGCGCCCGGCGTTGAAGTCCTGGATGGCTTCGACGATCTGTGCTTGCGTGTTCATCACGAAGGGGCCATAGCCCACCACGGGTTCATCGATGGGCTCGCCGCTCAAGACGAGGAACACCGCGTCGTTGTTGGCTTCAACGGTGATGTCTTCGCCGTCTTGTGAAAACAACGCCAGCTGCGCGTCGCGCGCCACGGATTCGCCGTTGATGAGCAGCGTGCCGCGCAGCACCACCAGCATGCTGTTGCGGCCCGCGGCAACCGGGAAGGTCGCGGACTTGCCCGCCTTCAGGCGCACGTCCCACACGTCCATCGGCGTGAAGGTGCGGGCCGGGCCGGCGTGGCCGTCGAAGTTGCCCGCGATGACGCGGACGCTGCCTGCCTCGTCCGGCAATGCCGCCACCGGAATGTCCGCGTTCAAGATGCCTTGATAGCCCGCCGCCGCGCCCTTGTCCTTGGCCGGCAGGTTGACCCACAGCTGCACCATTTCCAGCTCGCCGCCGGTGCGCGTGAACGCCGGGGAATGGAATTCCTCATGCAGGATGCCCGAGGCGGCCGTCATCCATTGCACGTCGCCCGGGCCGATGACGCCGCCGTTGCCGGTGGAGTCCCGATGCTCGACCTCGCCGCTGTAGACGATGGTGACGGTTTCAAAACCGCGATGGGGATGCTGGCCCACGCCGCGCGGGTGGTCGGCCGGCTCGAACTTCGCCGGGCCGGCGTAATCCAGCAGCAAGAAGGGGCTGACATTCTTGCCCTTGTCGTTGTACGAGAACATCGAGCGCACGGGGAACCCGTCGCCGACCCAGTGGGGGCGGGGGGCGGCGTGCAGGCCGAGGATCTTTTTCATGGCGTCTAATCCTATTGCGCGGCCCCTTTGGAGCCGTTCGTCATGGGGATAAAGGTTAGGGCGGAACAGGGCTTTCAGTAGTTCGGATTTTGATAAGGACTGTTCCATGAATCGGACGACCCTCGGCCTTGTCTTGTGCGGATCCTGAAGAACGGCGGCTCATTCTTAGGGCTATCAGCCAGAAGAACGAGGCGCCATTTTTTAAGAATAATCCGATTTTTAGGACGGGCTTGTCTCCCTATCGTGAAGCCCTTGCCGCCGGACGCACGACGTTGCCCGGCCCGGCTTTTCTTCTTGCCACCCGATATCCGACATCCAATACCCGACGCCCAGATCCATGACTAGCCCTCTGATTTCCCGCCTCCGTTCCCACGCCGCGCACCTGTCCGTGGCCGCCGTCGCCCTGGCCGTGGGGGTGCTGACCGGCAAGATCTGGATGCTGTGGCAGGCGCTGTCCTGACCCGGCATTGCGCCCGCCGGCGGTATCCCGCCTTGAGCCAGCCGGCGCTATCCCGCTTTCATCCGGCCGGCGTATCGCCGCTTCGGCCAGCTGGCGTATCCTGCCGCCATGAAACCTGACGAGACTCTCGCGCCCGACGGCCCCACCGACCATGTCCGGGGCTTTGCGCCGGTTGCCGCGCCCGATGCGCGGGTGTTGGTGCTGGGGTCCATGCCGGGGGTGGCTTCGTTACGCCAGGCGCGCTATTACGGCCACCCACGCAACGCGTTCTGGCCCATTGCGGCCCAGGTGCTGGGCTTTGATGCGGCGCTGGAATACCCGCAGCGGCTGCAAGCGCTGCGCGCCGCGGGCGTCGCGCTGTGGGACGTGCTGGATGCCTGCGAGCGGCCGGGCAGCCTGGATGCCGACATCCGCCACGACACCCTGGTGCCCAATGATTTCGCGGCCTTTTTCGACGCCCACCCGGCCGTCGCGCGCGTGTGTTTCAACGGGGCCAAGGCCGGGGCGCTGTATCGCCGGTACGTGCTGCCGACGTTGCCGCCGCAGGCACGCGCGCTGGACTACGTGGACCTGCCATCGACCAGCCCGGCCCATGCCGCCGCCTCGTTCGACATGAAGCTGGCAGCCTGGCGCGCCGCGCTGGCTTTGTAATCCCGGCCATCGCCAACGGGGAAAGGGTGCACGGATCTCTGTCCCCGATTTGATTCAGATCAACGGTCTATATAACTTCCGGTGATAAGGTAATAACAACAAGAAGTTACCTGTCCGGAGTTGTCCGCAATGCCCCCATCCCCCGTCTCTTCCGACCCCCCTTTGCGGGGTAAACGCGGTTTCCTCAAAGGGCTGCTCGGCCTTGGCGCCGCCGCCACCGTCATCCCCATCCACGCCGAAGCCACGGGCCTGAACGGCCAGCCGCCGCGCCGCCCCGGCATGGCGGGCAAGCGCTACGGCATGGTCGTCGACATGCGCAAGTGCATTGGCTGCCAGTCCTGCACGGTCAGCTGTTCACTGGAAAACCTGCCGCCCATCGGCCAGTTCCGCACCACCGTCCTGCAATACGAAGTGACTCCCGACGATGGCGGCCCCTGCGCCATGGTGATGCTGCCGCGCCTGTGCAACCACTGCGACAACCCGCCCTGTGTGCCGGTCTGCCCGGTGCAGGCGACGTTTCAGCGCGAAGACGGCATCGTCTTGGTGGACAACGAACGCTGCGTGGGCTGTGCCTATTGCGTGCAGGCCTGTCCGTACGACGCCCGCTTCATCAACCACGACACGCAAACCGCCGACAAGTGCACGTTCTGCGAGCACCGGCTGGAAGCCGGGCTGCTGCCGGCCTGCGTGGAAAGCTGCGTGGGCGGCGCGCGCGTCATCGGCGACATGAACGACCCGGACAGCGCCATCTCGAAGCTGCTGGTGGAGCACAAGGCCGACATCAAGGTGCTGAAACCTGAAATGAAGACCGACCCCCACGTCTACTACATCGGCTTGCCCGATGCGTTCGTCCACCAGGTCGACGGCCAGGCCGGCGTGCGCCTGGCCGGCGGGCATTGAGCCATCAAAGGGGACTTTCATGCAGATCTCGGAATTGCTCACGCCGGTTTACGACGCCGCCTGGCTGCCTTGGGCCGTGCAGTATTTCTTTCTAATCGGCATCGCGGCCACCACGGCGTTGACCGCCGCCTTCGCCGCTTTCGGCCAGGCGGGGTCGCCGTTGCGCCGTTTGTTGCCGGCCGCCGTGGCCGTGCTGCTGGTCAGCGCCATCGCGGCGCCTGTTTCTCTGCTGGCCGACTTGCATCAGCCCGGCCGATTCTGGCACTTCTATGCGCACCTGACGCCCTGGTCGTGGATGTGGCTGGGCGCCTTGTTGCTGCCTGTATTCGTCGGCCTGTCGGTGCTGTTTTGCGCGGCGTGGTGGTGGGGGCGCATCGGTTGGCTGCGCGTGTTGGCGGTCGGGCTGGCGCTGTCGGCCGCGTCCATCCTGGTCTACACCGGCGCCGAAGTCATGGTGCTGCGGTCGCGGCCCCTGTGGCACACGGCGTTCCTGCCCGTGAACTTCGCGTTGACGGCCTGGCTGGGCGCGTTGGGCGCCATGTTCCTGGTGGGCCGCTGGTTGCCCGGCGGCATGAAGGCCTTGCCGGTGGAGACGTTGCGCGGGCTGAGCTTGTCCGCCGTGATTTTGATGGCGGTGGGCGCGGGCGCCTGGGCGGGCTTGGGCCTGTTGGGCGCCGACCCGTCGTTTGACGCGGCGTTGCGGCTGTTCGCCGACTTTCCCATCTGGCGCATCAGCCTGGCGGGCGCGGTCATCACGGGCCTTTGCATGATTGCGTTGTTGCAACGGCCGGCCCAAGCGCTTGCCGCACCGCTGCCCTCGGCCACGTTGGCGCTGATGATGCTGGGCGCCGCCTGGATCTTCCGCTGGGTGGTCTTCATGAGCGTGCAGGGCGTGCCCAAGTATGGCGCGGGCCTGTATCTGTATGACATGCCGTGGGGCAGCGATGGGCTGCTGGGCATGGTTGGGGTGCTGGGGCTGTGCGTGGCGCTGATCACGGCGGTGACCTGGGCCCTGGAAAGCTACCCGGCGCGCAAGCGCGGCTTGGCGGGCTGACCGCAATGGAACACGAAGCAATGAACAAGCAACACGAAGACGACAAGCCCGGCGTGGATACGCCGGATGACGCCGCCCGGCGCAAGCTGATGGTGCGCGGCGGCATGGTCGCCGGTGGCATGGCCGCCTTTGCGGCCGGCTACGGCGAAACGGTGGCGCGGGCCGTCAAGGGCCTGGCCCAGGGCACGGCCGGCGTGCCGACCGCGCACGCGGTGCGCGGCAACTCGTTGACGCCCGAATTTCGCATCGACCCGCTGACCGGCGTCTTAAGCGCCCAGCCGGGCCAGACAGTCAGCCCGTCCAGCTGCCTGGGCTGCTGGACACAGTGCGGCGTGCGCCTGCGCGTGGACACCGCGCAAAACCGCATTCTGCGTGTGGCCGGCAACCCATACCACCCCTTGGCCACGACGCGGCCGGCGGCCATGGAAGCGCCCGTGCGCGAGGTCTACGCGCAGCTGGGCGGCGACAACGGGCTGGAAGGGCGCGCCACGTCCTGCGCGCGCGGCTCGGCCATGCTTGAACAGATGCACAGCCCGTACCGCGTGCTGCAACCGCTAAAGCGCGTGGGTGCGCGCGGGGAAGGCAAGTGGCAAAGCATTTCGTTCGAGCAGCTGGTGCAGGAAGTGTGCGAAGGCGGCGACCTGTTCCGCGAAGGCCACGTTGACGGGCTGCGCGCCATCTACGACCGCGACACGCTGCTGGACCCGGAAAACCCCGAGTACGGCGCGCGCGTCAACCAATTCCTGTTCACGGATGCGTCCAACGAAGGCCGCACGCCGCTGATCCAGCGCTTTGCCGCGCAGTCTTTCGGCACCGTCAATTTCAGTAATCACGGGTCGTATTGCGGACAGAGCTTTCGGGTGGGCGCGGGCGCCGCATTGGGCGACCTGAAGGGCATGCCCCATGGCAAGCCGGATTGGGACAACGCGCGTTTCGGCCTCTTCATCGGGGCGGCGCCCGCGCAGGCCGGCAATCCGTTCCAGCGCCAGGCCCGGCAGTTGGCCGAGGCGCGCGTGCGTCCGCAGGCCGACAGCTTTACCTACGTGGTCGTGTCGCCGGTATTGCCGGCCTCGTCCAGCCTGTCGGCCGGTTCCGGCAATGAATGGGTGCCCGTGAATCCCGCCAGCGACCTGGCGTTGGCCATGGGCCTGATCCGCTGGATTCTGGACAACGAACGCTTTGACGCCAAGGCGCTGGCGCAGCCCGGGCCGCAGGCCATGAAGGCGGCGGGCGAGGCCGCCTGGACCAACGCCACGCATCTGGTCGTGGCCGAACCCGGCCACCCGCGCCTGGGCACTTTTTTGCGTGGCGCGGACATGGGCTGGCCGCGCCCCGCGGACGCCGGCGACAAGTGGGAAGACGTGTACGTGGTGCGTCGTGATGATGGCACGCTGGCCCCGCACACGGACGCATCGCCCGCGACGTTGTTCGTGGACGAACGCATCGCTGCACCGGGCCTGGCGGGCGCGCCCGATGCGCTGCGCGTCTGTTCGTCGCTGACCCTGCTGCGCGAGGAATCGCATCGCAAATCGCTGGATGAATACGCCGACCTGTGCGGCGTGCCGGCGGAAAAGATCGCCCAGCTGGCGCAGCGCTTCACCAGCTACGGCAAGCGCGCCGTGGCCGACGCGCATGGCGGCACGATGAGCGGCGCAGGCTTCTACACCGCCTACGCCATCGCCATGCTCAACACGCTGGTGGGCAACCTGAACGTGGACGGTGGCCTGGTGCTGGACGCCGGCCCGTTCCCGCCTTACGGCCCGGGGCCGCGCTACAACATCGCCGGCTTTGCCAACCGCGCCACGCCCAAGGGCGTGGCCTTGTCGCGCAACCGTTTTCCCTACGAGAAATCCAGCGAATTCTCGCGCAAGAAGGCGGCGGGCCAGCCTGCCTATCCCGCATCGGCGCCGTGGTATCCGGCCACCGGCGGGCTAAGTTCCGAGATGCTGGCCTCCGCGCTGGCGGGGTACCCGTATCGCGCCAAGGTGTGGTTCAACCACATGAGCAACCCGGTCTACGGCATCGCGGGCTTCAAGTCCCTGCTGGCCGACAAGATGAAGGACCCGCGCATTCTGCCGCTGTCGGTGTCGATCAACCCGTTCATCAACGAGACCAACGCGCTGGCCGACTACATCGTGCCCGACACCGTTACCTATGAAAGCTGGGGCGTGTCGGCGCCGTGGGCCGACGTGGTCGCCAAGGCGTCCACCGTGCGCTGGCCGGCCGTGCAGCCGTTGGTGGCGCGCACCGCTACCAATGAACCGGTCTGCCTGGAAACGTTCCTGATCGCCTGCGCCAAACGCCTGGGCATGCCGGGCTTTGGCGCCAACGCCATCACGGACAAGGACGGTGGCAAGCACGCGCTGGACACGCCCGAGGACTTCTTTTTGCGCGGCATGGCCAATATCGCGTTCGCGGGCGGACGCGCCGTGCCCGAGGCCACCGACGAAGACATGGCCTTGACCGGGGTGGAACGCTATCGCGACCTGCTGCAACGCAAGCTGAAACCGGGCGAGTGGCGGCAGGTGGCGATGCTGATGAGCCGGGGCGGGCGTTTCGACAAGATGGACGACGCCTGGGTGCAAAGCGGTTCGGGCCGGCAGACGCGCGCGGCGTACGCCAAGCCGCTGCACGTATGGAGCGAGGACCTTGCCGCGTTCCGCCACGCCATGACGGGCGAGCGTTATAGCGGCTGTCCCACGTGGTATCCGCCGCGCCTGGCGGATGGCCGCGACGTGCGCGCCGAGTATCCCGCGCAGGATTGGCCGTTCTTGCTGACTTCGTTCAAGTCGAACCTGATGAGTTCGATGTCGATCGGGGTGAACCGGCTTCGGCAGGTGCATCCGCATAACCCCGTGTCGATCAACCGCCAGGACGGCGAACGGCTGGGCATCCGCAACGGCGACGCGGTGCGCATCGTGACGCCGGGCGGCGCGGTGAGCGGGCTGGCGCTGTTGCGTGATGGCATCCAGCCGGGCGCGGTCGGCATCGAACACGGATACGGCCACACTGAACTGGGCGCGCGCGCGCACGTCATCGACGGCAAGGCCATGGCGCACGACGCGTCGCTGGCGGCGGGGGTCAACCTGAATGACCTGGGCTTTGGCGACGCCACGCGTGGCGTGCACGCCAACGTGTGGATCGACTGGGTCTCCGGCGCCGCCGTGCGCCAGGGCTTGCCGGCGCGGATCGAGCGGGTCTGAGGCGCGCGTCAGCGCACCACGGTGTCTGCCACCAGCTCCAGGTCGCTGGCCCGGATGTCCACGTCGGGCAGCACGCCCGACAGGTCGCCGGGTTCGGCCGCCGCCTTGCCCGAGCGGCTGATGCGGATCTCGACGCGGACGCGGCTGGCCTTGGACAGCGTTGCGTCCGGCGACATGGCGCTGCCGTCATCCAGCACAAACGCGCGCGGCAGGTCAGAGACGCGCCACTGCGTGATGGCCAGCGGCATGCGCGAGCCCGTGACCGGCCGTGCCAGGATGAAGACGGTATCGCCGGGCTGCACCTGATCGCGAAGGGCGTCGGCGATGCGCGCCGTGCCGGATAGACGGGCGGGGGCAGCCGTGGCGTTGCCATTAACGCTTGCGTTGTTGGCCGACGGTGCGCCGGCCTGAAGACCGCTGGCCGGCATGACGGGTTCGCCGCCTGGGGCGCCACGGGTCGGCATGCTCGGTTCGTTGTCTTTGGCGTCAGTTCCTGGCATGACCGGTGCTCCGTCTTTGACGCCAGTCGTCGGCAAGACCGGTGCTCCGTCTTTGACGCCAGTCGTCGGCAAGACCGATGCGCCGGCCGCCATGGCGCGTGCCTGCGCGATGTTCGACTGGATCTGGCGCGCGGCGTCGGAGTCCGCCGGCAGCAACGCTTGCAGCCGCTGCCAATGGCCCAGCGCCTCGGCGGCGTCGCCCCGACGCAACGCCATCATGCCGGCCAGCGCCAGCGCCTTGGGCTGGTCCGGGTCATTGGCCAGCGCCTCGGCCACCGCCGCGATGGCGTTGGCGTCGGGCTTGCCCTGGTTGGCGGACAACAACGCGTCGGCCAGGTCCGCCAAGACGACGGGTTGGCCCGGCACCAGGCGCAACACCTGCCGATACGCGGCCACGGCGTCCGTATAGCGCCCCAGCGTTTCGTAGGACCGCGCCAGCATGTACCAGCCGTCGGCATCGTCCGGGGCGGCGCGCAGCCGCCGGGCCAAGGCGTTGATGGCCATGGCCATGTCGTTGGCGCTGTCACTGTCGTTGTCATTGGCTGCCGGATTATTCGGCGCCGCACCGATTGCCGGGTCGCTCGCAGCACCGTTCTGCAAACCAATCGACGGGTCGATCCCCACACCGTTCTGTACACCGTTCGCCGCGTTGCCGCGCGCCATGTTGGCATGCGCGGGCGCTGCGCGCGTGGCCGTCATGTCCGCCACCGCGCGCGGATTGCCCAGCTTGCCGTATAGCAACACGGCAGCCACGGGCACCAGCACGCTCAACAGGCAGGCGGCGGCCAAGGCGGCGCGCTGGCCGCCCGCCGGTCCCACGCGGGGCTGCCTGGCCGCCAGGTCTTGCAGCAGTTCTCGCTGCAATTCTTCTTCCGCGCGCAGCCTGGCCTGGGGCGTCAGGCTGCCGCTGCGCACGTCGCGCTGCAATTGCTCGCGCTGCGCCAGATAGAAAGCGCGCAGGCTTTCGTCAGCGGCGGGCGCGGTGGACGGCGCGCGGCGCAGCAGAGGTGGGATGAGGCATAGCAAGGTCGCCAGCAACAGCAGCACGACGACGATCCAGAGCGTGGTCATGGGCCGGTGTCCAGAAAGTTCGCGGCGCGTGCGCGCTCGTCGGCCGTCAGCGGCGCGCGCGCCACGGCGCGCCGCTTCAGGGTGCGCAGCAACACCCAGAAGCCCAACGCCAGCAGGGCGAACGGCCCCAGCCACAGCAACCACGTTATGGGTTTGAAGGGCGGGTCGTAGCGCACGAAGTCGCCATAGCGGTCTTCAAAGAAACGCATGATTTGCGCGTCGCTGCGGCCGTCGGCCAGTTGCGCGTGGATCAGCTTGCGCATGTCATGCGCCAGCGGCGCGTTGGAGTCAGCCAGGCTCTGGTTCTGGCAGACCAGGCAGCGCAACCCGTGCGCCAGCTTGTCGGCGCGTTGCTGGTCGGCGGGCGATAGCGCGGGCAGGGCGGCAGGGGCGGGCGGCGAAGCGGCCTGCACAGCTGATGCGCCGAATGACAACGCGAATGACATCACGAGCGACATCAAGACTGGCATCACGAGTGACATCACGAGTGGCATCACGAACGACACCAAGAACGGCGGCAAGAACGGCGGCAAGAACGCCAAGACGGCCGTCGATGTTCGCGCCGGTTCCGACGGCAGCGTTGGCCTTAGCTCCGTCAATCCTGCTATCCCGGGTTTATGCCGCCGTCTCATTTCAGCGCCTCGATGATCGGCAATATCCGCGACCGAAAGATGTCGGGTGTGATCAAGCCCAGATGCTTGTGGCGGATGCGGCCCGCGCCGTCGATCACGAAGGTCTCCGGCACGCCGTACACGCCATATTCAATGCCCACGCGCCCGTCCGTGTCGCTGGCCGACGCGACGTACGGGTTGCCGTTGCGTGCCAGCCAGGCGGCGGCGTCGTCCGGCTGATCTTTGTAGTTCAGCCCGTACAGCGGAATGGCATATTGCCGGGCGGCCTCGCGCAGCACGGGCACTTCTTCCTGGCACGGCGCGCACCAGGATGCCCACACGTTCAGCAGCCACACCTGCCCGCGCAGCGCTTGCACGTCCAGCCGTTCGCCGGGCGATTGCAGCACGGGCAGGTTGATGGCGGGGGCGGGCTTGTCGATCATGGCCGATGGCACGGCGCGCGGGTCTCGCGACAGCCCCATCGCCAGGAACACGGCCATTGCCATGAAGACAGCCAGCGGCAGCGCGTAGCGCATCAATAGCCCTCCCGGGCTTGACGCCGGGCCGGTGCCACGGCGGGCGGGTTCTGGCGTGCGACGGCTTCCTGCTGCCGGCGATAGCGCTTGTCGCCCGCCGCCAGCAAGCCGCCCAGCGCCATCAACAGGCACCCGGCCCAGATCCACGTCATGAAGGGCTTGACCTGGATGCGCACCGTCCAGGCCGTGTTGCCGCCGGCATCGTCCACCGGTTCGCCCAGCGCCACGAACAGGTCGCGCGTGGGGCCGGTGTCGATGTCGGCCTGGCTTAGCGCCATGTCCTGCACGGTGTACAGGCGTTTTTCGGGATACAGCGTCACCACGGGTTTGCCATCGCGCGTGACGATGAATTCGGCGCGCTGGGCGGTGTAGTTGGGGCCGGTGGCGGGCGCGATGCCGGCAAACTTGAATGCGTAGCCGCCCGCTTCCTGGGTGGCGCCGACGTCCATGCGGATCTCGTGTTTGACTTCATAGCCGTTGGCCAACGTGACGCCCGCGATGAAGACGCCGATGCCCGCGTGCGCCAGCAGCATGCCGTACCAGGATCGCGGCTGCCGAGCCAGGCGGCGCAGCCATTGTCCGTGGGCGCCGTCGTTCAAGCGTTGCCACGCGTGCGCGCCGCAGGAGGCTACTGACCAGGCGGCCAGCCACAGCCCAAGCATGACCAGCGGCGAGCCCAGCCGCGCCGGCCCGGGCATGGCCAGCGGCAGAACCACGGCGGTTGCGACGCTGACGGCGAAGGCCGCTCGCAGGCGGCGCGCCAGGTCGGGCACTTCGGCCTGTTTCCAGCGCGCGACCGGGCCCACGCCCATCAAGAAGATCGCCGGCGTCATCAGCGGCACGAACACCGCTTCGAAGTAGGGCGGGCCGATGGATATCTTGCCCCAGTCCAATACGTCCAGCACCACGGGGTACAGCGTGCCCAACAGCACCGCGCCCGCCGCCACCGTCAGCACCACATTGTTGGACAGCAACAGGGATTCGCGCGACAGCAACGAAAACCCGCCGCCCAGGCCCACCGACGGCGCGCGCCACGCGTACAGCGCCAGCGAGCCGCCGACGATCACCGTCATGAAGGCCAGGATGTACAGGCCGCGTCCCGGGTCCACGGCAAACGCATGCACGGATGTCAGCACGCCCGACCGGACCAGGAACGTGCCCAGGATGCTGAGTGAAAACGTGCAGATGGCCAGCAGCACCGTCCAGCTGCGAAATGCGCCCCGGCGCTCGGTGACGATCAGCGAATGGATCAGCGCAGTGCCAGCCAGCCAGGGCATGAACGACGCGTTTTCGACGGGGTCCCAGAACCACCAGCCGCCCCAGCCCAGCACGTAGTAGGCCCATGCGCTGCCCAGCAGGATGCCCACGGTCAGGAACGTCCACGCGGCCAAGGTCCATGGCCGCACCCAGCGCGCCCACAGCGCGTCCAACTCACCGGACAATAGCGCCGCGATGGCAAAGGCGAAGGCCACGGAAAAACCCACGTAGCCCATGTACAGCATCGGCGGGTGCACGATCATGCCGGGGTCTTGCAGCAGCGGGTTCAGGTCGCGGCCGGCCATGGCGGGCGGCATCAACCGTTCGAACGGGTTGGACAGGAACAGCATGAACAGCAGAAAGCCCACGCTGATCCAGCCCATGACCGCCAGCACGCGGCCGGTAAAGGGCAGGGGCAGGCGGTGGCTGAAGACGGCAACCGCCAGCGTCCAGGCAGACAACAGATACAGCCACAGCAGGAGCGAGCCCTCGTGCCCGCCCCACACGGCGGCAAAGCGATAGGCCGCGGGCAGGTCGGCATGCGAATTGCCCGCCACATACAACACCGAAAAATCGTTATCGACGAACGACCACGCCAGGCAGCCGAAGGCCAGCGTTGTCAGGCAGAACTGGCCTACGGCGGCGGGGCGTGCCACGCGCAACCCTGCCTGCCAGCCGGTGGCCGCGCCGATCAGTGGCAGCGTCGCCTGCGCCAACGCCACCAGCAGGGCAAGGATGAGGCTGAACAGGCCGATCTCGGGAATCATCGGGCCTCCGGGCGCAAGGGGCCGGCAGCGGCAAGGTTGTTGGGCCCGCTGCCCTGCGTGCCGCCGGCCTTGCCATCGGCGCCATCGACGCCACTGGGGGCGTTGCGCGCGCGCTTGAGCGCGTCGGCGGCCTCCGGCGGCATGTAGTTTTCGTCGTGCTTGGCCAGTACCTGCGTGGCGCGGAACACGCCGTCGGCATCCAGCTTGCCGGCAACCACCACGCCTTTGCCTTCGCGGAACAGGTCGGGCAGCAGGCCCTGGTAGGTGACGGGCACGGTGTGCGCGGTGTCGGTCACGATGAAGCGTAAGGTGACGCCGTCCGGTTCGCGCCGCACCGAGCCTTGTTCGACTAAACCCCCCACGCGAAAGCTGCCGCTGCGTGGCGCCTCGTTCGCCACGACCTGGCTGGGGCTGAAGAAGAACACCAGGTTCGATTGCAGCGCGTTCAACACTAGCGCCGTGGCCATCGCCAACAACGCCAGGCCGCCCGCGATGGCCCATGCGCGGCGCTTACGCGGGGTCATGGACTGGCCTCATGGACGGGCCTCATGCACGGCCTCATGGACGGGCGCATGTGCGGGACTCATGGACCGGGGCCTCGACGGACTCATGGGCGCCCCGACGAAGCGGGCGGGTCGGACAAACCGCGCGATGGGGGCGGGCTGAACTGCTGGCGCGGCCTGCGCATGCCGGACCGCTTGCGCGCGCGGCGCCATAGCGAAAATACCTCCAGCGCCATCAACGCCGCCGTCACGCCGTAGGCGCCCAGCAGGTAAGGGCCATGGCCTTGCAGCGAGAACAACGCGTCCCAGCTCATGGCGCCTCCGGTCGGCTGGGGCGCACGGCGCCCGGTTCGCGTTGCGCGATCAGGCCACGCACGCGTGCCAGCGCCACCGCCGCGCTGTACAGCCAGAACGCCGCCACCATCAGCAGCATGGCGGCCACCATGATGCGCGCCATGCTGGGCGCGGTGGTCAGGCCGATAGATGCGCCCTGATGCAAGGTGCTCCACCATTGCACCGAAAAATAGATGATCGGCACGTTGACCACGCCGGCCAGCAGCAGGATGGCGCCGCCGCGGTCGGCCCGGCGCACATCGTCGGTGGCCGCTTGCAGCGCGATGAAGCCCAGGTACAGAAATAGCAGAATCAGCTCGGAGGTCAGCCGCGCGTCCCAGACCCACCACGCGCCCCAGGTGGGCTTGCCCCAGAGCGCGCCGGTCCACAAGGTCAGGAACGTGAACAGCGCGCCGGTGGGCGCCAGCGCGCGCATCATCATGAAGGACAGGCGCGTGTTGTAGACCAGGCCCAGCGTGGCATATGCCGCCATCACCAGGTACAGGAACATCGACATCCAGGCGGCCGCCACGTGTATGAACAGAATGCGGTAGACCTCGCCCTGCTGGCTGTCCGGCGGCGCGACGACCAGGCCCACGACCAAGCCCGCTGCACCAAACAGCGCGGCCGCCAACGCCAGCCAGGGAATCAGCCGACCGGCAAGCGGGTAGAACAGCGCGGCAGAGGCATAGCGCATCCAGCCATAGCCGGCGCTTGCGTCCGCCCTTGCAATGGAACCGGAATCGAAGACAGGTCGCTTCTGCATGGGGTCCCTCATTCCAACGCCACGCGCAGCGCGGCGGACGCGCTCCAGGGGCAAAGCAGAATCGCCAGGCACAGGCATGCGCCCAGCAGCGATAGCTGCGGCCCCGCGCCCAACCCGGCATGCGTGGCAGACACCGCGCCCGCGCCGAATATCAGCACCGGCACATACAGCGGCAACACCAGCAGGGGCAACAGCGCAGCGCCGCGCAGGCCCAGCGTCAGCGCCGCGCCCAGGCCGCCCACCAACGCCAGCGTAGGCGTGCCCAGCAGCAGGGACAACACCAGCACGCCGATGGCTTGCGGCGGCAGGTCGAATTGCAATGCCAGGATGGGGCTGGCCAGTATCAACGGCACGCAGCCGCTGAACCAGTGCGCCGCCAGCTTCACGCCCACCAGCAGCGGCAACGGATGCGGCGAGACCAGCAGCTGCTCCAGCGCGCCGGTGTCGTGGTCTTGCGAAAACGGGCGATGCAGGCTTAGCAGGATGCCTAGCAGCGCGCACACCCACAGCACCCCCGGCCCGATGGCGCGCAGCAGCGCCGGGTCGGGGCCGACCGCCAGCGGAAACAGCGACCCGGCGACCACGAAAAACAACGTCGCGCCCAGCGTGTCGGCGGGTCGCCGCCAGGCCAGCCGGATGTCACGCAACACCAACTGAGACAGCGTAGCCAGCATCCGCGTAGTCATCCATGTTCAGGGTTTGCAAGCGATTGGAAGCGGTGGCGGGCTGCCGATGGCAGGCCACCACCGCCGCGCCGCCATCGTCCAGGTGCGCATTCAGTTCGGTCCACAGTTGTTCGAGGCTGGCCGCGTCCAGCCCCGCATCGGGCTCGTCCAG
Source organism: Achromobacter sp. LC458 (assembly GCF_001005835.2). Taxonomy (NCBI): domain Bacteria; kingdom Pseudomonadati; phylum Pseudomonadota; class Betaproteobacteria; order Burkholderiales; family Alcaligenaceae; genus Achromobacter; species Achromobacter sp. LC458. Next base: position 92,440 of record NZ_LBHW02000012.1, read on the forward strand.
CAGCCACAACGGCTTGCCGCCCAGCATGACGCCGGCCAGCGCCACCCGGCGCGCCTGGCCTTGCGACAAACGGGCCGCCAGTGTGTGCAGGCAGGCGTTCAGGCGCCAGGCCGTCAGCCCTGCCGCGATGGCGTCATCGCTTTGCGGCACGCCCGCCACATGCAGGCAGTAGCGCAGATTTTCCAGTGCGGTCAGGTCGCCGCACAGCGCGTTGGCGTGGCCCAGATACGCCACGCGCGCGTGGTACGACGACGGGTCGCGGAACACATCCCGCCCCAGCGCCTGCAACGAGCCGGCCATGGGCCGCAGCAAACCGGCCAGCATGCGCAGCACGCTGCTTTTGCCGCTGCCGTTGGCGCCGCGCAGATGCAGTAACTGCCCGGCATGCACATCAAAGTGCAACGGGCCCACGCCTTGCCCCGGCACACCGCCGCGCGGGCAGCATAGGCCGTTGGCGGCCAGCAGGGGCGCGGGCGCGTCAGCGGGCCGCATTGGCGGGCTCCACCTTGGCTGGCCCGGCCTTGGCGATTTCCTTCGTTGCGCCGGCCGCCGGCGCTGCGTTCGATGTTTGTGCCGGCGGGATATGCGGCAACGTGTGCGCGATGCCCTTGTGGCAGTCGATACAGGTCTTGGACTTGTCCGCCAGATACGTGGAATGCATATTCTGCGCACGTACGCTCTGGCGCGTGAAGTCCATGTATTCGTAGTTGTGGCAGTTGCGGCATTCCAGCGAATCGTTCGCCTTGAAGCGTGCCCATTCGTGCTGCGCCAGTTCCAGCCGCTTGTCCACGAATTTTTCGCGCGTGTCGATGGTGCCGAAGATCTTGCCCCACACTTCCTTGGACGCCTGCATCTTGCGCGCGATCTTGTCCGTCCAGTTGTGCGGCACGTGGCAATCGGAACACAGCGCGCGCACGCCGGAGCGGTTGGTGAAGTGGATGGTGCCCTTCAATTCCGCGTAGACGTTGTCGCGCATTTCATGGCAGCCGGTGCAGAATTTTTCGGTGTTGGTCAGCTCCATCGCGGTGTTGAAGGCGCCCCAGAACAGGATGCCGCCGATGAAACCGCCTATCGTCAGAAAGCCCAGGCTGAAATGCACGCTGGGGCGGCGAATGATGTTCCAGTAGCGCGTCAGAAGCTTGACCATGGCGGAGTCCTGTCCGTTACTTCTTGCCTGTGGCGGGGGCGGTCAGGCGCTTGAGGATCACGTCGATGTCCTCATAGGTGTTGGACACCAGCGGCTTGGCCTCGGCCTGCGGCACATGGCATTGCACACAGAAATACCGGCGCGGCGACACCTCGGCCAGCACGTTGCTGTCGCGGTCCATGTAATGCGTGACGCTAAGCGGCGGCGCCTGGGTTTCCTCGGTGTTCACGCGAGCATGGCAGGACAGGCAGCGGTTGTAGTTTTTGTCGATCTGATAGCCATCGATCTTGTGCGGAATGGTGGGCGGCTGCATCGAATACGTCCGCATCCGCTTGATGTCCTTGTTCTCGATGGGGCTGATCAAGGGCGGGTCGGTCTCGTCTGCAATGGGCGTGGGGCCCCGCATGGGGTCTTCGACCTCCAGCGGCGGGGCAGCGCGGGCGGCGCAAGTCAACAGCACACCCGCAACTAGGGCGATGGCGATGGCGGCGGCGCGGTGGTTCATGGCTGTCTCCCCGTGGCCGTCAAACCTTGACGATCCGGACCGCGCACTTCTTGAAGTCGGTCTGGAACGAGATCGGGTCGGTGGCGTCCAGCGTCACCTTGTTGATCAGCTGGCCGGCGTCGAACCAGGGCACGAACACCAGGCCGCGCGGCGGCTTGTTGCGTCCGCGCGTTTCCAGCCGGGTGCGCATCTTGCCGCGGCGCGATTCGATTTCGACTTCCACGCCCCGCCGTAATCCCATGGCCTGCGCGTCGTCCGGGTGCATGAAACAGACCGCGTTTGGAAAGGCACGGTACAGCTCGGGCACGCGCCGCGTCATGGACCCCGAATGCCAGTGTTCCAGGATGCGGCCGGTAGACAGCCAGAACGGGTATTCCTTGTCCGGCGATTCAGGCGGCGGCTCGTAAGGCAGGGCATAGATGATGGCGCGGCCGTCCGGGTGGCCGTAGAACTCAAAGCCCGCGCCCGCCTTCACGTAGGGGTCGCTGCCTTCGCGGTAGCGCCACAGCGTCTCTTTGCCGTTGACCACCGGCCAGCGCAAACCGCGCACCTCGTGGTAGGTGTCGAAGGGTGCCAGGTCGTGGCCATGGCCCCGGCCGAACTCGGCATATTCCTCGAACAAGCCCTTTTGCGCATAGAAGCCGAATGCCCGGGCTTCCTGGTTTTCATATTCCGCATTCAATTCGCTATTGGGAAATTTGTTGACTTTGCCGTTGGCGTACAGCACGTCAAACAGCGTCTTGCCGCGATACTCCGGCTTCTTGGCCAGCAGGTCAGCCGGCCAGACTTCTTCCACCTTGAAGCGCTTGGAAAACTCCATCAGCTGCCACAGGTCGGAACGCGCATCGCCGGGCGCGTTCACCAGTTGATGCCAGAACTGCGTGCGCCGTTCGGCGTTGCCGTAGGCGCCTTCTTTTTCCACCCACATGGCGGTGGGCAGGATCAGGTCGGCCGAAATGGTCGTGACCGTGGGGTAGGCGTCCGACACCACGATGAAGTTGGCCGGGTTGCGGTAGCCGGGCAGCCCTTCGTTCATCAGGTTGGCGGCGGCCTGCATGTTGTTGTTCACCATCACCCAGTAGGCGTTGATGGTGCCGTCCTTCAGCATGCGGTTCTGCAACACCGCGTGCGCGCCGACCTTGTCGGGGATGGTGCCGTCCGGCAACTGCCAGATTTCTTCCGCGTGGGCGCGATGCTTGGGGTTGGTCACCACCAGGTCGGCCGGCAGCCGATGCGAAAACGTGCCCACTTCGCGCGCCGTGCCACAGGCCGACGGCTGGCCCGTCAGCGAGAACGGGCTGTTGCCGGGCGTCGAGATCTTACCCGTCAACAGGTGGATGTTGTAGGCCATGTTGTTGGCCCAGACGCCGCGCGTGTGCTGGTTGAAGCCCATCGTCCAGAACGAGGTCACGCGGATTTTCGGGTCGGCGTACAGTTCGGCCAGATCCTGCAATTGCTTTTGCGGGACGCCGGTCAGCTTGGACGTATATTCCAAGTCGTATTTCGAGACGAACTTGGCGAATTCATCGAAGGTGATGGGCTTGGATCCCCCCGCCTTGTCCGCGTTCTTGGCCGCCTTTTGCAAGGGATGGTCGGGGCGCAGGCCATAGCCGATGTCGGTATTGCCTTCGTGAAATACGGTGTGCTTGTCGACGAAATCGCGGTTCACCCGCTTGGTCTGGATGATGTAGTTGGCGATGTAATTCAGGATGGCCAGGTCGGTCTGCGGCGTGAAGGTCAGCGTCAGGTCGGCCAGTTCGTACGAGCGATGCTCGAAGGTGGACAGCACCACCACGCGCGTCTTGGGCGCGGACAGCCGGCGGTCGGTCACGCGGGTCCACAAGATGGGGTGCATCTCGGCCATGTTCGAGCCCCACAGCACGAAGGCGTCGGCGTTCTCGATGTCGTCATAACAGCCCATGGGTTCGTCGGCGCCGAAGGTGCGCATGAAACCCACCGCCGCCGACGCCATGCAGTGGCGCGCGTTCGGGTCCAGGTTGTTGGACCGGAACCCCGCCTTCATGAGCTTGAGTGCCGCGTAGCCTTCCCAGATGGTCCATTGGCCCGAGCCGAACATGCCAACCGCAGTCGGTCCCTTGTCTTTCAGGACGCGCTTGAACTGTTCGGCCATCACGTCAAAGGCCTGGTCCCAGGACACGGGGGCAAACTCGCCGTCCTTGGCGTACTTGCCGTCTTTCATGCGCAACAGCGGCGTGGTCAGCCGGTCGTTGCCGTACATGATCTTCGACAGAAAATAGCCCTTGACGCAATTCAGCCCCTTGTTCACCTCGGCATTGAAATCGCCGTGCGTGGCCACGACCTGGTTGTCCTTGACCGCGACGTTCACGCCGCAGCCGGTCCCGCAGAACCTACAGGGCGCCTTCGACCATTTCAGCTTGGCCGCTTCGGATTCGGTCACGATGTTTTGCGTCATGCCGACGATGGGAATGCCCGCCACGGTGGCCGCGGCTGCGGCGGCGGATTGCTTGATGAAATCTCTACGAGCCATGGACATCGCCAATCTCCTCGTTCATCGCGGCCAGCGTGTCGGCATGCTGGTAGACCAGCGCCGAAGCCAGTACGCCATCCAGGCGCTGGATCTCGGAGATCCGCGCCATCATGTCGTCGGTGGTGGGCGCTTCCAGCGTGACGACCAGCTTGCCGGTGTCGGACGCGCCGTGGATGTCCGAGCCCGCTATCGCCAGGATGGCGGCGCGCACGTCGGGCAAGCGGTGGGGCAGGGCATGCACAACCAGACTGGCGATGTGCAGCTCGGGCGGCGCCGGGGGCGGCGCATTGGGGGGGAACGCGGACATGGAGGGGTTTCCGTCGCGTGGCATCAGCTGCCCGGGGGGCCGGCGATCAGCTGATAGAACCAGACGATGAACCCGTAGCCCGCCACGATGATGACCGTAAGGACGGGGGCCATGACAGCCGTCAGGAACAGAAAACTTCGCAGCTCCTGAGGCTTGGTGTAGCCATCAGACTCGTTTTGCACACACCACCTCACTTGAAAAGTCGGGGTATTGCATTGAACGTGCGGATGTCGAAGTTTTTAGCAGTGCTTTTACATTGCGTCAATGTTGCATGACGGCGAAACACTTTTGCGGCGCTGCAATAAGCAAGCCCGGCGCGGCGCTATCGCGGCGGGGGCAGGCGAGAACGCGGCAATGGCGCGGCGACGCACGCGCGATTGCCGGGCGATAAAAAAAGCGTGCCGGACGCGCTGGCCGGATTGATCCGGCGAGGCATCAGGCACGCGATCCGCCATCCACAATCCGGCAGCGGCGGGGATACGTCTACGGGTTCAGCCAATCGCCCCGTAGATGCGGCGCGCGTCGGCGGCGGTGGCGATCGGGCGGCCCAGCGCGCGTGCGCCGTCCGCTGCCTGACGCACCAGCGCGGCGTTGTCCGGCGCGATGCCGCCGTCGCGCAGCTTCAAGTTATTTTCAAAGCCCACGCGCATGTGGCCGCCAAACGCCGCCGCCGTCGTGACGCAGGCGTTTTCCTCGGGGCCAAACGCGCACACCGCCCAGGGCAAGGACTGATCGTACGTGCCCAGAAATGGCAGCAGGTCATACGCCGACGAGGTCTGCCCGGCGCTGTAGCGGCCCAGCACAAACAGCACCGACCACGCGCCGGGCGGCACCAGCCCGCGCGCGCGCAACGACAACCAGCGCCGCACGTCGCCTTCGTCGTACAGGATGATCTGCGTCATGATGCGGCGCTCGGCCAGCCACGCCAGAAACGCCGCAAGCTCGGCTTCGGGAATGTCCGGCACGGCGATTTCGCGCAGCCCGATCGATACGGCTTCGGGTTGCAGTTCGCGCACCAACGCAATCTGCTCGGCCGCCTTGTACACGCCGGCGGCTTCGCTGGTGACCTGCACTAGCAACTCGCGGCCCACCGCGCGTTCCACGGCGGCCAGGGCGTCGCGATAGGCGGTGGCGTCCAGCAGATGGCTGCCGTCCGGCTTGCGCACGTGCATGTGCATCATGCCGGCGCCGGCATCCAGGCAGGCGCGTGCTTCGCGCGCCAAGTCGTCGGCGGTCAGCGGCACGGCCGGATGGTCGGCGGCTTTCTTGTAGGCGCCGTTGGGCGCCACGGTGATGATGACGGGGGATTCGGCCAGCGCGGCGCGCGGCAAGGCAGGGGCGTTCAAGGCTGGATCTCCGGCAGTTCCGGGTTGATGAGGTCTAGGCCGGCGCGCAGCAAACGGTCGTAGCGGGCACGCTCGGCGGCAATGGTTTCGGGCGTCCAGGCGTAGAAGCCTTCGCCCGCCTTCATGCCGTGGCGGCCATCGGCGGCGCGTTCGGTCAGGCAGCGCGCGGGGTGGTCGGCGTTGCAGAACGTGGGGTACATCGTGGCGCCGGCGGCTGCGTGTACGTCGATGCCGGCGTGGTCGCGCTGCATGACGGGGCCGGCCGCCAGGAAGCGAAAGCCGAAACCGAAGCGCACGGCGGCGTCCACATCTTCCGGCGACGCGATGCCGCGGTCGATCAGGTCAAACGCCTCGCGCGACAGCGCGTGCTGCAAGCGGTTGGCCAGAAAGCCGGGCAGGTCTTGCTTGACCTTGACCGGCACGCTGCCGCAACGGCGCATGAACCCAATCAACGAATCGGCGCAGGCGTTATCGCTGGCCTCGCCCAGCACCACTTCCACCAGCGGCACCAGGTGCGCGGGCATGAAGAAATGCAGGCCCAACATGCGGCCACGCGTGTCCAGGCCTTGGCTGATGGCGCTGATCGGAAAGCTGGAGCTGTTGCTGGCCAGGATGGCGTCCGGGCGCGCGCGCCGCGCCAGGTCGGCAAACAGCGCCTGCTTGATGTCCAGCCGTTCGGGTATGCACTCGATCACCAGGTCCACGGTGGACCAGTCCACGTCATCCAGGCTGGCAGCCGTGGCCAGCAGCGGGGCGTTGGCCTCGCGCCCGATCGTCTTCAGGTTTTCGGCCACGCGCGCGGGCAGGCCCGCCGCGCGTTCGGCGTTCGATTCGATCACGGTGGTGCGGCAGGCGGCGCGCGTCAGCACCACCGCCACGTCCGCGCCCATCGTGCCGCCACCCACCACCACTGCATGCGCCGCGCCCGGGTTGGGCAGCGCAGTTGCGTCCGTCTGCATGGTTTGCTCCTGTTATTGCATCGTCGTTGGGGGCGAGTGTAGAGAAGCCGGTTTGATAGATGAATCAGATTTTTTGGATAGAATGATCGATAAATCAGATCAATACAAACCGAGGTTTTGGGACATGCAGATCAATCTTTCGATGCGCGACATCGATACCACGCTAGTGCTGGGCCGCACGCTGAACTTCCGGCAGGCGGCGGCGCAACTGCATCTGTCGCAGTCGGCGCTGTCCACGCAGATACAACGCATTGAAGAAGCGCTGGGCGTAAGGCTGTTCGACCGCACGACGCGCACGGTGCGGCTGACGGCGGCGGGCGAGGTCTTCATGCAGCAGGCCGCCACCTTGCAGGTTGCGTTCCGCGACGCCATTGCCGCCGTCAGCGGCGTCACCAGCGCCGAGCAGGGCCAGGTGTCGGTCGCCGCCTTGCCGTCGCTGGCCGCGCGCCTGCTGCCGCGCGTGCTGATGGCGTATCGACAGGAACACCCCCACGTCGCCCTGAAGGTGCGCGACACCTTGTCAGGCCCCGCGTTCGACCTTGTGCGCGCAGGCGAGGTGGACTTCGCGCTGACCGCCGCGGACCCCCAGCACGCCGACCTGCACTACGTGCCGCTGATGTCCGACAGCTTTTTGCTGCTGATTCCCGAGTCGCACGCCTTGGCAAGATCAAGTGGCCCGCTGCGCTGGGCCGACACCGCCACCGCCGCGCACGTATCGATGGTGCAGCCCAGCAGCGTGCGGCAATACACGGAATGGGCCTTCCTGCAAAACCGCATCCGCTTCACGCCCGCGTTCGAAGCCGAACACCTGACGACCATCGTGGCGATGGTGGAATGCGGTTTCGGCGTGGCGGCCCTGCCCGAGATCGCCGCCGGCGCGGTATCGCAGACAGCGATCGTGCAACGCCCGCTGATCGGGCCGGTGGCGGAAAGGTCGATTGGCCTGGTCACGTCACGCAACCGCAGTTTGTCGCCAGCGGCGGCGGCGTTGGTGGGAACGTTGAAGGAATATCTGGCGGCGCGGTAACGCATGGTCTATCCCGCCGGCCGCTCCAGCCCCAGATGCCCCCGCAGCGTAGTGTGTTCGTATTCCGTACGAAACAAGCCGCGCCGCTGCAACACCGGCACCACCTGGTCCACGAAGTCATCGATGCCGCCCGGCAGCGACGGCGGCATCAGGTTGAAGCCGTCGGCGCCTTCGTTACGGAACCAGTGTTCCATCCGGTCTGCGATTTGCTCGGGCGTGCCCACCATCGTGCAGTGGCCGCCACCCGCCGCCAGGCGGCCCAGCAGTTGTCGCACGGTGGGTTGCTCGGTTTCAATGATGCGCAAAATGGTGGCGTAGCGGCCCTTGGGGCCCTTGAATTCATGCAGCGGCACCAGCGCCGGCACGGGAGCGTCCAGCTCCCAGGTGCTGCAATCTTGCAGCACGAAGGTGCCCAACTGCCGTAGCGATGCGTCGCTGGGCAGCAACACGTCCAGCTCGCGCTGTTTGGCGCGGGCTTCGGCTTCGGTTGACCCCACGTACGTAACCAGCCCCGGCATGATGGGCACGAAGGCGGTGCGCCCTGCGTCGCGTACGCGTTGCTTGATGTCGCGGTAATACGATTGCGCGGCCGGCAGGTCATAGGCCACGGCGTAGATCGCCTCGGCTCGCCGGGCGGCCAGGTCGCGGCCTTGGTCGGATGCGCCGGCCTGGAACAGAACGGGGTGGCCCTGGGGCGGGCGTGGCACGGTCAGCGGGCCGTCCACCAGGAAGTGGTCGCCGTGATGGTGGATCGGGCGCACGCGCTCGGGCACGCCATAGACGCCGTTGCGGTCGATGGCCAGGGCATCGTCCTTCCATGAATCAAACAAGCGCAACGCTACGTCCACGAATTCTTCGGCGCGCGCGTAGCGCCAGTCGTGCCCCGGCATGGCTTCAAAGCCGTGGTTGCGGGCTTCGGCGTCGAACATCGACGTGACGACGTTCCAGCCCATGCGTCCGCCCGATATGTGGTCCAGCGACGCCACCATGCGCGCCGCGTGGAACGGCGTGAAAAAGGTGCTGGACACGGTGCTGATCAAGCCGATGTGCGTGGTGGCGCGCGCGATGGCGGCCATGGTCGTCAGCGGCTCCAGGTACCAGCGCGGGCCGTCGCCGATGTTGTCGGTGGACTGGCCGTCGGCGAAAAAAATGGCGTCCAGCTTGCCGCGTTCCGCCGTGCGCGCCAGCGATTCGTAATAGCGGATATCGCCCAGGCGTTCAGCAGCCGAGTCCGGATGCCGCCAGGCGGCGCGGTGGTGGCCGCAGCCGAAGATGAACAGGTTCAGGTGCAACATGGCGATCAGTTCTTCACGAGGCCGCCGTCCACGACCAGGTTCTGGCCGGTGACGCTGCGCGACCAGGGGCTGGCAAAGAACAGCACGGCATCGGCGAACTGTTCCGGCGTGGTGACGGCGCGCAGCGGCGTGCTGGCGGCGATCAGGTCGAACACGGCTTCTGGCGTGGCGGCCGACGCGTCAGTGGTGCGCAAGAGGCCGCCGGACACCATGTTGACCGTGATGCCGTCGGGCCCCAGGTCCTGCGACAGCGTGCGAGTGAACGACAGCAGCGCGGCCTTGGCGGCGGTGTAGTCGTGATACGGCACCACCGGGTTCTGGACCAGGTTGGTGCCGATGTTGATGATGCGGCCCACCCCAGCCTGGCGCATGCCGGGCAGGGCGGCTTGCGTCGTGTTCAGCGCGCCGCGCACGCTGCCTTCGATCTGCTGATTCAAGTGGTCCCAGGTCAGCGTGTCGGCATGGGGGCGCGCGTCGCCGTTGAAGGCAAAGGCGGGCAGGGCGTTGTTGACCACCGTGGTGACGGGCATGCCGAAGTGGCTTTGCGCCTGGGCGATCATGGCGGCGACGGCGGTTGCGTCGCGCACGTCGGCCTGAACCGCCAGCGTCCGTTGCGGCGCGGTGGCGGCCAGCGCCTGCGCGGCCTGGGCGCTGTTCAGGTAATTGATCACCACCTTTGCGCCTTCCCGCAAAAAGGCCCGCGTGATGTGCGCACCCAATCCGCGGGCGCCTCCCGTCACGATTACCAGTTGTTCATTCAAGGCGGGGGCGGGGTGGGCAATGGGCATGGTGGGCTCGTCGGTTCACCGGCACGCGTGCAATCAGGTGCCGCAAGCGGGCGAACTTAGCATAAATCGATGCGTTGACATTGGCTTGCCGCGACCCTAATCTTGCGGCAATTCCTGGGGGAGCCTGTTTGGCTGAGATTCCGCGTTGTCGCGGTAACCCTTTGAACCTGATCCGGGTAATGCCGGCGAAGGGAAGGACATCGCGCCATTCGCGCGCCCTCCCTAGTGCTTTGATCCATCAGCGGCCCGCCTTGCGGACGGGGCCGCAACGCGCGTCCGGCCGTTTGCCGGGCCAGGGAGGACCGCTTTCCATGCTGACCCAAACCACCGCCTTGATGTGGCTGCTGCTCTTTTCGGGTGGCTTTGCCGCCGCCAGCGTGCTGTATACGCGACGCAAGCGCGGCACGCTGGAAGACTACATCGTGGCGCGCAACAGCCAGGGCGCTTTTGGCACCATCCTGACGCTGATGGCGTCCACGCTGGGCGCCTGGATTCTGTTTTCGCCGGCGCAGGCCGCCACCTGGGGCGGCTTGGCGGCGGTTATCGGCTACGCGCTGGGGTCCATGTCGCCGCGCCTGGTCATGATCCCGTTGGGGCGGCGCATGCGGGAACTGATCCCGCACGGTCACACGCTGACGGAATTCCTGATGGCACGGTACGGACGGCCCATGTACGGGCTGGCGCTGTTCATCATGCTGTTCTACCTGTTCATCGCGCTGTCGGCCGAGGTCACGGCCATTGCCAAGCTGGTCACCATGCTGGCGCCGGTGCCGCTGTGGGCCACCGCCGCCATCGTGATGGGCACGACGCTGCTCTACACCACGTATGGCGGCTTGCGATCATCGATCTTCACCGATCAGGTGCAGATGATGGTCATCGTGCCGCTGCTGGTGATTCTTTGCGTGGTGGGCTGGCAGGCGGCGGGCGGGGCGTTGCCGACGATCGAGGCTTTACGCGCCAAGGCGCCACAGCTGCTGGATCTGACCGATCCCGTGGGCGTCAAAGCCGGCCTGACCTTCTTCGTGGCGATTTTGCTGACCGGCATCTTCCACCAGGGCAATTGGCAGCGCATCTATGCCGCCAAAGACACGCGGTCAATGCGCAATGGCTTTTTGCTGGGGGGTATCCTGGCCGCGCCGTTCATCTTCCTGATGGGTTTGTTCGGCCTGGCGTTTGTCGGGCTGGCGCCGCAGGGCGATAGTTCCATCGCGCTGTTCAGCGTCATCATGCCGCACGCGCCCGCCTGGTTCGTGATCGCGCTGATCCCGTTGGGCCTGTCGTTGGTCATGAGCACGGCCGACACCGCCATCAGCGCCGTGTCCAGCATCGTGGCGGTGGATATGCGCCGCCTGATGCCGCGCGCCACCGGCATGGACATGAAGCGTCTGGCGCGCTGGGCGGTGTTGCTGCTGGCGATTCCGGTGATGATCGTGGCCTCGCAGGGCTATAGCGTGCTGTATCTGTTCCTGCTGGCCGACCTGCTGTGCTCGGCCGCCGCGTTTCCGGTGTTCTATGGCCTGTTCAGCCGCAAGCACGATGGCGCCACCGCAACGACCGCGACGGTCGCGGGGCTGGCGGCCGGGCTTTTCTTCTTTCCGGCGCCGGGCGACAAGCCTACGTTTCTGCTCGAATCGTTCCTGCTGGCCGCCTTTGTCCCGGTGCTGGTCACCGTGTTGATGCGCGGGATGCGTCGCGGCGTCAAGGAGTTTGATCTGTCGACACTGAGCGCGGCGGTGCGCCGTTTGGACAAGGACCCGGCCTGATGGTGGCTTGAAATATGGCCGGAATTCCGGCCTGAATTCCGGCCCGATCCCGCGCCGCCAGCCAAAACAAAAAAGCCTTGGAACACGTTGCGGTGTCCAAGGCTTTCTTGTCTGGAATATTGGTGGAGCGGAGGAGGATCGAACTCCCGACCTTCGCATTGCGAACGCGACGCTCTCCCAGCTGAGCTACCGCCCCAATGAAGCAAGAGCAAAACTATACCTGAACAATAAAGCGCCGCGCAATACGGCGCGGCGCAATTATTTTCAGACGAATTCCAGGGTGGCCACCACCGGCGCGTGGTCCGACGGCTGCTCGTTGCGGCGCGGCTCTTTGTCGATGACGCAGGCCACGCAGCGCTTGACCAGCGGGGCCGACAACAACACGTGGTCGATCCGCAGGCCGGCATTGCGACGGAAGGCGAATTGCCGGTAATCCCACCACGAAAACGACTTTTCGGGCTGCTCGAACAGGCGGAACGAATCGGTCAGGCCCAGCTCCATCAGGCTGCGCAAAGCCGCGCGTTCCGGTTCAGACACCAGCACCTGGCCTTCCCATTTCTCGGGGTTGTGCACGTCTTCATCGGCGGGGGCGACGTTGTAGTCACCCAGTACCGCCAAGCGCGGATACTGCTTGATTTCCTCGGCCAGCCAGTTGCGCATGGCGTCAAACCAGGCCAGCTTGTACAAATACTTGTCCGAATCCACCGCCTGACCATTGGGGCAGTACGCACAAACAACGCGCACGTCGCCTTCGGGGCTGGGAAACGTCAGCGCCAGCACGCGTTGCTGCGGATCTTCGTAGCCGGGAATATTGCGCACCATCGACGTACCCGGCACGCGCGACACAATCGCCACGCCGTTATACGTTTTCTGCCCCGCCCAAACTGCGTGGTAACCGGCTTCCTTGAACGCCGCCTCCGGAAACTTGTCGTCGGTCAGCTTCAGTTCCTGGATGCACAGCACATCGACGGGATTGGCAGCCAGCCAATCCAGCACTTGCTGCAGGCGTACATTCAGGGAGTTCACGTTCCAGGTAGCTAATTTCATGTGTCTGGTAGGGCCTTTATTTATTCATGCGAGTCTTGGCGAGGTCGCCCTGCCGAGGCCGGCTCAGCAACTTGTCTGGCCAGTTCTCCGGTAGGGGCGTCGGCGGGCGCCAGGAATAGGGGCAGATGATACCGTGGCGACGGCGAAGCTTCGGATGCAGGCGCGACTCGCGGTGGCTGGCTCGCCTGCGCTCGTATCAATGCTCAGACCCGCTATTGAGCATCCGGCTCTTGGCCTTTTCGATATGGGAGCGCATGACGTTGCGGGCGCCGTCGGCGTCTTGGGCCTGGATCAAGCGGTACAGGTGGCGGTGTTCGTCGATGGCGGCGCGGGTGCGTTTCCAGGGTTCGCTGTGGACCAGGTGGCGCATGACGTTGACGGCGTGGCTGACGTCGTATTCCAGTGACTTGAGCACTTGCACGAAGCGCTGGTTGCTGGTGGCGGCGGCGATGGCTTGGTGAAAGCCGTAGTCGTAGTGATGCGCGATGGCGCCGGAGGCGTCGGCTTCTTCGTAGCCCGTCAGCATGCGGTCCATGTCGTGCAAGTCGTCGCTGCTGCGGCGCAGGGCGGCCAGGTATGCGCATTCGGGCTCGATCACCATGCGTAGTTCCAGGCCTTCCAGGATGTGGCCGACGCGGCGCGCCGGGTCAACGGCGGGCATGCCGCCCATCAGGTCGGGCTTGGCGCGCACGTAGGTGCCGGAGCCTCGGATGGAGTCCACCAACCGGTCTTCGCGCAGGCGGTCCAGCGCTTGTCGGACCACCGGGCGCGACACCTCGAACAGCGCGGCCAATTCCAATTCAGTGGGCAGCTTGTTGCCCGGCGCGATCTTGCCGGTGGCGATGGCGTAGAACAGGCTTTCGTAGACGCGTTCGGCAAAGCGCTCGGCGCGGACATAGCCCAGGCCAGAGGCCACGTCCGCCAGCACGTCCAATTCGGGGCGGGGACGGGAAGCGGATTCCAGTAGTGCGTCCAGCTGCGGGTCACGCTCGTTGCTCATTGGCGCGTTCCTGAAAGTGAATAGCGTGAAGAAAGCGGAAGTTTGTCAGTCGCCATGACAACATCGCGGTATCCGGGAAAAATTCCAGGGTAGGCACAGATCAGTAACCGTCTGATAGATAAGGGATTACCCGCATCCTTAGTCAAAAATTCCGAGCCTTGGATAGAAAGCTGTCAATTCAATTGACAAGTTATGCCGGCCTCCCGTAATTTGCCACAAACGACATCGCCCGCGCCGCTGACGCGCGGACGGCGACACGGGCTTTCCCGTTGCGCCCGGCCATCGGCAAGAACCGGCAAACCCGGAATGCCCGCCTGGCCGCATCCGAGACAACACGACCACCGCCAATATGGGCTGCCGCACACCTACCGCTACCTTGCACTTTTTATCGTGCCGGGAACGTTGCGCGCGCGTCGGCGCCTTTTCCGCAACTGGCCGTTCGGCCGCTACTTTACTCCGCACACCGTGACTCAGAAGAACTTTATCGCCAATCAATGGGTGGCCTCTGCCACCGGTGAAACCATTGCCGTCGTGAACCCGTCCGATGGCAAGCCCTTCGAGGCGATTGCCCGATCCGGCGAGGCGGACGTAGACCGCGCCGTGCAGGCCGCGCGCCAGGCGTTTGAAGGCGAGTGGGGCCAGATGGCGCCCGCCGTGCGCAGCCGCCTGCTGATGAAGATTGCGTTTGCCCTGCTGGACCGCCAGGAAGAGCTGGCTCAACTGGAATCCGCCGATACCGGCAAGCCCATCAAGCAGGCGCGCGCCGACGCCGCCGCCGTGGCGCGTTATTTCGAGTTCTATGCCGGCGCCGTCGACAAGCTGCATGGCGAGACCATTCCCTACACCCCGGGCTTCACCGTGCTGACCGTGCGCGAAGCGCATGGCGTGACGGGCCACATCGTGCCCTGGAACTACCCGCTACAGATCTTTGGCCGCAGCGTTGGCGCGGCGCTGGCCGCCGGCAACGCCTGCGTGGTCAAGCCCGCCGAGGACGCGTGCCTGTCGCTGCTGAAGCTGGCCGAGATTGCCGCTGAAGTCGGCCTGCCCGCGGGCGCGCTGAACATCGTCACCGGCTACGGCCATGAAGCGGGCGCGGCGCTGTCGGCGCATCCCGGCATCGACCATATCTCGTTCACGGGGTCGCCGCAGACCGGCAAGATGGTGGCCCATGCCGCCGCCGACAACCACGTGCCGGTGACCCTGGAACTGGGCGGCAAGTCGCCTCAGATCGTGTTCGATGACGCCGACCTGGACGCCGCCATGCCGGTGCTGCTGGCCGCCATCATCCAGAACGCCGGCCAGACGTGCTCGGCGGGCAGCCGCGTATTGATTCAGCGTGGCGTGTACGAAACGGTGCTCAAGCGCCTGTCGGACGCCTTCGCCGCAACCGTTACCGGCCCGGCCGCAAAGGACCTGGACGTGGGTCCGCTGATCAGCGGCCGCCAGCACGATCGCGTGCGCGGTTTCCTGGCCGAAGCGCAAGCGGAAGGCTTGAAGGTTGCCGCGCGCGGCCAGCTTCAGGACGGTGCGCCCGAGTCGGGCTACTACCAGCCGCCCGTGCTGTTCCGCGACGTGCCGCCCAACAGCCGCCTGGCGCAGGAAGAAGTGTTTGGCCCGGTGCTGGCCGCCATGGTGTTCGACACCGAGCAGGAAGCGCTGGAAATCGCCAATGGCACGCTGTACGGCCTGGTGGCGGGCGTGTGGACGCGCGACGGGGCCCGCCAGATGCGTCTGGCCCGCCAACTGCGCGCCGGCCAGGTCTTCATCAATAACTATGGCGCCGGCGGCGGCGTGGAACTGCCGTTTGGCGGCTCGCGCCAGTCGGGCTATGGCCGCGAAAAGGGCTTTGAAGCGCTGTACGGCTTCACCACGCTCAAGACCATCGCCATCCGTCATTGATGGCTGGCGGGTGACGCCAGGTACCCGCATGCGGCGCGGCGGTCCGGAGCAAAATATCGGTTAACGTTGATGTTTTGCTTCTGGGGCCCGCCGCCCCGTATTCAGGATCTGTATGTTCACCGGTATTGTTCAAGGCACCGCGACGATCGCAAAGATCGCGGACCGCGAAGGCCTGCGCACCTTCACGCTGGATTTCCCCCCTGGTTTCTGTGTAGACCTGGCCATCGGCGCCAGCGTATCGACGGACGGCGTCTGCCTGACCGTCACTGAACTGCTGTCCGACAACCAGGCCTCGTTCGACGTGATGCTGCAAAGCCTGGCCATCACCACGCTGGGCAGCTACGCCGAAGGCGACCGCGCCAACGTCGAGCGCGCTGCCAAGGACGGGGCCGAGATCGGCGGGCATCCGCTGTCGGGGCACGTCGATTTCACGTCTGAAGTCATCATGGTGAAGTCGTCCGACACCAATCGCCTGATGCGTTTCAGCATTCCCGAAGCTTTCCGCAAATACGTGTTCGCCAAGGGCTATATCGCCATCAACGGCGCCAGCCTGACCGTGTCGGAAGTGAACCGCGCCGAAGGCTGGTTTGAAGTGTGGCTGATTCCCGAAACGCGGCGCATGACAGTGTTCGAAGACAAGCAGGTGGGCGACTTCGTCAACATTGAAATCGAGCGCAGCACGCAGGTCATGGTCGATACCGTGCGCGAAACGGTGCAGGAAAGCCTGGGCAAGCTGCAACCGCTGCTGGAAGCCATCCTGAAGGAAAAGGGGCTGACACTGGAAGACTTTGTCAGCCCGGGGGCCAAGCTGAAATAACGCGTCCGGGGCGCGTACCCCGGACGGTTTATCTCCCAGCTTCATTGCCCGAAGGGCCGTCCCTCGGGGCGTACGCGCATACCCGGTTGCAAGCGCGTCCAAGGCAGGTCCGCCGGGTCGGCCTGCATCGGGCCGGGCGCCTTGGCCACCAGCACGTCGTGCGCAATCGGCTGGAAGTCGGCGCGAAAGTGCACCGAGCTTTTCACGACCAATATCCCCATTTCCTCAGGCTGCACACCGCCCACGCGGAACAGGTTGCGGTCCAGCATCTGCGCCTTGCTGGCGCTGACCACCACGCGCACGCCGCCGATACGCAAGCCCGCCACGGCGCCCAGGTCCACGTCCATGCCGTGCATCATCGGGCCATCAAAACGAAGCTTGCCGGGCGACAGCGTTTCCACGACGAAGTCCCCCGTAAACGGGGAATCGCCCGCAACGCCGGACTGCCCGCCCAGGCTTAACGTGACGGTCTGGCCGATGCCGGCGGCGGTGGCGGCGCGCACGGCGTCCGGGTCGTACAGCAGGCCCAGCGCGGCATTCTGCGCGTCCGCCTCGACCAGCGCGCGCAGCATGCCGGTGGTATTGGCGTCGCCGCCCGCGCCGGGGTTGTCCTGCGTATCCGCGATCACGATGGGGCGAGACGCGCCCGCGGCCAGCGCCTGGGCGCGCCGCACGGCATCGGCCGGTTCCAGGAAGTCAGGCGACCATTGCGGTTCCAGCTCAAGCACCTGCCGGTATAGCGTTTCAGTGACGTGTTCCACGGCCGCCGCGTCGGTGCCGTACGCCCACACCACGGGGCCGCATTCCGGAAAGTCCGCTGCCGGAAAACCCGGCGCGAACGATATCGATGTGACGCCCGCCGTTTGCTCCAGGTGCGCCAGCGCGTCGTACACGCCTTTGGACGGTTGCAGCATGGTGCACATGCCGTTGATCGGGATCAGGAAGGGCAGGCGGCGCACGTGCATCGTCCAGTGGTCGCCCGCCGCAATGCGCGCCAGCAAGAGGCGGGCCGCGTGTTCGCCCGTGTCGGCCATGTCCACGTGCGGATAGGTGCGAAAGGCGACCAGCGCATCGGCCTGTTGCAGCATCTGCGCGGTAACGTTGGCGTGCAGGTCCAGGCTGGCGACCACGGGCACGGCGGGGCCGACAATCTGGCGCAGGCGCGCCAGCAGTTCGCCTTCGCCGTCGTCCAGGTGTTCGGTCACCATCGCGCCGTGCAAGTCCAGGTAGACGGCGTCGTAGGGGCGGGCGCGCGCGGCGTCCAGGATTTCGCCGGCGATGCGTTCGAAGGCGTCACGCGTCACGTGCGCGGATGGGCTGGCGCCGGCCCAGATCACCGGATGCACGGTGTGCCCGGCCGCCTGGATGGCGTTGATGAAGCCGCCGGCGGGAATGTTGACCGAACGCAGCGCCAGCATGTCCTGGCCGCGCACCATCGCGGGAAAGCCTTCGCCGCGGACAAAGTTGTCATACCCGGCCTTGGAGGGCGCAAAGGTATTGGTCTCGTGCTGGAATCCAGCCACCAGGATGTGCATGTTTTTTCCTCTTGGATTTTTGAATGTGTGTCGTGGTCTTGCGGCGTAGCCGTTGCCGACGGGACGATTATTGGAGACGTACCAGGGTTTGGCAATAGCGCAAAACCGGGCTGCGCCGCCTGCGGGGCTTGGCCGCCGGGCCAGACCGGCGTGCAAGGTGTTTTTAGAAAGTCTTGATATTCAAAGGCAGTAACGACAATGCTTTCCAGGCAAAAATGGCTGGAAAGCCGCATGAACGTTCAAGAAATTTCTGAAATTCCCATAAGACGGTCGTTTCGAGGCGAATCGGAATACAATGGGGACACTTTCGGAGGTTCTTATGTCGGTCATATCCGATATCAAAATTCGCCCCCTAGAGCGCGGCGATCTGCACTTTGTGCACAAGATCAACAACAACGACGTCATCATGCGGTACTGGTTCGAAGAGCCCTACGAGGCCTATGACGAACTGGTCGCACTCTATGACCGCCACCTGCACGATCAAAACGAACGGCGCTTCATCATCGAGCACGATACCGGGCAGCCCGCCGGTCTGGTCGAACTGGTTGAAATCGACTACATCCACCGCCGTGCCGAATTCCAGATCATCATTGCGCCCAGCTACCAGGGCCGGGGTTACGCCAAGGCGGCCACTCGCATCGCCGTGGGCTATGCGTTTCGCGTGCTGAACATGCACAAGGTTTATCTGGTGGTCGACAAGGACAATACCGCCGCCGTGCACGTCTACGAACGCTGCGGCTTCCAGATCGAAGGGCTGATGAAGGAAGAGTTCTTTTCCAACGGCGCCTATCGCGACGCCTACCGCATGGCGCTGCTGCAACACGAACACCTGCGCGACGTCGGCCCCGGTGCACCCGATGCACCGGTGTTGCGCGACTGGCCGCAGGAAGAGCAGACGGGCTAAGCAAGCCCGTCCCGCCAACGCGTCACTGCATCACTGCGTCACTGCATCACTGCGTCACTGCATCACTGCATCACTGCATCACTGCATCACTGCATCACTGCATCACTGCATCACTGCATCACAGCATCACTGCGTCACTACATCACTGCCGCGCCCGCATCACTGCGCCGCGCGCAGCAGACGCAGGCCGTTGGCCACCACCAGCAGGCTGGCGCCCACATCGGCGAACACGGCCATCCACAGCGTGGCGTTGCCCGTCATGGCCAGCGCCAGGAACACCACCTTGATACCCAGCGCCAGCACGATGTTCTGGATCAGCACGCGGTGGGTGGCGCGTGACAGGCGCAAAAATGTTCCGATCTTGCGCAGGTCATCGTCCATCAGGGCGACGTCCGCCGTTTCAATTGCCGTTCCCGTGCCGGCCGCGCCCATCGCAAAACCGATGTCGGCGCGGGCAAGTGCGGGGGCATCGTTGATGCCGTCGCCCACCATGCCCACCTTGCCGGCGCTTGCCTCGTTGGCCGCCAGCTTGCTTTCGATGGCGGTCAGCTTGTCTTCCGGCAACTGATCTCCCCGCGCTTCGTCTATGCCCACCTGCTGCGCGATGGCTTGCGCGGTGGGCGTGTTGTCGCCGGTCAGCATCAGCGTGCGCACCCCCAGCGCGTGCAGGTCGGCGATGGCCTCGGCGCTGCTGGGTTTGACCGTGTCGGCCACAGCGGCCAATGCCAGCACGCGCTGCCCGTCGGTCAATGCGATGGCGCTTTTGCCCTGGCGTTCCAATTCGTCCATGCGGGCTTCCAGCTTGGGGCTGGACACGCCCGCGTCGCGCATCAGGCGGCGGTTGCCCAATTGGAAGGTCACGCCATCGATCCGCGCGCTGACGCCACGGCCGGGCAGGGCGGTGAAGGCGTCCACGTCCAGCAGCGTCTTGCCGGCCTCGCGTGCCGCGTTCGCCACGGCCAGCGACACGGGGTGGTCCGAGCGCGCCGCCAGGCTGGCCGCGATCAACGTGGCGGGGTGGCGGGTGGCGTCGGACACGTCCCAGTCTTGCAGGTCGGTCTGCACCGGTTTGCCGTGGGTCAGCGTGCCGGTCTTGTCCAGCGCCAGCCACTTCAGGTTGCGGCCTTCTTCCAGATACACGCCGCCCTTGATCAGGATGCCCCGGCGCGAGGCCGCCGTCAGGCCGCTGACGATGCTGACCGGCGTCGAAATCACCAAGGCGCAGGGGCAGGCAATGATCAGCAGCGCCAATGCGCGGTAGATCGCGTCAAACCAGGGTTGGCCCCACAGCAGCGGGGGCACGGTTGCCACCAGCAGCGCCACCGCCACCACGGCGGGCGTGTAGATGCGCGAGAAGCGGTCGATGAAGCGTTGCGTGGGGGCGCGAGCGCCTTGCGCCTGCTCGACGGCATGGATGATGCGGGCCAGCGTGGTGTTGCCGGCTGCGGCGGTGACGCGGTATTCGAACGAGCCTGCGGCGTTCACGGTGGCTGCGTAGACGGGGTCGTCCTGCGCCTTTTCCACGGGCAGGCTTTCACCGGTGATCGGCGATTGGTCCACGGTGGAACGGCCGCTGACGATGATGCCGTCGGCCGCAATGCGTTCGCCGGGGCGTACGCGCACCACATCGCCCACGCTCAGTTGCGCGGCCGGCACCTCAAGCCAGGCGCCATCGGCCTGACGCACGGTGGCGGTTTCGGGCGCCAGGTCCAGCAGGCCGCGCACGGCGTTGCGGGCGCGGTCCAGCGAACGGGCTTCGATCAGCTCGGCCACGTTGAACAGGAACATCACCATGGCGGCTTCGGGCCACTGGCCGATCAGCACCGCGCCGGTCACGGCGATGCTCATCAGCGCGTTGATGTTCAGGTTGCCGTTGCGCACGGCGATCCAGCCCTTGCGGTAGGTGGTGACGCCGCAAGCCAGAATGGCTGCCACGGCCAGCGCGGCCGTGACGCCCCAGTGCCAGCCCGCGAAATGCGAAAACTCGGACAGCGCGGCCAGCACGCCGGCCCCGCCGATCAGCCACCAGTTCACGCGGCTGGCGGCGGCGGGGGTGCCCGCGGCGCCGTCCGCCAGGGGTTCCGGCGTCATGTCCAGCGACTTGATGGCCGCGATGACCCGGTCCAGCGCGCCCTCGGCGTGCACCACCGTCAGCACCCGTTGCATCAGGTTGAAGTCCAGCGCGTGCACGACGTCCAGGCCGTCGAGTTTTTTGCGGATCAGGGTTTCTTCGGTGGGGCAGTCCATCTGCCCGATGCGCAACCGCGCCAGCGCCTGGCCGGGGCCGGCCGTAAGCGTCGCCGCGCCGCTGGCCGACGCCGTAAATGCCTGCCCGCCATGGTCATGGCCGCAGCAGGCGGTGGGGGCGGGGGCGTGATTGTGCTCATGGCCGTGGCTGTGATCGTGATCGTGCCCGTGCTTGTCCGAGCCATGGCTATGGCGCTGGCTGTGATCGTGCCCGCCCGTGCCATGGCTATGGTCATGGCCGCCCTGACCGCGGTCGTGGGCGGCGTGGTCATGCGTGGCGTGGTCGTGCTCGTGGTCCCCGTGGGCGTGGTCATGCCCGCTGCAGCAGGCGTCGGCCTGCCCGCCAGCGCGGTGATCGTGCGATTTGATCGGAGGAAAAGCCATCTTCTGCGCCTTGTTGAAACGGATGACGCCATTGCACACCTTGGAGTTACTATAGGGTCAAGCCCAAAATTTCACTCGGAATGCGTTCCAGGAGGCGTGATGCGAATCGGCGAATTGGCGACGGCGGCCGGCACTACGGTCGAAACCGTGCGTTATTACGAAAAAGAAGGCCTGCTGCCCGCGCCCGACCGCGGGCTTAATAATTACCGCAGTTACGGCCAGGCCCATTTGGAACGTCTGCGCCTGATCCGCAATTGCCGGGCGCTGGACATGACGCAGGATGAAATCCGCGCGATCCTGTCCCTGGCCGACAACCACCAGAAGGGTTGTGGCCCTATTAATGAGCTGTTCGACGAACACATCTCGCATGTGGATGAACGCATCGCCGAGCTTCTGCAACTGAAAGCCCAACTGACCGAATTGCGCCAGCGCTGCCTGTCCGCGCGCCCGGATACGGACGATTGCGGCATCCTGCATGGCTTGTCCGAAATGCAGGTGGAAGAGCGCCAGGAACGGCATACGCATCTCGGGTGAATCCCCGGCCTGACCGCCACCCATTCGCGGCGATGCCCTTGCCGCCGGGCAGGGGATACCCCTATCGGCCGGACGGCATCGCTTAATATGAGAATCTGTCTTTTTTACAAAAGCGCCCGACTCAATGACTGCCACCACCCCCACCGCCACCCCGCTGCACGCGCTGACCTCGCGCCGTTCCTTTAAGTTCCTGCGCGCGCCGGCTCCCAAGCCGGACGAGCTGGAACAGATCCTGCAAGCCGCCATGTCGGCGCCCGATCACGGTGCCTTGCGCCCGTGGCGCTTTGTCGTGATTCAAGGCGAGGCCATCGGCAAGTTGGCGGACGTAGCGCTGGATGCCGTCAAGCGCAGCGGCGACCCGCGCATGACGCCCGAGAAAGAAAAGTCGGTGCGCGAATGGATGGCCAGCGTGCCGCTGTTTATCGGCGTGGCGCAGAAAATCGCCCACGGCAACACCAAGATTCCCGAACACGAACAGCTGCTGGCCACCGGCTGCGCGGTCATGAACATCCTGAACGCCACGCACATGCTGGGCTACGCCGCGTTCTGGAGCACCGGCGTGGGCACCTACGTTGAAGACGTGCAGAACGCCTTGGGCCTGGATTCGCTGGACTACCGCTTCCTGGGTTACCTGGCCATCGGCACGCCGGGTTGCGCCGTGCCGCCGGCCAATCGGCCTGATTACCGCGAGTTCGTCTCGGAGTGGACCGGCCCGGTCTGATTGCAGCCGATATTGAAAGCGTGGCAAGCACCCGAAGCACCCAAAGCGTCCAAGCGCCTCGAAAGAGGCGCTTTTTTTACGTCCACCTATGGCTCGGTCTTTCCTGGCAAACGCATCGCCACGCACGCGACATGCCACCGGGCACCCCTGCGGGTAAAGCGTGGAAAACCCCTAGGTCCACCCCGGTCGCAAGCGCTTGGCTGGCCCCTCAACGACCCTGTCCCCTGTGCTAATCTCGTCGACGGCCACGCATATTTATCCCTATGCGCGTGCCGACGATGGCTGCGCTTGGGGTCACACGCCCTTGGCAATGCCTTGGTAGGAAGAAAACGCGTGACACGATCAAGCGTGGAGACAATATATGAGCCAGTATGGGCCGTTGAAGTTGCACGTCCCCGAGCCTACAGGGCGTCCGGGTTGCAAGACCGACTTTTCCTATCTGCATCTATCGCCGCCCGGCGAGGTGCCCAAACCCCCCATTGATGTTGCCCCGGTCGATACCGGCGCGCTGGCGTACAGCCTGGTGCGAGTGATCGACGACGACGGCCGCGCGGTCGGGCCATGGGCGCCCGAGATCAGCAACGATCTGATGCGCGCCGGCATGCGGGCCATGCTGAAGACGCGCATCTTCGACGGGCGCATGCTGACGGCCCAGCGCAAGAAGAAAATTTCGTTCTACATGCAAAGCCTGGGCGAGGAAGCCATCGGCTCCGCTCACGCGCTGGCCCTGGAACAGGGCGACATGTGTTTTCCCACCTATCGCCAGCAAAGCATCCTGCTGTCGCGCGATGTGTCGCTGGTGACGATGATGTGCCAGCTGATGTCCAACGAGCGCGATCCGCTCAAGGGTCGCCAGCTGCCGGTCATGTATTCCGACCGACCCAACGGCTTTTTCACGATTTCCGGCAACCTGGCCACGCAGTTCATCCAGGCGGTGGGCTGGGCGATGGCGTCGGCCATCAAGGGCGACACCCGCATCGCCTCGGCCTGGATCGGCGACGGCGCCACCGCCGAAGCCGACTTCCACACCGCGCTGACCTTCGCGCACGTGTATCGCGCGCCGGTCATCCTGAACGTGGTGAACAACCAGTGGGCCATTTCGACGTTCCAGGCGATTGCCGGCGGCGAAGGCGCCACCTTCGCCGGGCGCGGCGTGGGCTGCGGCATTGCGTCGCTGCGCGTGGATGGCAACGATTTCCTGGCGGTGTATTCCGCCTCGCGCTGGGCCGCCGAACGCGCCCGCCGCAACTTGGGCCCAACCCTGATCGAATGGGTGACCTACCGCGCCGGCCCGCACTCGACTTCCGACGACCCTTCCAAATACCGGCCTGGCGATGACTGGGCGCACTTTCCGCTGGGCGACCCGATCGAACGCTTCAAGAAGCACCTGATCGGGCTTGGCATCTGGTCCGACGCAGAACACGACGCCGTGCGCGCCGAGCTCGACGCCGAGATCGTGGCGGCCCAAAAGGAAGCGGAAAGCTACGGCACCCTGGTGGACGGTCACGTCCCCAGCGCCGCCAGCATCTTTGAAGACGTCTACAAGGACATGCCGGAGCATCTGCGCCGGCAGCGCCAGCAGCTCGGAGTCTGACCATGGCAATCGATAACAACGCTGGTCCGGCCTCGGCGCCGATGACCATGATCCAGGCTTTGCGCTCGGCCATGGATGTGATGCTGGAGCGTGACAACAACGTGGTGGTGTTCGGACAAGACGTCGGCTATTTCGGCGGCGTGTTCCGGTGCACCGAAGGCCTGCAAACCAAGTACGGCAGCTCGCGCGTGTTCGACACGCCCATTTCCGAAGGCGGCATCGTCGGCGTGGCCGTCGGCATGGGCGCCTACGGCTTGCGGCCCGTTTGCGAAATCCAGTTCGCGGATTATTTCTACCCCGCCTCCGACCAGATCGTGTCCGAGGCCGCGCGCCTGCGCTATCGCTCGGTGGGCGAATTCATCGCCCCGATGACGATCCGCATGCCCTGCGGCGGCGGCATCTACGGCGGCCAGACCCACAGCCAAAGCCCCGAAGCCATGTTCACGCAGGTCTGCGGGCTGCGCACGGTAATGCCGTCCAACCCCTATGACGCCAAGGGCCTGTTGATTGCGTCCATCGAGAACGATGACCCGGTGATCTTCCTGGAACCCAAGCGGCTGTATAACGGCCCCTTCGACGGCCACCATGATCGCCCCGTGACGCCGTGGACCGGCCGCCCCGGCAGCGTGGTACCCACCGGTTACTACACCGTGCCGCTGGACACCGCCGCCATCGTGCGCCCCGGCAACGCGCTGACGGTGCTGACCTACGGCACCACGGTCTATGTGTCTCTGACCGCCGCCGAAGAAACCGGCATCGACGCCGAGGTCATCGACCTGCGCAGCCTGTGGCCGCTGGATCTGGAGACCATCGTCAATTCCGTGAAGAAGACCGGCCGCTGCGTCGTGGTGCACGAAGCCACGCGCACCTGCGGGTATGGCGCGGAATTGATTGCGCTGGTCCAAGAGCATTGCTTCCATCACCTGGAGGCGCCCGTCGAGCGCGTGACCGGTTGGGATACTCCCTACCCGCATGCGCAGGAATGGGCGTACTTCCCCGGCCCGCGCCGGGTTGGCGAAGCGTTCAAACGCGCGATGGAGGTGTGACATGGGCATTCATATCATCAAGATGCCCGACATCGGCGAAGGCATTGCCGAGGTCGAACTGGTGGGCTGGCACGTCAAGGTGGGCGACACGGTTGCCGAAGACCAGCCGCTGGCCGATGTGATGACCGACAAGGCCACGGTGGAAATCCCGTCGCCGGTCGTCGGCAAAGTGATCGCGCTGGGTGGCGACGTGGGCCAGGTGATGGCCGTGGGCGGGGAATTGATTCGCCTGGAAGTGGAAGGCGAGGGCAATGTGCGACCGGGCTCGGGCGCGCCGAAGCAGGGCGCATCGGCACCGGCCCAGCCGGCAGGCGACGACGCGTCGGCGTCCACGTCCGCGCAGGCTGAAGCTGGCGGGAATGCTGGCGGGGCTGCTGGCGGGGCTGCCGGCGCGAAAGCCGGCGGCATCGCGGGCCAGATCGCCGCGTCCATGGCGCCGGCGTCTGCCTCGGCTGCTGCACCGGCCCAGCCCAAAGGCAATCAACAAGCCAGTGCGCAATCTTCTCGACAAGCGGGGCATCAACCCGGGCAACAAGCCGCGCGATCCGCATCCGCTTCTTCCGCCGCGCCCGCCGTGCCGCGCCAGCCGGGCGATAAACCGTTGGCCTCGCCCGCCGTGCGCAAGCGCGCCTGGGACTTGGGTATCGAACTGCGCTTTGTTGCCGGCAGCGGCCCGGCCGGCCGCGTCATGCACGAAGACCTGGACGCCTATCTGCAATCGCAAGGCACAGGCAACGCGGTGCGCGGCGGGTCGGCGTATGTGGAACGCCATGACCAGGACGTGGTGCCCGTCATCGGTTTGCGCCGCAAGATCGCGCAGAAGATGGCCGAGTCCAAGCGCCGCATTCCGCATTTCAGCTACGTCGAGGAAATCGACGTGACCGAACTGGAAGACCTGCGCGTGCAGCTCAACCAAAAATGGGGCGAGTCGCGCGGCAAGCTAACCTTGCTGCCGTTGTTGGCGCGCGCCATGGTCGTGGCGTTGCGAGATTTTCCGCAGATCAATGCGCGCTATGACGACGAAGGCGGCGTGGTGACGCGTTACGGCGCCGTGCATATCGGCATCGCGACGCAAAGCGATGGCGGCCTGATGGTGCCCGTGATGCGACACGCCGAAGCGCGCGACCTGTGGTCCATGGCGGCCGAGATCGGGCGCCTGGCGCAAGCGGTGCGCAGCGGCACGGCCGGGCGCGACGAGCTGACCGGGTCCACCATCACGATCACCAGCCTGGGGCCCTTGGGCGGCATCGTGACCACGCCGGTCATCAACCACCCCGAGGTCGGCATCGTCGGCGTGAACCGGATCGTTGAACGGCCCGCCTTCCGCAACGGCGCCGTGGTGGCGCGCAAGCTGATGAACCTGTCGTCGTCGTTCGACCACCGCGTGGTGGACGGCATGGACGCGGCGCGCTTCATCCAGGCGGTGCGCGCGCTGCTGGAACAACCCGCGCTGCTTTTCGTGGAGTAAGCATGAGCCAGATCACAAAGACAACGACCTTGCTGGTGATCGGCGGCGGCCCGGGCGGGTACGTGGCCGCCATCCGCGCCGGCCAGCTGGGCGTGCCGACCATCCTGGTCGAAGGCGCGCAGCTGGGCGGCACCTGCCTGAACATCGGCTGCATCCCGTCCAAGGCGCTGATCCACGCGGCCGAGGAATTCGACAAGGCACGTCACTACGCGGGCGAATCTGCCCTGGGTATCTCGGTATCCCAGCCCGCCATCGACATTGCGCGCACGGTGTCCTGGAAGGACGGCATCGTGGGCAAGCTGACGGGCGGCGTGGGCGCGCTGCTGAAGAAAAACGGCGTGCAGGTGGTGCAGGGCTGGGCCAGCCTGCTGGACGGCAAGACGGCCGAAGTGGCCACCGCCGACGGCGGCACCTTGCGCATCCAGTGCGAACACCTGCTGCTGGCGGCCGGGTCCGAACCCACGCCGCTGGTGTCGATGCCGTTTGGCGGCATGGTGGTGTCGTCCACCGAGGCCTTGTCGCCCACGTCCATCCCCAAGCAGTTGGTGGTGGTGGGCGGCGGCTATATCGGCCTGGAACTGGGCACCGTGTACCGTAAACTGGGCGCGCAAGTTGCCGTGGTGGAAGCGCAGGACCGCATCCTGCCCACCTACGACGCCGAACTGACCAAGCCCGTCGCCGCCGCGCTGACCAAGATGGGTGTGTCGCTGCATCTGAGCCGCAAGGTGCTGGGCCTGAACGGCGCGGGCGATGCGGTGCGCATCCAGGATGCGTCAGGCGCCGAAACCCTGTTGCCGGCCGACCGCGTGCTGATCGCCGTGGGCCGCCGGCCGCGCACGCAGGGTTGGGGCCTGGAAAGCCTGCAACTGGACCGCAAGGGCAATGCGCTGCGTATCGACGACCAATGCCGTACGTCGATGCGCGACGTCTGGGCCATTGGCGATATCGCCGGTGAACCGATGCTGGCGCACCGCGCGATGGCGCAGGGCGAGATGGTGGCGGAGCTGGTGGCGGGCAAGCGTCGCCACTTTCAGCCGGCCTCCATTCCCGCCGTGTGCTTCACCGACCCGGAAGTCGTGGTGGCGGGCTTGTCGCCCGATGATGCCCAGGCCGCGGGGCTGGACTGCCTGGCCGCGTCCTTCCCGTTTGCCGCCAATGGCCGCGCCATGACGCTGGAGTCCACCGACGGCTTTGTCCGCGTGGTGGCCCGGCGCGACAACCATCTGATTGTGGGCTGGCAGGCGGTGGGACGCGGCGTGTCGGAATTGTCGACGGCGTTCGGCCAGTCGCTGGAAATGGGCGCCACCCTGGAAGACGTGGCGGGCACCATCCACGCGCATCCGACGCTGGGCGAAGCCGTTCAAGAAGCCGCGTTGAAAGCGCTGGGCCACGCGCTGCACATCTGACGTGGCCTGGTGCGCGGATAGATGCACGGCCGGTAGGGGCAAACGCCGCTGCCGGCCGTAGTCGTCCTTAACGGCCGTTGCCGGGCGTCATTGTCTTTACCGGCTGCTGCCCGCCGTAATCAATTCAACGGCCGCCGTCGATATACGGCCGGGCTTGCAGCACGATGATGTTGTCGCCTTGCACGGCCCATTCGATGTCCTGGTCCACGTTGCCCAAGCGCAGCTTGATCTGGTTGCCCACGGCCGCCAGCCGCGCGACCAGCGCATCGTTCAACACCTGCCTTGACCCTTCGATGGGCACCTCGCGCACGCCGCCTGCCGCGTCCGCGACCAGCTGCGTGTCCTCGGCCGACCGGCTCAGCACCTGCACCGCCTTGGACCACGTCGAATACATCAGCTGTTCAGCCTGGCGCTTGCCTTCCACCACCTTGATGCCCAGGCCGCGCTTGGCCGAGATGTACGTCACGTAGCGGCGCGAGGCATCGAAGGGGTCGCGCGTGATCATCACGCCGGAACTGTCCGAGGCCGCCGCCGACTGCACCAGCACCGCCATCACCACGCCACCCTGGCCGATGCCGGCCGCGCGCCGCGCTTCGTACGCCTCGAAGTTGTAGACCGACGCCCATACCGTCTGCACCGCTTTCGCCAAGGCATCCGGCTGCGTCACGTTCGGCACCGTGGTGTACAGGCCCGCGCCGCTGAACCCCGGCAAATCCTCGGAATTGGACGAACTACGCACGAAGACGCCGCGCCCCTTCAACTGCGTTCTCCAGCGTTCCCGCCAGGCGTCGGCAAGCGCGGTGTCGGGCGGGGCGTTGACGATGTCCTGGCGCAACGCGGCCAGTTCGGCGCGGCGCACATTGGCGTCGCCGATAAAGTCGGGCCGCTGTTCCAGCGCCGCGATGCGTTCGGGCACGCCCAGTCGATCCATGAACCCGGCGTACTGCGCGAAGGGTATGCAAAAGCCGTCCGGCACGCTGGCCAGCGGCGGCAGGGCGGCTTTCAGCGCGCCCAGGTTTGCGGCCTTGACGCCGCAATGCCGGCTGTCGCGCGTGGCCATGCCGGTCAGCGGCTTGATGGCGCGCACCGACAGGTCGGGCTTGGGCAGCGCCACGGCGGCGCGCGGCGGGGGCAACGAGCCCGCGTCCGGACGCGCAATGCGCTCGACGTGATAGCCGTTGCTGTTCACCGTCAGTTGCACCCATTGGCCATCATGCTCGCGCAGCACGGCCACGGCATCGCGCACATACGCATTGGGAATGCGCCACCCCTTGGCCAGCAGATTCACGTGCGACAACAAGGTGGACGGACGTTGCGTGACCAGCCCGGCGACAGGCGGCAGCGCAACCGGCACTT
The DNA here is from genome assembly GCF_001005835.2 of Achromobacter sp. LC458. NCBI lineage: Bacteria > Pseudomonadati > Pseudomonadota > Betaproteobacteria > Burkholderiales > Alcaligenaceae > Achromobacter > Achromobacter sp. LC458. Next base: position 122,044 of record NZ_LBHW02000012.1, read on the forward strand.
CGTCCAGCACCACGATGTCGGTCGGCGCCAGGTCGGGCGTATCCTCCACCGACTTCACAATACGCAGACGCCCCTGTGCGCGGCCGGTATTGAGCGGCAGAAAGGTCTGCTCGCGCAGCAGCGCCTCTTGCGTCACGAAAGCCAGCCCGGCCGATTGCGCCGTCTGCTCATGCATCGTGGAATTCGCCTTGAAGCGCACCGGCTCGTAAAAGGTGCTGTGCAGCTTGTCCTGGGTCAGGCGCAGCAGCGTGGGCGTGACCCGGTCGCCTTCCCAAAATTCATAGGTGTAGCCCGGCAGGTCCCGCTGCCAGCTCAGCGTGCCGAACAGCAGGCGCCGGTCGGGGTCCTTGTACTGCGCAATCAACGTGGCCTTGTCCATGCCGGGCAGCAGCTGGCGTTCACGCGCAAAGTTCTCGTGCAAGGTGTAGCGCGGCGTGTCCAGGTAGTAGATGCGGTCGCCGCGCTGTCGATCAATCACGAACAACACATGGGGAATCTCCAGCGGCGTCCCGGCGTTGTAGACGCGCGCCAACTGCCGGAATTCGGCCTCTGTGCGGATCTGGCCCAGAAACCCTGGCCCGCCGCGCTTGGCGCTTTCCGCCAGCCTGGCTTCGCGTTCATCCGGGCGCAACGGGCGCTGGTTTTCGTAGGGAGACGGCTTGCGCGCCGTCTGCGCCTGGGCAGCCAGCCCCCAGCCGGCGGCCAGCAGCCCGGCCAGGGCAAGCACAAGCAGTTTCGGCCGGCGCGGCGGGCCAGGACGACGTAAGGCGGCAGTGGGGCGCATCAAGGATTGGGGCGCATCAAAAAAGGAGGCGGATCGCAAGAGGTTGCGATCATATCGGAGCCGCCACGCCGGCCCGTAGTGGGATGTTTCCAGGTGTGGCCAAGCGTGTGAGCCGGGGGGTGATCGGTCCCACGCTGACTCCCGACACGAACGGTACGTTGTTGGTGCTCTTTCCCGATTTTCCCGAGGCTGCCAGTGTCGCAACCGATGAACGGGCAGCACTCTGTCACCTTGCCCGCCGTGGTTACCAGCAAAGTGTTCCTGTCCAACGAAATGATTCGCCAAGGGGTTCGCAAAGCCGAGATGGCTCGACGTCTGGGCGTTCATACGCCCCAGGTTGATCGCCTGTTGAATCTGCGGCATTCGTCGCGCATCGAACAGGTCGAAGCGGCGCTGGAAACCCTGGGCCGCAGGCTGGACGTGTCCATCGCGTAGCCGATACGCCTGCATGCCTTGAACGCAACAAGGCCCCCAACCGGGGGCCTTGTCTTTACCGCAACCCGCTGGGCGGTGGAATCAGCCTTGGGCCGTTTCCGCCAGCACGCGGTGGGCTTCTTCGGCTACGCGTTCGGGGGCGGTGCCGCCGATGTGTTTGCGGGCGGCAACCGAGCCTTCCAGTGTCAGCACGTGGTGGACGTCGTCGCCGATCTGGGCGTGGTAGGCCTTGAGCTCGTCGGTGGACAGGTCGGCCAGGTCGCAGTTGCGTTGTTCGCAGTCGCGCACGGCGTGGGCAACCACTTCGTGGGCGTCGCGGAACGGCACGCCGCGCTTGACCAGGTAGTCGGCCAGGTCGGTGGCGGTGGCAAAGCCTTGCAGGGCGGCGGCGCGCATGTTGTCGGCCTTGACCTTGATGCCGGCAGCCATGTCCGCGAAGATGGTCAGCGTGTCGCGCACGGTGTCCACGGTGTCGAACAGGCCTTCCTTGTCTTCCTGGTTGTCCTTGTTGTAGGCCAGGGGTTGGCCCTTCATCAGGGTCAGCAGGGCGACCAGGTTGCCGTTGACGCGGCCGGTCTTGCCCCGGGCCAGCTCGGGCACGTCGGGGTTTTTCTTTTGCGGCATGATCGAGCTGCCGGTGCAGAAACGGTCGGCCAGGTCGATGAAGCCCACGCGCGGGCTCATCCACAGCACGAGCTCTTCGGACAGGCGCGACACGTGCGTCATGATCAGCGCGCCGGCGGCGCAGAATTCGATGGCGAAGTCGCGGTCGGACACGGCGTCCAGCGAATTGCGGCACACGCCGTCAAAGCCCAGCGTCTTGGCGACACGTTCGCGGTCGATGGGGAACGACGTGCCGGCCAGCGCGGCGGCGCCCAGCGGCAGGCGGTTCACCCGGCGGCGGCAGTCGGCCAGGCGCTCGGCGTCGCGGCCGAACATTTCGGCGTAGGCCAGCAGGTGGTGGCCGAAGGTGACCGGCTGGGCAACTTGCAGGTGGGTGAAGCCGGGCATGATGGTGCCGGCGTTATCCAGCGCGACGGCGGCCAGCGCATGACGCAGCTGGCGCAGCAGGTCTTGCAGGTTGTCGATTTCGTCGCGCAGCCACAAGCGGATGTCGGTGGCGACCTGGTCGTTGCGTGACCGGCCGGTGTGCAGGCGCTTGCCCGCATCGCCCACCAGTTCCACCAGGCGCTTTTCAATATTCAGATGCACGTCTTCCAGATCCAGCAGCCATTGGAAGCTGCCGGCGTCGATTTCAGACAGGATCTGCGTCATGCCGCGCTGGATGTCGGCCAGGTCCTGGGCGCCGATAATGCCCTGGGCGGCCAGCATGTCCGCATGCGCGAGCGAGCCCTGGATGTCGTGTCGCGCCAGGCGCTTGTCGAAATCCACGGACGCCGTATAGCGTTTGACGAGTTCGGATACCGGTTCCGAGAACCGGGCGGACCAGGCCTGCGCCTTGTTGGCGAACTGGTTTTGATCGGGGGAGGGAGTGTTTGCCATGATGGGCGGAATTATAGGGCCTGCCGACAAGCCGGCGCACGCGTGGGCGGCGGGGCCGCGATTTTTGGGGACGGGAACGCGCGTCGCACGCCACTTGTCGGATAATCCCCCGTTGGTTTCAAGAACCTAGAGCGAGTACAAAACATATGCCCATGGAATGGGAAGAACTGGTGACCCAGCTGGACGCCCACATGCCGCACGAAGCGTGGGCGCAGACGCTGGTCGGCGCCGGCGTGCTGGTCCTGACGGCGCTGTTCGTGCAGTGGGTGGTGGCGCGCGTGGTGCTGCTGCTGGCGCACCGGGTGCTGGTCCTGAGCGGCCGGGGCGACTGGGACAAGGCCCTGCAACGCCGCCGCGCGTATCAAAACCTGTGGTACGCCGTGCCGTTTGCCGTGGTGTCGATGGGTATCGGCCTGGTGCCGCATGCCGAGCGGGCGGTGTCGGTGGTGGGCCGGCTGGCGCATGCGGGCGCGTGGATCTGCGTGTTCGTGGCGTTCTCGGGCGTGCTGAGCGCCTGGCAGGACACGTATTCGGCGACCACCCGGGCGCAGACGCGGTCCATCAAGGGCTATATCCAGATCGGCAAGCTGGTCCTGATGGCCGTGTGCACCGTGCTGGTGCTTTCCATCCTGATCGACCGCTCGCCGCTGTGGATGATTTCGGGCCTGGGCGCGCTGTCGGCCGTGCTGCTGCTGGTGTTCAAGGACACGCTGCTGTCCCTGGTGGCCAGCACGCAGTTGACCAGCAACGACATGCTGCGTATCGGCGACTGGATCGAAATGCCGCAGTCCAACGCCGACGGCTTCGTCAAGGACATTGCGCTGCATACCGTCAAGGTGCAGAACTGGGACAACACGGTCACCACGGTGCCGACCTACAAACTGTTCTCGGAAAGCTATCGCAACTACCGTCACATGTTTGAATCGGGCGGCCGTCGCATCAAGCGCACGCTGCGCATCGATGCGGCCAGCGTGCGCTTTCTGACCGACGAAGAAGCCCGGCAACTGATGCGGTTTCGCCTGTTGCACGACTATCTGCAAGCCAAGACGCTGGACATCGCCCAAGCCAACCAGACCATGGGTGAACTGGCCAGCGTGCCGGCCAACCGCCGTCGGCTGACCAACATCGGTACGTTCCGCGCCTACGGCCTGGCCTATCTGAAACAGAACCCCGAAGTGCGCCAGGACATGGCGATGATGGTGCGCATGATGGAACCGGCGTCCGACGGCATTCCCGTCGAGGTCTATTGCTTTACCGCCGTGACCGCCTGGGTGGAATATGAGCGCATCCAGGGCGATATCTTTGACCATCTGCTGGCCATCCTGCCCGAACTGGGCCTGCGCCTGTACCAGCAGCCGTCGGGCGCGGACTTTGGCGCCATGGGCAGCCAGCTGCGCGAAAGCGCGATCCAGGCCGCGCTGGCGGCCGAACGCGAGCGCCCCGGGCTGGTCTTGCCGGACGGGCACGGCGCGGCGTCGGCGCAGCGTGGCCCCAGCGACGGCAAGGTGCCCGGCCAGCCGTAGCCGGCCCAGTCGCCATGAGATAATCCGCGCGTTGGAATTTAGTCTTCATTGACCCCAGGCGAACCCCCGATGTCGAACCCGTTCTTCAACCTGTATTCCCACGGCTTCGCCCGGGTGGCGGTCGGCGTGCCCGAATGCCGCATCGCCGATCCGGCCTTCAACGCCACCCAAACCATAGAACTGGCCCAGCAGGCCGCCCAGGGCGGCGCGGTGCTGGTGGCGTTTCCCGAGCTGGGGCTGTCGGCCTACACCTGCGACGACCTGTTCCACCAGAAAGCCTTGCTGGATGAGTGCGAAGAAGCGTTGGCGCGAGTGGTGGCGGCCACGGCCGAACTGGATATCGCCGTGATCGTGGGCGCGCCGCTGCGCGTGTCCCACCAGCTGTTCAACTGCGCCGTGGTGGCCGCGGGCGGGCGCGTGCTGGGCGTGGTGCCCAAGAGCTACCTGCCCAACTACGGCGAGTTTTACGAAGCCCGCCAGTTCAGCGCCGCCGACTGCGCGGCCGTCACCGACATCGTCTTGCTGGGCCAGACCGTGCCCTTCGGGCCCGAGCTGCTGTTCCAGATGGAAAAGCTGCCGCTGTTCCAGTTCCACGTCGAAATCTGCGAAGACGTCTGGGTGCCGATCCCGCCGTCCTCGTTCGCGGCGCTGGCCGGCGCCACCGTGCTGGTGAATCTGTCGGCGTCCAACATCGTCGTCGGCAAATCGCAATACCGCCATCAGCTGGTGGCGCAGCAGTCCGCGCGCTGCCTGTCGGCCTATATGTACACGTCGGCCGGCCGGGGCGAATCGTCCACCGACCTGGCCTGGGACGGCCAGGCAATCATCTATGAAAACGGCGAACTGCTGGGCGAATCCGAACGCTTCCTGAACCATTCGCACCTGCTGTTTTCCGATGTGGACCTGGACCGCCTGTCGCGCGAACGCATGCGCCAGACGACGTTCGGCCAGTCCGTGCGCCGCCATCAGGACGAAGTGCGCAAGTTCCGTTCGGTGCCGGTGCCGGTAAACCCGCCGCTGGACGATGCCGAACTGCCGCTTGAGCGCCGAGTGGCGCGCTTTCCGTATGTGCCGGCCGACCCGCAACAGCGCGACGCCCGCTGCAAAGAGGTCTATAGCATCCAGGTGCAGGCCCTGGCCCAGCGCCTGTCGGCCAGCAAGATGTCCAAGGTGGTCATCGGCATTTCCGGCGGGCTGGATTCCACCCACGCGCTGCTGGTGTGCGCGCAGGCCATGGACACGCTGGGCCTGCCCCGGTCCAACATCCTGGCCGTGACGATGCCCGGCTTTGCCACCAGCACCCGCACGCTGCAACAGGCGCGCCGCCTGATGGCGGTGGTGGGCTGCACCGCGTCCGAAGTCGACATCCGCCCCAGCTGCCTGCAAATGCTCAAAGACCTGGGCCACCCGTACGCGGAAGGCAAGCCGGTCTACGACATCACCTTTGAAAACGTGCAGGCCGGCGAACGCACCAATCACCTGTTCCGCATCGCCAACTTCAGCAACGCCATCGTCATCGGCACCGGGGACCTCAGCGAACTTGCACTGGGTTGGTGCACGTACGGCGTGGGCGATCACATGTCGCACTACAGCGTCAACGCCAGCGTGCCCAAGACCCTGATCACGCACCTGGTGCGCTGGGTGGCGGAATCCGGCCGGCTGGGCGATGACGGCGCCGGCGTGCTGCTGGACGTGCTGGGCACCGACGTCAGCCCGGAATTGGTGCCGGGTGGCGCCGACGACAAGCCCGTGCAGAAAAGCGAAGATTCCATCGGCCCGTACGAGCTTCAGGACTTCAACCTGTACTACACGCTGCGCTATGGGTTTGCGCCCACCAAGGTGGCCTTCCTGTCGCTGGCCGCCTGGCGTGACCGCGAAGCGGGCGCCTGGCCGGACGCCGGCCACGTGGCGCGCAACCAGTACGACCTGGCCGCCATCAAGCGCAACCTGAAGATTTTCCTGGACCGGTTTTTCCGTACAACTCAGTTCAAGCGCACCTGCGTGCCCAATGCGCCCAAGGTCGGTTCGGGCGGCTCGTTGTCGCCGCGCGGCGACTGGCGCGCGCCCAGCGATTCGGAATCGGTGGTGTGGATGCGCGACGCCGAACGCATCCCGGATGCCGCGCCCGACGCCTGATCGGGGTTCTCCAGCAATGACGCCGGCCGCCCGTTTGCAGGGCGGGCCCCGGTGGTATTCTCTTATCCATCGCGCCCTGGCTGCCTCGCAAGCGGTGGGCAGGGCGCCGCAACACATCAAAAACCCAGGACGCCCAACGTGAAACAAGTCACCGCCATCATCAAACCCTTCAAGCTCGACGAAGTCCGCGAGGCGCTGGCCGAAGTCGGCGTCAGCGGCCTGACCGTCACCGAAGTCAAGGGTTTCGGCCGCCAGAAGGGCCATACCGAACTGTACCGGGGCGCGGAATACGTGGTGGACTTCCTGCCCAAGATCCGTGTTGAGGTCGTGCTGCCCGACGACCAGGTCGAAGCCGCCATCGAAGCCGTGGTCAAGGCCGCGCGCACCGGCAAGATCGGCGACGGCAAGATCTTCGTGTCGCCCGTCGAGCAAGCCATCCGCATCCGCACCGGCGAAGCCGACGAAGAGGCATTGTGATCCGCGCCGCCGGTTGACCGCCAGCGGCTGAACGTCCAAGGCGCCCGCCCCATCACCGGGGCGGGCGCCTTGGTCTTTTTAGCCCTCTGTTTTTTTAACGGATCAGCTGGTTCATTTCCAGGATCGGCATCATCACCGCCAACACGATCAGCAGCACGAACCCGCCCATCAGCAGGATCAGCGCCGGCTCAAGCAACGCCGTCATCGCCATGGCGCGGCGTTCCAGATCGCGCGACAGGTTCTGCGCGCCGCGATCCAGCAATTCCGGCAAGCGGCCGGTTTTCTCGCCGCTGGCGATCAGGTGCACCAGCAGCGACGGGAACACCTTCTGCGCGCCCAACGAGGCCGATAGCGCCGCGCCTTCGCGCACGCGGGCCGACGCCTCATCCACCGCCAGCCGCAGCACATCGTTGCCCAAGGTGCGGCGCGCGGCTTCCAGCGCCGTCAACAAGGCCACGCCGCTGCCGCACAGAATGGCCAACGTCGACGCAAAGCGCGCGGCGTTCACGCCCAGCACAAAGCGGCCCGCCAGCGGCAGCCGCAACACGCGGGCATGCCAGGCGCGGCGCGCGGCCGGCGCGCGCAGCGTGTAGCGCCACAGCACGATGGCGGCCACCAGCACCGCGCCCGTCACCGCACCCCATTCACGCACGTAGTCCGACAGCGCGAGCATCACGCGCGTCAGCATCGGCAGCTGCTGCTTGGCATGGTTGAACGCCGACACCACTTGCGGCACGACATAGCCCAGCAGAAAGATCACGATGATGACCGACACGCTGGCGACCACGGCCGGGTAGATGAACGCCGTCATCACCTTGCTGCGCAGCGTGTTGCGTTCCTCGATGTAGTCCGCCAGCTTTTCCATTACTTGCGCCAGGTCGCCGGATTCTTCACCGGCGCCGATCAGCGCGCGATAGATCTCGGGAAAGTCGCGCGGCCGCGCGGCCAGCGCGGTAGACAAGCGATGGCCGGCGCGCACGTCGTCGCGCACCGCGCCCAGCGTGGCCGCGATGTGTTTTTTCTCGGCTTGTTCAAGCGTGGCCGACAGCGCGGCGTCCAGCGGCAGGCGCGCGGCCAGCAGGCTGGCCAACTGGCGCGTCAACCAGGCCAGGTCCGCATCCGACAAACGCGTGCGCAAGCTGGCGCCCAGCCCTTGCGCGCGCGCCGCCGATGCGGTGGACAAGGGCAGCAAGCCCCGGCCGCGCAGCTGGTTGCGGGCACCGCGCTCGGTGTCGGCATCGATCGTGCCGCGCACGATTTTGCCCAGCGCGTCGGTGGCTTCGTATCGATAGGAAGGCATGGCGAAAGCAGGGGGCGACGCGCGAATCAAAAACGCGCAAAAGCCCCGAATTTAAAGGGTTTGCAGCCCGTATGTTGCATGTCAAATATGACCGTAGTGTTGCACTGTCACCCCGTATACTCCGACGCGATTTCACGTTTTTTCACACTTGCATTCACGTCTGAAGGCACCTATCTCGTCATGCGTCACATCGCGCAATTCAGCCTTGCCGCCTTGCTCATCGCAAGCCAAATCGGACCGGCGATCAGCACGGCCCATGCTCAACAAACGGACAACCGTGTCAGCTTGAATTTCGTCGACACCGACATCCCCGCCGTGTTGCGCGCGCTGTCGTTGTTCACGCAGCGCAACTTCCTGGTGGACCCTCGCGTCAAGGGCAAACTGACGCTGGTGTCGGACCGACCCGTGGATAGCGGACAGGCGCTGGCCATGCTGACCGGTGCGCTACGACTGCAAGGCTTTGCAATTGTGGATGTGGACGGCGTGACGCGCGTGGTGCCCGAAGCCGACGCCAAGCTGCAAGGCAGCGCGGTGGTGGGCAACACGCCGCCGACCCAGGCGCGGCAAGCTCAGGCGCGTCCCGCGCAGGCGGCGGCAGGCGCGCCGGCCGGCAACGCCGCGCGTGGCCCGGTGCCCGTGTCCGCGTTCGCCAAGGGCTCGAGCAGCAGCGGCGAGATGCTGACGCGCGTGTTCCCGCTGAAGTACGAAAACGCCGCCAACCTGGTGCCGGTGCTGCGCCCCATGGTGCCGCCGAATAACCCGATCAACGCGTACCCGGGCAACAACACCTTGGTAGTCACCGACTACGCCGACAACCTGGAACGCATCGCGCAAGTCATCGCGCGTATCGACGTGCCCAGCTCCATCGACACCGATGTGGTGCCGGTGCAGTCCGGCATTGCCACCGACATCGCCATCCTGGCCTCGCAATTGCTGGACACGCAAAGCAGCGACCCCACGCAACGCATCGCCGTGGTGGCCGACCCGCGCAGCAACAGCGTGCTGGTGCGCTCGGGCAGCCCGGCGCGCACGCGGCTGGCGCGCGACCTGATCCTGAAGCTGGACGCGCAGCAAAACCGCGCGGGCAATCTGCACGTGGTCTACATGCGCAACGCGCAGGCCACGCGCATCGCCGAAGTGTTGGGCGGCTTGCTGACCGGACAGGCCAACGCGGCGCCCGGCGCCTCGGGCGGCGCGGCAAGCAGCAACACGGGCGGCGCGCAGAACGGCGCCCGGGCGCAAAACACGTCTGCCGGCAACGTGCCGGCGGGGCAGGGCATGGGGGGGGCAATGTCGGGCTCGTCCAAGGGTGGCTTGTCGGGCGAGCAAGAGCGCATCGCGCGGGAAGACAACAACTCGCAAGCGGTGTCGTATTCGGCCGGCGGCGCCACCATCCAGGCCGACCCGGCCACCAATTCGCTGATCATCTCCGCGCCGGAACCGCTGTACCGCAGCCTGCGTGAAGTCATCGACCAGCTGGACCAACGTCGCGCGCAAGTGCTGGTGGAAAGCCTGATCGTTGAAGTCAGCGAACAAAAGGCCGCTGAATTCGGCATCCAGTGGATGACGGGCGCGGGCAACATCAACAGCAACGGCACCAGCTTTATCGGCGGCACCAACCTGGGCGGCAGCGGCATCACGGGCACCGGGCCCACGTCGATCGACGCCCTGGGCAGCGGCCTGAGCCTGGGGGTGGTCAAGGGCACGGTGGACGTGTTGGGCAACCAGGTCATCAACCTGGGCGTGCTGGCTCGTGCCATGCAGAACACGGGCGAAGCCAACATCCTGTCCACGCCGAACCTGCTGACGCTGGACAACCAGTCGGCCAGCATCCTGGTGGGCAAGACCGTGCCGTTTGTGACCGGCCAATATGTCACGTCGGGCAGCAACGGCAGTTCGAATCCGTTCCAGACCATCGAACGCGAAGACGTGGGTTTGAAGCTGAACATCCGCCCGCAGATTTCCGAAGGCGGCGCGGTCAAGCTGGACATCTACCAGGAAGTCAGCAGCATCGACGAAAGCCGCTCGAACGCCACGACGGGCATCGTGACCAACAAGCGCGCCATCGACACCAGCGTGCTGATCGACGATGGCCAGATCATCGTGCTGGGCGGCTTGCTGGAAGACAACGTGACGTTGACGTCCAACAGCGTGCCCGGCCTGGGCTCGCTGCCGGTGATCGGTTCGCTGTTCCGTTACGACACGCGCAAGCGCACCAAGACCAACCTGATGGTGTTCCTGCGCCCCTACGTGGTGCGCGACGCCAACCGCAGCGCCAGCGTCACGATGGACCGCTACGACTACATGCGCCGCGCGCAGGGCTCCGCGCAACCGGGCCAGCATTGGGCGCTGCCCGATATGCAGGCGCCGATGTTGCCGCCGCCGGGCTCGGCGCCGTCGGTGTCGAACAACGCCTATGACCTGCGCCCCGACCAACAGGCCGACACGCTGCGCCGCCCGCCGCCCACCACGGTGCAGTCGTTTGCCGTGCGGCAGTATCCCGGCGCGAACCCCACGCGCGATGCCGCGCGCCCGATCCGCGTGTCCGGCGCGCTGATGCACAGCGTGGCGGTGGACCCCGAGTCGCTGCTATGAGCGCGCACCCCTTGCCCTATGCCTGGGCACGGGCGCAGCGCGCCGTGCTGTCGCTGCGCGCGGGGCAGGCGCAGCTGACCGTCAGCCCGCGCACGCCGGAATGGGCGGTGCGCGAGATACGCCGTTGCCATGGCGAGGTGGCGCTGGCGCAGGTGGATGACGAGGCGCTGGAAACGTTGTTGACGGCGGCTTACAGCCATTCGGAGGATGCCGCGTCCGTCATGGGCGTGGCCGAAAACGAGATCGACCTGGACCGCCTGTTGCAGGACATGCCCGAAGTGGCGGACCTGCTGGAAGCGCAGGACGATGCGCCGGTGATCCGCATGATCAACGCGCTGTTCGCCCAGGCCGCGCGCGATGGCGCCAGCGATATCCACATCGAACCTTTTGAGACGCACTCGGTGGTGCGCTATCGCGTGGACGGCACGTTGCGCGACGTGGTGTCACCGCGCAAGGCGCTGCACGCGGCGTTGATATCGCGCATCAAGATCATGGCGCACCTGGACATTGCCGAAAAGCGCTTGCCGCAAGACGGGCGCATCGCGCTGCGCGTGGGCGGCCGGCCGATTGACGTGCGGGTGTCGACCTTGCCCACGGGCCACGGCGAACGCGCGGTGCTGCGCCTGTTGGACAAAGAGGCGGGGCGCTTGCAGCTGGAACGCCTGGGCATGTGCCCCGATGTGCTGACGCAGCTGGACCGCTTGATCCGGCAGCCGCACGGCATCGTGCTGGTGACGGGGCCGACGGGCAGCGGCAAGACCACCACGCTGTATGCGGCATTGAGCCGCCTGGATTCGGCCACCAGCAATATCCTGACGGTGGAAGACCCCATCGAATACGACTTGTCGGGCATCAGCCAGACGCAGGTGAACGCCAAGATCGACATGAGCTTCGCGCTGGCGCTGCGCGCCATCTTGCGGCAGGACCCGGACGTGATCATGATCGGCGAAATCCGCGACCTGGAAACCGCGCAGATCGCGGTGCAGGCGTCGCTGACCGGTCACCTGGTGTTGGCGACGCTGCACACCAACGACGCGGTCTCGGCCGTGACGCGGCTGACGGACATGGGCGTGGAACCCTTTCTGCTGGCTTCGTCGCTGCTGGGAGTGCTGGCGCAGCGGCTGGTGCGCAAGCTGTGTCCGGAATGCAAGAAGCCGTCGATGCAGGATGGCGTGCGCGTGTTTCACCCTGTGGGTTGCCCGACGTGCAATCACACGGGTTACAGCGGCCGTTCCGGCATCCACGAACTGTTCACGGTGGACGATGACGCGCGCCGTTTGATCCACGAAGGCCGCGACGAACGCGAATTGCGCCAGGCCGCCATGGCCTCGGGCATGCGGACGATGCGGCAAGACGGCCAGCGTTGGGTCGACAGCGGGCAGACGTCGCCCGAGGAAATCGTGCGGGTGACGCGCGACGCTTGATGGCGCCTTTTGCTTTTTGCTTTTTGCCTTTTGCCTTTTGCTTTTTGTTTTTTGCTATTTACCCGTGCTGAAGACGACCGTATCGCCAGAACGGCGGCCCAGGGTGGACATCAGGCCGTCCAGCGCGGCGCGCTGAGCGTCGGTGGCCCCGGGCGCGTACGTCGCCTTGCCATCGAAGCGCACACCGCGTGGGCCGGCCGTGCCCTGGCCCGTTACCGTCAATAGCCCGCTTTCGGTCGTCAGCGCCAATGTTGCGCCAGACTTTCCCGCGCCTTGCAGACGCAACAGGTAGGTGCCCACGGGGGCGATGGAGGTCAGCGCGGTGCCGGCGTTGCGCCAGCGCAGGTCCGCGATATTGCCCGCGGGCAAATCCCCGCCCAGGCGCAGCGCTTGCCAATTGATCTCCAGCATGCCGTCGGGCGCCAGCGTGTTCCAGGGCGCACCCAGCGCGGGTAACACCGTGGCCGGCACGCGCAGCGATTGCGCGGGCAATGACACCCCGGCCCAACCGACGCGCGCGCGCAGCGGGCCTTGCAACCATGGGTGCGTGATGTCCAACGCCATCGCATCCCAGCGCCACTGCCATTGCACGGGTTGCGGCAACACGCGCTGCAACCCCGGCGGCCCCAGCGCCACCCACGCGCTGCCTTGCCACAACGTACCGCTGGCATCCGCGAGCGAAACCAGGGAGTCATCCGGCTGCATCGCCAACAGCCAACGTGCCGGCAGCACGCTTGCGGCGGCCGCCAGGAAACAGACGCCGCCGGCCAGCCACAGGCCGGCGGTCCGCTTGTTGAAAGGGAGGCGAGCCATCAGCGGGCACCCGGCATGGCAAATGAAAGCATCGGCATCAGTGGCTTGCCCCCGCATCGGCGGTGGTTAACGTGATGTGGCCATTGACCAGGCCTGGCAGTGGGCGGCCATTGGGATTGGTCGCACGCGTCAATTCCACTTGCTGTGTTTGCAGGCCCCAATCGCGCGCGGCGCCATCCAGCCAGCGCAGCAGCGCGGACGACGGCGCCTGGTTCAACGTCAAGCGCACGCCCTTGCCGGATTCGGGCTGGCCTAGCGACCACATCGCCGCCGGCAGCGCCGCGCCTTCCAGGCTGGCGCTTATTTCGGCGGGCGTGGGGGCAACGGCGACCGGCGTGGCCGAGCGTTGCCGCAGGGCGCGGGCTTGCATCGTCAAGTCGGCCACGGTGGCGGCCTGGCCGCGCAGCGCGGGCAGCTCGGCTTGCAGCTTGCGCACGGTTTTCAGGGGCGGTTCGATCAGCGTGACGAAGATCACGGCGATGCCGACGAGTGCGCCCGCGACAGTGACCAGCCGTCGCTCGCGCGGCGCCAGCGCCTGGTAGCGCTGGCGCGCGCGGGTCAGCGTGGGGTCGACGGTTTTGCGCAACGTCCCGGCGGCGGTTTGCCAATGGCGATGCAGGCGTTCAATGGCGGTCATGGTTGTTTGCGCGTGATGCGCCAGGTGTTATCGGTGTCGCCGCGTTCCAGCTTCAGGCCCAGGGCCGCGGCTTGCTGGATCAGCGCGGGCGTTTCGGAGACGCGCTGCGCGTCGGCACCCGCGTCGGCCAGTTGCAGGGTCAGCGCTTGATCGGCGTACGTCAGCCGCGCGACTTTGTCGGCGGCAAAGGGCAGCGTTTGGGCGGCGGCGCGTGCCAGGGGCAGAAAGTCCCCCGCGCTGGCCGCGCCGCGATTGGCTTGCAGCGCGTCCAGGCCTTGCTGCGCCTGCCGCGCCGGGTCCAGCACGACGGGCAGGTCCGGAAAGGCGGCCAGCACCTGTTGACGCATGCCCGCCGTCAGCGCGTCGGCTTCCGCGCTGAGCCGCGAGGCGTAAAGATTCAATCCCGCAATCCAGACCACCGCCGCCGCCGCGCCCCAGCGCCACACGGGCCGCCAGCGCGACGCGCGCACGGGCGCCAGGCGCGGCATGGCCAACGACCACGAGGGCGACGGCGCGAGCCAACGCGGGTCGGCCGGATCGCGCAAGGGCGTGGCGGATGGATCGGCGTCGAAGGCGGAAGAAGCGGGGGAGGACAGGGTCGAGGACTGGGTCGAGGAAAGCGGGGCGGACGGCTCTGAGGACGGACCGGCCACTGTCGTACCCAGCGTCTGCGGTGCAATCAGCGCGTCGACACGCAGGCCGTGCGTGCTCAACAACGCCCACGCGCGTCGTACCGGCTCGCGCGGCGACCACGCCAGTGCCACGCTGCCATCCGCGGCGCGCGGGCTGAAGCCGATGGCCAGCGCCTCCAGGTCGCTAAGCACCAGGGGTTCCAGCGCGCCGTGCACGGCGGCGGCAAAGCGCGCACGCGGCACGGCCGGTATGCGGATGGTGGTGGCGATGACGTCGCGCGGGTGCAGCACGGCTTCGCACACCGCGTTGGGATAGGCGTTGCCCAGCGCGTGCAAGGGCAGCTCGCCCTGCTGCGCACAGCGCCCGCGCCGGTCGAACCAGGCATAGGGCAGCGGCGAATCCGCGCTGAATTCGTCCAGAGGGGCAAGCGCAATGCGCAAGGCGTTTTTCAAGGGGTTTCTCTTGTCCATATCGTGTCGGGCGCAGCGGGCGGGGCGCTGCGCACCAAGGCTTGCATGGCGACTCGGGCGCGTTCGTAGACGACGGTGCCGCTGGCCAGGAACCAGCCGCTGGCCGTGGTAACGGTGGGGGCGGGCGCGTCCACGCCGGTGCCGGCAAGACGGTTGCCGAAGTCGCCCGCGTTGTTGAACCAGTTGCCGCGATCCCGCTCGCCCGTCAGCGCGCGTGCCTGCCCCAGCGAAAGGCCGGGCACCAACGCCGCGATGACCTCGGCGGGCGCGGTATTGACGTTGACGCTGGTGGCGATGGGCAGCACGGTCATGGTGCGGCGCATCTCGTCGCGCACCGTCGGTTCCAGGCCCAGCTGCGCGGCGATGTCATCCACGCCACGCGGCAGCGGCGCGCGCGCGTCCGGCGCGGTGGCGGGTTGGCCGTTGGGGGCGGACGGCGCATCGGCGGGCAGGGCGGGCGGCTGCGCCATGGCAATGATGTCGATGATGCGCGGCGCCAGCGTATCGGGCAGTTGCTGCGCGGCCAGCAGCCGGCGCAACACCTTTTCCTGCTCGGGTTGCGGCACGCCATTGCGCGCCAGGTTGCTCAGGTTGTACTTGCCCTGTTCATCTTGCACGCGCCCCGAGAACACGGCGACGCGATCGTCTCCCGGGCGCTCGATGCGCGTGTCCAGGATCGGCGTGGCCCAGATCTGGTCGCCGCGCGTCGTGGCTTCGCGCTTGCCGTGATCGCGGATGACCAGGCGCGCCCAGTCGATGCCGCCCGCCAGCATGACGCGCGCCTGCACGCGCGCCATTTCGTTTTCCACGCGCCGCGTGCTGGCCGTCTGGCGCTGGAACAGGCTGGTGGTCAAGGCGGCAACAATGGCAACGATGATCAGCGCGCTGATCACCGCGGCGCCCTGTTGCTGCGTGCACGGGCCGCGTGGGCGGGCAACTTGCTGCGTGTCGCGGTGGCGCATCATGGCAGCTCCAGGATGCGCGTGTAGCGTTGCGGCTGGCCGGGCGCGCCGCGTTCCAGCGCGATTTCGATGCCGGTGGGCGGGGCGCCGAAGCTGGCGTTGGCGTTGGCGTTGGCCCAGCCCACGCCGGGTACCCAGGCGCGCAGGCTCAATGTCTTGACGCCAGGCAGCAGCAGCACGCCATTGACGGCGGCGGGTAGCGGGCTGCGCGGCGCGGGCGGGCCGCTGACGCGCCACAAGCCGTCGGTGCGCACCTGCCACTGCACGCGTTGCCACAGGCCGTTGCCGTCCGGGTCGGGGCGCAGCAGTTCCAGCGTCTGGCCGCCCTGGTTTTGGCGCAGCAGGCGCACGCCGCTGGTCAGCGTGACGGCGTCCTTGCCTGCTGCGTCAAAGCCGGGGCCGGAATAAGACAGTTCCACATCGCGCGCCATCTGCCCCAGCGTGCGGACGATGGCGTCGGTGTCTTCGGCTTGCTGCTCGATCCAGTCGCGCGCGCTGGACACGCTGGCCAGCCCGCGCCAGGCCATCAGGCTGACCAGCGCCATCAGCGCCAACGCGACCAGCACTTCGATCAGCGTAAAGCCCGCCTGGCGGGCGGCGCGGGAAACGGGGCGTTGCATCGTCATCGCAGGCTGGACAGCAGGCCGTCCAATTGCAGCAGCACGGCGTCCGGGCGGGCGGAGCCGGCGTCGTGGACGTTGACCGACACTTGGCGGAAGCTGCGGTTCATGGAATTGGTAAAGACCAGCTCGCACTGCAACGCGCGCCCGCCTTGCGGGCAGGGCACGGTTTGCGAGCCGGCGCGCGGCAGGCTTTGTTCCAGGCGCAATTGGGTCAAGGCATTCTGCGCGGCCAGCAGCGCCAGCGTTTTGTCCTGCAAGGCGCGGTTGTTGGCCGTCATGACGCCCGTGGCGCGCAGCGCGGCGGCCATCGCCACGGCGATGATGGCCAGCGCCACCAAGACCTCGATCAGCGTGAAGCCGCGTTCACGGCGCGCGCGGGGGGGGATGGCGCGGGGCATATCGAGGCGGGCGGCGGCCTCTGGCGAGCCGCCCGTATCCGGCAAGGCGTCCCCGTCCGTGGGAACGTCCACGTCGCATCGTTCGCCCGCGCGGCGGGAAAATCTAGTGGATTTCATAACGGCCGGCGGCGTCGCGTTGCAGGGTGACCGTGGCATCGCCCGCGTGCAGCGTCAGGGTGATCGGATCCGCGACCCATTCGGTGTTGAACACCAACGGGCGATCGGGCGTCAGCCGCAGTTGCACGGCACCCGCGCGCCAGGTTTGCGGGCGCAGCATGTCGTCGCCTTCCAGGCGATCCACTGGCACGACCACGTTTTCCTGGGCGCTGGGGCCGGGTGGGCGGCCCGCGCGTTCAAACGACCAGCCGGTGTTGCCGGCCAACCAGCGGATGGACCGGCCATCGCTGCGTGCCTCGCTCTGCGCCACGGTGAACGCGTCCGCCAGCCGCTGCGCATCGGTGCGCAGGCCGTTGTCGCGCTTGCCAATCGACAAGCTGACCATGCTGGCCGCGATGGCCACGATCACCAGCACCACCAGCACCTCGACCAGCGTGAAGCCGCGTTCAGAGTTCCCAGGAACCAATGTCGGCATCGCCGCTTTCCCCGCCGGGCTTGTTGTCGGCGCCAAACGAGAACACGTCGATGTCGCCCTTGACGCCCGGGCTCAGGTATTGATAGGGATGGCCCCAAGGGTCATTGGGCAGCTTGTCCAGATAGCCGCGCCAGTTCGACGCGCCATCCGGTTTTTCAGCCAGCGCGCGCAGGCCCTGCGCCGTGCTCGGATAGCGGCCGTTGTCCAGCCGGTACAGCTTCAACGCCTGCATGATGCCCGCAATATCCTGCCGCGCCGCCACCTGGCGCGCCTGGTCCGGGCGATCCAGCACACGCGGCACAATCAGGGCCGCCAGGATCCCCATGATCACAATCACCACCATGATCTCGATCAGGGTGAAACCTTGCTGACGGGCAAGCCCGCGCGGTAACTGACGCACTTTACGACTCCGGTCTTCTAGTAGAAGCCCGGGATTGTGGACATGAAATATGACAGTAATGCGGTGCAAACGGCGCGCCTGCTACCATGGCCCTTCTACAAGGAGCGGTAATGGCTACAAAAGAGAAGTCTTCGACTGGTTTGGCAGCGTTGGTTGAAAAGGCGCTTCAACAGAAGAAGCTGGCTGCCGCCACGCAAAAGCCGACGGGATCTTCCCTGTCGAACATGGCGGGACGCAAGCAGATGGGGCGTCCCGCAGGCCGTAAGCGCTGATCGGCGGGCGCGGTAAGGACGCGCCGCCGGGTCTGCAACCCCGCATTATTCTTTTCCCTGCGTAATGCCTGCTGGCGCCGCCAACGCGGCGGGCGTTGCCAGGCGATTCAATCTTCCCCCTTGCTCGACCGTCACGGCGTCTACTGCGATATCGCGCAGCACGATGCCCGGCGCCACTTCGGCGCCCGCGCGCCACGCCAGGGGCGGGCCACCATCCACACTAAGCACCGCCGCCCCATCCGGGCCGGCCGCGATCAGGCCCAGCACGCTGATCTGCGTGCGCATCACTTCATCTTTGCCAAACCATAGCGCCACCGGCGTATTGTCGGCCGCGCGCGGCGGGGCCGCGGACACGGCGGGCGGCAGCGCGCCCGGACGCGGGGCAAGCAAGATCGACGCCCACACTCCCAAGCCGGCGGCCAATGCCAGCACGGCAATCACGCGCAGCGCGGCGGGGGCGGAGGGCAGGGTGGGGCGAAACGACAGAGGCATGGCGGACACGAAACGGTTGGGCGGTTAGGCGGTGGAACGGATAAGCGATGGAACGGTGAAGCGGTGCAGCGGTGATGCGGCGATGCGGTAATGCGGCAAGGCGGTAATGCGGCAATGCGGTGATGCGGTGATGCGGTGAAGCGGTAATGCGGCAATGCGGCGATGCGGCGAATCGGCGATGCGGCGAATCGATGAAGCAACGCGCCTGACTATAGCGGCGCTTCGTGACAATCCCGCGATGCATACCGGCCGTGTCGATTCAGCTTGCGTACAGCTTTCTGTCATTGTGATTACACGCCGCCTATCTAGCATGCGGGCACCGCTCGGCGTCAACGGCCGGGCATTCATCCGATCCAATGGGAACCCGCATGCAAGACACGAATCAAGCCAATCGCCGCCGACTCCTGAAGATGCTGGGAGGCGCGCCGATGCTGCCGATTGGCGGCGTCAGCATGGCTGCGTTGTTGGCCGGCTGTAATTCCAGCGACGATGATGACGATGACACCTCGGGCAATCCGCAGCCCAATCCCGGCCCCGGCACGCAGCAGCCCGCACCGGTGACGTTCACGTCGGCATCGTTCACCCCGATGGCCGCGCCCACGCTGGCCAACCCCGAACTGATGGCGCGCACGACCGTCAGCTCCGCCATGGCGCTGACGTTCAGCGATGGCTCCAAGCGGACCGTGCAGCTGGGCTACGAACCGTTCTTCATCACCGGCGACACGGTGCCCGACGGCAAGGGCGGCACCGCCGTCGCGGGTGGCTATTTCAACCTGGCCGGCGCGCCCATCATGGACAACTCGGTGCCCGCCCGCGCGCGCCAGTTTTTCTCGAACTGCCCCGACGGCACCTCGCTGCTGGCCTTGTCCGCGCCCACCACGGTGCCGGGCGTGGCGGGCAACGCCGTGTACGCGGTGGTGCAGTTTGAATACCAGTCGATGGACCAGGCCGGCAACGACATGTACGGCTTGCTGCCGTCGCCCATCGCCGTGCTGACGCTGTCGCAAGACCCGAATACCGGCAAGCTCAGCCTGGTGAAGTACAGCAACGTGGACACCTCGTCGGTGCATGGCCTGTGGATCACCTGCGGCGCCAGCCTGTCGCCGTGGGGCACGCATCTGTCCAGCGAAGAATACGAGCCTGACGCGACCACGGCACGCACGACGGCCTCGTTCCAGGCCTACAGCAACAACGTGTATGGCGACCCCAACAAGGCCAACCCGTACCACTACGGCCACCTGCCGGAAGTAACGGTGCACCCGGATGGCACCGGCACGATCAAGAAGCACTACTGCATGGGCCGCATCTCGCACGAGCTGGTGCAGATGATGCCGGACCAGCGCACCGCGCTGATGGGCGACGACGCCACCAACGGCGGCCTGTTCATGTTCGTGGCCGACCGCGCGGCGGATCTGTCGGCCGGTACGTTGTACGTGGCGCAATGGACGCAGACGTCGGGCACGGGCCCGGGCGCCGGCACGTTGAAGTGGATCAAGCTGGGTCATGCGACCAGCGCCGAAGTCAAGGAACTGGCCGACCAGCTCACGGCCGCCGACATCATGGACGTGCGCACGACGGACCCGGCCGACGCCTCGTTCACCAAGATCCGCTACAGCGGCAAGGACAACTGGGTCAAGCTGCAACCCGGCCGCCGCCAGGCCGCCGCGTTCCTGGAAACGCACCGCTATGCGGCGCTGGTGGGCGGCACGCTGGCCTTCACCAAGATGGAAGGCACCACCGTCAACGCCAAGGACAAGATCGCGTACAGCGCGATGTCGCGCATTGAATCGTCGATGATCGACGGCAAGGTGCCGGGCTTGAAGGTGGAAGCGAACTCGGCCGGCGCGGTGTACCAGCTGCATCTGCAAGCGGGTCAGGCCGATACCGACGGCGGCGCCATCGACAGCGAATGGGTGCCGGTGGACATGGCGGCCGTGCCGGAACTGATCGGCAAGCCGCTGGCCACGCCCGACGCGCTGGGCAACACGCACAACGCCGACTTCATCTCGAACCCCGATAACCTGAAGTTTTCGGAAAAGCTGCGCACGCTGTTCGTGGGCGAGGACAGCGGCGGCCACGTCAACAACTTCATGTGGGCCTACAACATCGACACCAAGGCCTTGTCGCGGTTGCTGTCGTGCCCGGTCGCGGCGGAATCCACCGGTTTGCAGGCGGTGGACGAGATCAATGGCTGGACCTACATCACCAGCAACTTCCAGCACGCGGCCGACTGGGGCAGCGTGCACGCGGTGGTGCGCCCGACGCTGGAGCCGCTGGTCAAGGCCAACTACAAGGACGGCTTTGGCGCGGCGGTGGGCTACCTGACCGGCGTGAAGATCGGCGCGTAAGCGCCAGGCGCAACGCAACCGCCAATAGCCCGCACGCCGGGGCGCGGCATCGCCCATCGGGATGCCGCGCGGTGTAAGGGAAGACATAAGGGACCGGCTAGCCGGTCCCTTATGCATTGTGGGCATCGGCAATCATTTCACAGGTGTAACGCCGACCATGTCCGCGTCGGCTCGCTCCTACACTCGGCGGCGTCAGGCTTGCCTGATGCAGTTGATGCGTCTTCCGGCATGCGCTGCCAGGCGTGATTGCGTTTGCGGAGGCGTTGCGGTCGGGCTTGCAATTCGGCTTGCACCCGCACTTGCACTTGCACCCGCACCCGCACCTGCACCTGGACCTGCGCCTTCGCCAGCGTCTGTGCGCGCATTGCCGGTTCGTTGTTCGGCTTTGAACCTGGGAGCGTTCACATGAAAAATCCTGATCACACAGAGCGTCGCCGACTATTGAAGATGCTGGCCGGCGCGCCCATGCTGCCGCTGGGCGCCGCAGGCGCAACAAGCGCGGCGGGCTTGGCCGGGTTGTTGGCCGGCCACCCCGCGCGAGCCTCGGAGGGCGGCACCCCCGCGTTGCCAAGCACCAAACCCATCGCCCGCCCATCCGTCGCCACGCCGGGCGCCGCGCCGTTCGTATCCGCCGAATTCATCTCCATGCCCGCGCCCGGCCTGTCCGAGCCGGAAGGCATGGCGCGCACGACGGTGGAATCCGCGATGGACCTGGTGTTTGCCGATGGCTCGCGGCGCCGCGTGCAACTGGGCTACGAGGCTTTCTTCATGACCGGCGACCGCGTGCCGGACGGCAAGGGCGGCATGGTGCTGGCGGGCGGCTATCTGGACATCCATGGCGCGCCCATCATGGATACGTCCGGGCCCGGCCGCGCGCGCCCGTTCTTTTCGGACTGCCCGGATGGCATGTCGCTGCTGACGCTGGCCGGCCCGCTTGGCGAGGCCGACGGCGCAACGGGTCCGCCCACCGTCACCAAACCGGCAACCGCCACCGTCTACGCCGTCGTGCAGTTCGAATATCTGTCGCGCGATCGGGCCGGCCAGGACATGTGGGCGCGGCTGCCATCGCCCATCGCGGTGCTGACGCTGTCGCAAAACCTGCAAACCGGCCAATTGACCCTGGTGCGCTACAGCAACGTGGACACCGCGCCGGTGCATGGCCTGTGGGTCACCTGTGGCGCCAGCCTGTCGCCGTGGAACACGCATCTGTCCAGCGAAGAATACGAGCCCGACGCCACCACGGCGCGCACCTCGGCGTCGTTCCGCGCATTCAGCCGCCACCTGTATGGCGACGCCCGCCGCGCCAACCCCTATCACTACGGCCACCTGCCCGAAATCACCGTGCAGCCGGACGGCACCGGCAGCATCAAAAAACACTACTGCATGGGCCGCATCTCGCATGAATTGGTGCAGATCATGCCCGACCAGCGCACCGCCTTGATGGGCGACGACGCCACCAACGGCGGGCTGTTCATGTTCGTGGCGGACCGCCGCGCGGATCTGTCCTCGGGCACGCTGTACGTGGCCCGCTGGACGCAGACATCAGGCACGGGGCCCGGCGCCGGGACGCTGACCTGGATCCGGCTGGGCCATGCCACCAGCGCCGAGGTCAAGGAACTGGCCGACGACCTGGTCGCCGCCGACATCATGGACGTGCGCACGGCGGACCCCAAGAATGCGGCCTACACCCGCATTCGGTTTGACGGCAAGAACAACTGGGTGCGTCTGAAGCCCGGCCGCCGCCAAGCCGCGGCATTCCTGGAAACGCACCGCTACGCGGCACTGGTGGGCGGCACGCTGGCCTTCACCAAGATGGAGGGCACCACGGTAAACGCCCAGGACAAGATCGCGTACACCGCGATGGCGCACATCGAAACGTCCATGGTGGACGGCACCTCGCCGCACCTGCACGTAGAAGGCCCGGACGCGGGCGCGGTCTATCAACTGCGGCTGCAAGCCGGGCAAGTGGATACGGACGGGCAGGGCATCGACAGCGAATGGGTGCCGGTGGACATGGGCGCGGTGCCCGAGTTGGTGGGCGCGATGCTGGCCGCGCCCGACGCCTTGGGCAACCGCCACCGCAGCGACCGGATATCCAACCCCGACAACCTGAAGTTCTCGGAGAAACTGCGCACGCTGTTCGTGGGCGAAGACAGCATGGGCCGCGTCAACAGTTTCCTGTGGGCGTTCAACGTCGATACGCGGGTGCTGTCGCGCCTGTTGTCCTGCCCGGTGGCGGCGGAATCCACGGGGCTGCACGCGGTGGACGACATCAATGGCTGGACCTACATCACCAGCAATTTTCAGCACACGGCGGACTGGAACGACGTGCATGATGTGGTGCGCCCGGTGCTGGAGCCGCTGGTCAAGGCCAAGTACCGCAACGGCCGGGGCGCCTCGGTCGGATATCTGACGGCGGTGAAGATCAACGCCTGAGTCCGTGGCAAGGCGGCGCCGCCCGCCGCCTTGCAAAAATTCCTGATCCGTCGATCAAGCTTTCTGCTCTTTGTTTCATGGGCCTTTCACGTTCGCTCGCCACACTGTGCGCAGCGTAAACCGTGTTCATGAAACGAGAAGAGAAGCATGAGAACAATGGATTGGAGAAAATGGTGCGCCATGTTGCTGGCCACCAGCGCATTGGTCGGCTGTGGGGGCAGTGATGACGACGATGACGGCACGACCGCGCCGCCGCCGCCCACGCAACCGCCGGTCAGCGAACCCGCCGCGCCGCGCGCCGACAAGGTGCTGTTCATCGGCGTGGACGGCCTGACCTATGACGCCATGCGCCGTGGCGTGGCCGACAAGTCCCTGGCCAACATCGGCCAGTTGACCGCAACCCGCGCCTGGACGGGCGGCGTGACCGGCGACGTGACGCAGCAGCCGACGCTATCCGCGCCCGGCTGGACCACCTTGTTGACAGGCCAGTGGGCGGACGTACACGGCGTGCGCTCCAACGCGGCCGGGCAGGGGATGAAGGCGGCCAGCCTGTTCCAGCGCGTCAAGCTGGCGCACCCCGAGGCGCGCACGGCCGGCGCATTCAATTCGCCGTTGCTGGCCGGCCTGGTCGGCGGCGATCGCGACGCGGGCTACCTGCAAACCCTGACCGACTGCGCGGGCGTGGACGATTGCGTGGCTTCGCAAGCGCGCGACCGCATCACCGAAGGCTACGACGTGGTGGTTGCGCAGTTCGGCGCACCCGAACGCGCGGCCTCGGACAACGGCTTTACCGGCAACTACGATGCGGTTATCCGCCAGACGGACGCGGCCATCGGCGTGCTGGCCAAGCAGATCGCCGAGCGTCGCGCCGCGCATCCGAACGAGAACTGGCTGATGGTGGTGGCCTCCAGCCATGGCCTGGGCAAGACCGGCGTGGCCGATGGCCTGCCCCTGTCCGCGAACAAGACCATCTTCCTGGCCAGCAACCAGCCGACAATGTTGGGCGGCAGCGCGGATGACGCCTCGTTCGACGGCGCGTGGGACAGCAATTGGTACGCGCTGCCCAGCGCCGCCGACGTGGCCCCCACGATGCTGGCGCACCTGGGCGCCTTGCCCGCCGCCGGCCAGTACGACATGGCGGGCACGCCCTTGTCCGAAGCCCTGGCGCTGCGCCGCCTGTCGGCCCGCACGTCCATGGACAACAAGAGCGTGACGCTGTCCTGGGTGCGCGTGGGCGAGCCCGACGGCCAGATCGTGGTCAGCCGCGACGGCGTGGAAGTTGCGCGCTTGCCCGGCACCGACGCCACCTATACCGACAGCGGTTTCACGTTCGACACGGAAGGCGTGCACACGCTGAACTACACCGTGTCGGCGGGCCGCGCCAGCAGCGCCACGCATGCGTCGGTGGTGTATGCCAAGCCGGTGCCGCTGTTGGCGTCACTGCGCACGGGGCTGACGATGCTGTTTCCGTTTGAAGGCAATCTGACCGACGTTGCAGCAGGCGGCGGCGCGATCACCCCGTATGACGGCGTACAGGCGCCCGCGTTCGCGGACGGCGGCGTGTTCGGCAAGATGTTCCAGAACGAGCGTGGCTCGGCCGCCCTGGGCGCGTTCAAGCTGGATTACCCGGCAGGCATGCTGGACAGCGTGTCCGTGTTCACCATCGGCTTCTGGTA
Organism: Achromobacter sp. LC458; assembly: GCF_001005835.2. Classification (NCBI taxonomy): domain Bacteria; kingdom Pseudomonadati; phylum Pseudomonadota; class Betaproteobacteria; order Burkholderiales; family Alcaligenaceae; genus Achromobacter; species Achromobacter sp. LC458. The sequence continues at coordinate 146,973 of NZ_LBHW02000012.1, forward strand.
TCAGTCGGACGGCACGGCGAACGACCGCTCGATCCTGGGCAACAAGGACTACAACTCGGGCGGCAACCCCGGTATCACCATCGCCCAGTGGGCCGGCCCCGAGCTGCGCTTTAACTTGGCCGGGGGCGGCGTGCGCGCCGATATCAACGGCATCAAGTTCACGCCGAACAAGCCCGTGTACATCGCCATGACCATCGACAAGCCCGCCAAGATGATGACGGCGTACGTGTACGACAGCGAAATCGGCTTCCTGCGGCGCAACGTGACCACGGGCTCGGTGAACCTGGCGCAAGTGGCCGGCCTGTTCGGTCCGCACATCGGCCTGAACGAAGACGGCAAGGGCACCTACGGCATCTGCTGCGCCGGCACCAAGGGCCCGTACACGATGAATTTTGACGACCTGGCCTTCTGGTCGCGCGCCCTGACCGAGACGGAAGTGAAGTCCCTGGCGCTGTCCGGCAAGTCCGTTTCCGACCTGTTTCCCTGATGTGGCAAGGATAGAAAAACCATGAGCAAGTCCCTGATATTGCGCGGTTTCGTGCGCGCCGGCGCGGTGCTGATGTTGACCGCGGCCCTGGCCGCGTGTGGCGGCGACGACGGCGATGACAGCAAGCCGGATAACGGCGCCGGCACGCCCGGCAACGGCGGCACCGAAACGCCGGTGACGCCGCCGACCCCGGCCAAGCCCGAACTGCGTTGCGCGCCCTGAGCCGCGCTTCTTATCGATCACTAGGAATAGCATCCGTGAAGTCCGAAAAAGACCCGATCCACGCCGGCAAGCGCCGCTTCCTGCGCAATGCCGCCGCATCCACTGCCGGCCTGACCGCGCTGTCGATGTTCCCGCCGGCCATCCGCCGCGCGCTGGCCATTCCCGCCAACAACCGCACCGGCACGATCAACGACGTTGAACACGTGGTGATCCTGATGCAGGAGAACCGCTCGTTCGACATGTACTTCGGCACGTACAAGGGCGTGCGCGGTTTTGGCGACCGCATGACGATTCCGCTGCCGCAGAACCGTTCGGTGTGGGAACAGACCAACGGCACTCGCGTGGTGATGCCGTATCACCTGGACAGCACGCAGGGCAATGCCCAGCGCGTGTCCGGCACGCCGCACGACTATATGGACGCCCAGATGGCCTGGGACGGCGGCCGCATGGATCAGTGGCCGCGCTACAAGCAGAACCAGTCCATGGGCTATTACCGCCAGAAAGAGGTGGAATTCCAGTTTTCGCTGGCCGAAGCCTTCACGCTGTGCGACGCCTACCACTGTTCCACCCACGGCGGCACCAACACCAACCGCTTGTTCCTGTGGACCGGCACCAACGACCCGCTGGCCCAAGGCAATGGCCCGTCGACCCGCAACCAGTGGGACAGCCTGGGCGCGTCCACCACGGGCTGGACCTGGATGACGTATCCCGAACGCCTGCAAAAGGCCGGCGTCAGCTGGAAGGTTTACCAGAACCTGCCCGAGAACTTCGGCGACAACTCGCTGGCCGGTTTCCAGCAATACCGCCGCGCCAACGAACAGGCAGGCAACGCCGCCGACGGTTCGCCGTACCCGGCCTGGACGCCCAGCATGGACGGCGCCAACCCCTTGTACAAAGGCACGGCCAACACCATGCCCGACGGCGGCTTCCTGCAATCGCTGCGCGATGACGTCAACAACGGCACCTTGCCGCAGGTGTCGTGGATCGTGGCGCCCGCCACGTATTCCGAACACCCCGGCCCGTCCAGCCCGGTGCAGGGCGCGTGGTACATCCAGGAAACGCTGGACGCGCTGACGGCCAACCCCGACGTCTGGAGCAAGACCGTCCTGTTGATCAACTTCGACGAGAACGACGGCTACTTCGACCACGTGCCGTCGCCCGCCGCGCCGTCCCTGAACCCCGACGGCTCGATGGCCGGCGCGTCCACCGTCAACACCGACCTGGATCGCCACACGCACGCCTCGGCGCAAGACGCGGCCGACAACCGCGTCTATGGCCCCGGCCCGCGCGTGCCGATGTACGTGGTGTCGCCGTGGAGCCGTGGCGGCTGGGTCAATTCGCAGGCGTTCGATCACACCTCGGTGCTGCGCTTCCTGGAAGCGCGCTTCGGGGTGCCGGAAGACAACATCAGCCCGTGGCGCCGCGCCGTGCTGGGCGACCTGACGTCCGCCTTCAACTTCGCCACGCCCAACGATGAAAAGCTGCCCGACCTGAATATCCTGACCCGGTCCGGCGCCGACCAGTTGCGCGCCGACCAGCAGGCGCTGACCGCCGTGCCCTTGCCCGACACGACGACGCAGGCCAAGCCGGTGCAGGAGCAAGGCGTGCGTTATTCGCGCGCCTTGCCCTACGAGCTGCACACCAGCGGCCGCAGCCAGCCCACCACCGGCAACATGTGGCTGCTGTTTTCCAACACGGGCAAGCAGGCGGCGGTTTTTCATGTGTATGACCGCCTGCACCTGGACCGCCTGCCGCGCCGCTATACCGTGGAACCGGGCAAGCAGCTGGAAGGCAGCTGGGACACGGCGGCCGACGGCGGCAAGTACGACCTGTGGGTATTGGGCCCCAACGGCTATCACCGGCATTTCGCGGGCGACCTGGCGCTGGCCCGCACGTCGCAGCTGGACCCGGAAATCCGTGTCTGCTATGACATCGCCAATGGCGACGTCTATGTCAGCTTCATCAACAGCGGCAAGGACGCCTGCACGTTCGAAGTCACGCCCAACGCCTACTACAGCAATAACGAGCGCTGGACGCTGACCGTGCCGGCCGGCAGCAAGGTCGAACAACATTGGGCGCTGGAAGGCAGCGGCCACTGGTACGACTTCACCGCCCGCCTGGCGCAAGACCCGTCCTACCTGCGCCGCTTCGCCGGCCGCGTCGAAACCGGCAAGCCGTCCGTCACCGATCCGGCGATGGGCATGTAGAAGCCTTACGCGGCGGTTTGCGGTTCGCGCGCCCGGAAGGCCGTGGCGCAGGCTTCGCAGATCGCCGCCGTAATGCTCTGGCGCGCGTGTTCGCGCCGTTCCAGCATCCCGACGGCCCGCGACAGCGGGCCTAAATCTTGCGGCAGCGTCAGGATGCGCAGTTCGGGGCTGTGCTGCCAGTTGGACCCGTTGATCAGCGGCAGCAGGGTGACGCCGACTTCCTGGCGCACCAGTTCCACCAGCGTCTCGATGGCGTTCAGTTCCAGGAATTCATTGATCGGCACCGCCAGGCGGCGCAGCAGCCGGTCAATCTGCAAGCCGGTGCGCTGCGTGCGGTCAAAGCGCAGGAAGGGGTTGTTGGCCAGCACCTGGCGGGCGTCCTTGCCGGTGGCTGACGCCGGCGCAATCACCACCAGCTGTTCTTCATATAGCGGGGTCCAGCGCGTGCTGGCCATCTTGCGGCCGGCTTCCACCAGAAAGGCCGCGTCCAGCTCGCCGTCTTCGACCTTGCCCGCCAGTTCGCTGGCCTTGCCCGACAAAATGCGCACGTCCAGCTTGGGGTGCGCTTTTTTTAGCCCGGACACGACCTTGGACAAGGTGCCCATGCAGGACACGATGCTGCCCACCGACACCGACCCGGCCAGTTCGCCCGGCACGGTTCGGGGCAGCCGCATCCGGTCGTATAAATCCAGCAAATGCTTGATTTCGGGTAGCAATTCGCGGCCAGCTGCGTTAAGAATGGCAAGTCGGCCGCTACGGTCGAACAGTTCCCGGCCCAGCTCGGCTTCCAGCGAACGCATCTGGAAGCTGACGGCGGCCTGGGTCAGCGCCACCTGCTCGGCCGCTTCGGAAAAAGAGCCATGGTGCGCGACGGCCAGGAAAGTGCGTAAAAACCGGATGGTGCTCATCGCCGTGATCCATAAAAATTTCTTTTATGACGGAACAAAAAATCAAATTGATTTAATTAGATCACGAGAGTACCTTCGCCTGCTTAACCGTTCAGACCGTTTAGAGACAAGCCATGAAAACCTTCGACTGGGTCAATCCGTATCCTTCCGTACGCATTCCGCTGTTCGCGCGCAACGTGGTGTCCACGTCGCACCCGCTGGCGGCCCAGGCGGGCTTGCGCATGCTGCTCAAGGGCGGCAACGCCGTTGATGCGGCCATTGCCGCCGCCGCCACCATCGTGCTGGTGGAACCGGTGTCTTGCGGCCTGGGCGGCGACTGCTTCGCCATCGTCTGGGACGGCAAGGAATTGCATGGCCTGAATTCGTCGGGCGTGGCCCCGGCGGCCTGGAATACCGAATACTTCAAGGCCAAGTACGGCACGGGCCCGGATGGCCTGGCCATCCAGCCCAAGCGCGGCTGGGATGCCGTGACGGTGCCGGGCGTGGTGGCCGGTTGGGCCGCGCTGCACGAAAAGCTGGGCAAGCTGCCGTTTGAACAACTGTTCGAACCGGCCATCGAAATTGCCGAGCGCGGCTATGCCGTGCCGCCGGTAGTGGCGCACAAGTGGGCCGCCGCCGCTGACGAATTGAAGTCGCAACCCGGCTACGCCGCCGCCTTCATGCCCGAGGGCCGCGCGCCCAAGGTCGGCGAACACTTCCGCTTTCCGGATGCCGCCAACACGCTGCGCCGCATCGCCGAATCCAAGGGCCGCGACTTCTACGAAGGCGAACTGGCCGAACGTATCGCCGCCTTCAGCAAGGAATGCGGCGGCGCGATGACGCTGGAAGACCTGCGCAACTACCGCCCGGACTGGGTCAAGCCCATTTCCAAGTCGTACCGTGGCTACGAGCTGCACGAGATCCCGCCGAACGGCCAGGGCATTGCCGCGCTGATCGCGCTGGGCATCGTGGAACGCTTCGATATGTCGGACATCCCCGTGGATTCCGTGCAGTCGCAGCACATCCAGATCGAAGCCATGAAGCTGGCGTTTGCCGACCTGTACAAGTACGTGGCCGACCCGCGCGCCATGCAGGTGACGCCCGAACAGATGCTGTCGGACGCCTACCTGGACAGCCGCGCCAAGCTGATCCGTCTGGACCAGGCCACGCATTTCGAAGCCGGCCGCCCGCATGCAGGCGGCACGATCTACCTGACCGCCGCCGACGAAAACGGCATGATGATTTCGTTCATCCAGTCCAACTACATGGGCTTCGGATCGGGCGTGGTCGTGCCGGGCACGGGCATCAGCATGCAGAATCGGGGCGTGGGTTTCTCGATGGATCCCAAGTCGGCCAACGTGGTGGAAGGCGGCAAGCGCCCGTTCCACACCATCATCCCGGGCTTCCTCACGCGCGGCGGCAAGCCGGTGATGAGCTTTGGCGTGATGGGTGGCGACATGCAGCCGCAAGGCCATATGCAGACGGTTGTGCGCATGATCGACTACCACCAGAACCCGCAGGCCGCGTGCTGCGCGCCGCGCTGGAAGGTCAACCGCGACTTCACGCTGGACATCGAGACCAATATGAAGGCTTCCACCATTGCGGGCCTGAAAGACCTGGGGCATGCTCTGAAGTCCGTTGACGATCCGTACATGGACTTCGGCGCCGGCCAATTCATCTGGCGCATGTCGGAAAACGACAACGAACTGGGTTACGTCGCCGCCAGCGACAGCCGTCGCGACGGCCAGGCGGTCGGCTTCTAAGACCAAACCGCTCGCAAGCTACAAGGGGAAAACTCACAATGAAACGCTTGACCTTGACCTTCGGCGCCAGCCTGCTGGCGCTTGCCGCCGGCGCCGCGTGCGCGCAGAACATCCGCATCGGCCTGCAGGAAGATCCGGACGTGCTGGACCCGCACCGCGCCCGTACCTACGTGGGCCGCATCGTGTTCACGTCGCTGTGCGACAAGCTGGTGGACATCGACCCCAAGCTGCACTTTGTGCCGCAACTGGCCACCTCGTGGTCGTTCAGCCCGGACAACAAGGTGCTGACCTTCAAGCTGCGCGACGACGCGCTGTTCCATGACGGCTCGAAGTTCGACGCCGCGGCCGCCAAGGCCAACCTGGAACGCGCGATGACGCTGCCGGACAGCCTGCGCAAGGGCGAACTGGGCTCGGTTGAAAAAGTGGACGCGCCTGATGCCACGACGCTGGTGCTGACCTTGAAGAAGCCGGACGCCACCTTGCTGGCGCAACTGTCCGACCGCGCCGGCATGATGCTGTCGCCCAAGACCTTCACCGACGCCGACGTGGCCGCCGTGGGCCGCAAGCCCGTGTGCTCGGGTCCGTACAAGTTCGTTGAACGCATCCAGAACGACCGCATCGTGCTGGAAAAATTCGACCAGTACTACGACGCCAAGGATTACGCGTTCAAGCGCGTCACCTTCCTGCCGATCCCCGACACGACGGTGCGCCTGTCGAACCTGCGCGCGGGCGACCTGGACATGCTTGAACGCCTGAACCCGTCCGACGCGCCCCAAGTCAAGACCGACGCCAGCCTGACGTTCGCGCCGGTGGCCGGCCTGGGCTTCCAGCAGTTCATGTTCAACGTGGGCAACGGCAAGCGCGCCGAAGACAACCCGTTCAAGAACAAGCTGGTGCGTCAGGCGTTCCAGTACGCCATCGACCGCAACGCCATCAACGAAGTGGCCGGCGGCGGCATCTTTGAACCCGCGCAGCAGCCGTTCCCGCCCGCAAGCCCCTATCACAGCGACAAATTCCCCGTCACCCAGCGCGACGTGGCGAAGTCCAAGGCGCTGCTCAAGCAGGCCGGCATGGATCGCGTGAAGGCGGAACTGGTGTTCGGCAACAACACGACTACCTCGTCGATTGCCGAGATCGTGCAGGCGATGGCGTCCGAGGCGGGCTTTGACCTGTCGCTGCGCCCCACGGAGTACGCGGCGCTGCAAAAGGAAGCGTCGGGCGGCAACTTCCAGATCGTCATGCTGGGTTGGTCGGGCCGGGTGGACCCGGACGGCAATATCTACGCCTTCGTGACGTGCAAGGGCGCGCTGAACGACGGCCACTACTGCAACCCGGAAGTGGACAAGCTGCTGAACGAAGCGCGCACCGTTCCTGACGAGACGCGCCGCAAGGCCATCTACGAGCAGGCGATGACCATCATCCAGGACGAGCTGCCCGGCGTGTATAACTACTACCAGCCGTGGCCCTTCGCGATGGGCAAGAAGGTCAAGGGCTTCACGCCGTACCCGGATGGCATGATCCGCCTGAAGGGCGTGACGTTCGCCCAGAAGTAAGAACGAGGCGCGGCGGCCCCAGGGCTGCCGCGCGCGTTGGACGCGGCAACGCGTCCTTTGGCTTTTTGCGGCGGACGCGCGCCAGGTGATGCAGGCCTGATGCCGTCCGCCGTTCCTGTTATACGGTTTTTCCCACATGCTCAAACTTATCTTGCGCCGCGTGATCGTCGCGATACCGACACTGATACTGGTGTCGATGATCGTCTTCATGCTGCAGAAAATCCTGCCGGGCGACCCGGTGCTGACGCTGGCCGGCGAAGAGCGCGACCCGGCCGTCCTGGATTATCTGCGCGACAAATACCGCCTGAACGACCCCTTGCCGATGCAGTACGCGGCGTGGGCCGGGCAGGTGCTGCAAGGCGACCTGGGCAAGTCGCTGCGCACCGACGTGCCGGTCACGACGCTGATCGCGCAAAAGCTGCCGGTGACCTTGCAACTGGCCGCCATGGCGATGTTCTTTGCGCTGTTGGTCGGCATTCCCATGGGGATCGTCGCCGCGGTGCGCAAGGGCAAGCCGATTGAAATGGGGGCGAACATCGCGGCGCTCTCCGGCATGTCGATACCCAACTTCTGGCTGGGCATCATCCTGATCATGGTGGTGTCGGTGCAATGGAAGCTGCTGCCGGCATCGGGCTATGTGTCGCCCGCCGAAGACTTTTGGTTGTCGATCAAGACCATGCTGATGCCGTCGCTGGTGCTGTCCACGGCCATCGCGGCGTACCTGATGCGGCATACGCGTTCGTCGATGCTGGAAGCCTTGTCGGCTGACTACGTACGTACGGCGCGCGCCAAGGGCGTGTCGCCGCGCCAGGTAGTGTTGCGCCACGCGCTGCGCAATGCGTTGATGCCGATCGTGACGCTGGTGACGCTGCTGTTCGGCGAATTGCTGGCCGGTGCGGTGCTGACGGAACAGGTCTTCACGATTCCGGGGTTCGGCAAGCTGGTGGTGGACGCGGTGTTCACGCGTGATTACGCGGTGGTGCAGGGCGTGGTGCTCTGCGTGGCGGTGGGCTTCATTCTGATGAACCTGCTGGCCGACATTCTCTACATCCTGGTCAACCCCCGCCTGAGGCACTCATGAGCGCAAATACTGCAACGGCCGCTGCCGTCACGCCGCCCCGCAGCCGCAACCGCGCCTGGGGAAAATTCAAACGTAATCACATCGCGATGCTGGGCCTGGCCATCGTCGCGTTCTTTGTGCTGTTGGCCGTGCTGGCGCCTTTCATCGCCAATCACGACCCCTTGCAGACCAGCTTCACCACCATCCGCAAGGCGCCGTCGGCGTCGTACTGGCTGGGCACGGACGAGCTGGGTCGCGACATTTTCAGCCGCATGGTCTATGGCGCCCGGGCGTCGTTGATGGCGGGCCTGGTGTCGGTGTTGATCGCCTTGGTGGTCGGGGTGCCGTTTGGCTTGGCCGCCGGCTACTTCGGTGGCTGGACGGACAGCATCATTTCGCGCGCCACGGAGGCGTTGCTGGCGATTCCGTTCCTGATCCTGGCCATCGCGCTGGCCGCCTTCCTCGGGCCCAGCCTGACAAACGCGATGATCGCCATCGGCGTGTCGGCCGCGCCGAAGTTTGTGCGCTTGACGCGCGGGCAGGTGCTGGCCGTCAAGAACGAAGACTATGTGCAAAGCGCGCGGGCGTTGGGCGCGTCGGACTTGCGCATCATCGGCCGGCACGTGTTCCCGAACGTGATGCCGCCGCTGATCGTGCAGGCCACGATCACCATCGCCACGGCGATCATTGCCGAGGCCAGCCTGTCGTTCCTGGGGCTGGGCCTGCAACCGCCGACGCCGTCGTGGGGCTCGATGCTGAACACGGCCAAGAACTTCATGACCCAGGCGCCCTGGATGTCGATCTTCCCCGGGTCGGCCATTTTCCTGGTGGTGCTGGGCTTCAATCTGTTGGGCGACGGGTTGCGCGACGCGCTCGATCCGCGTCAGGAAAAGTAATGACTATGGCAACAATGGATCCCAAACGCGTCGTTGATGTCAGCGGCCTGACGGTGCGCTTCAAGACGCCCGAACGCACGGTGGAAGCGGTGCGCAATGTGTCGTTCCACGTTGATCGCGGCGAGACGCTGGCGATTGTGGGCGAGTCCGGTTCGGGCAAGTCGGTGACGTCGCTGGCGCTGATGCGGCTGGTGGAATACGGCGGTGGCAAGATCGTCAATGGCGATATGTTCCTGCGCCGCCGCAACGGCGAGGTGCTGGACCTGGCGCATGCGCCCGATACGACGCTGCAACGAGTGCGTGGCGCGGACGTGGCGATGATTTTCCAGGAGCCGATGACGTCGCTTAACCCCAGCTTTACGGCGGGCAACCAGATTGCCGAGGCGTTGCAGTTGCACCAGGGGCTGGACGCGGCGGCGGCGCGGGCGGAAACGTTGCGGATGCTGGAACGGGTACGAATTCCCGAGGCGCGCGCGATTCTTGACCGTTATCCGCACCAGTTGTCGGGTGGCATGCGGCAGCGGGTGATGATTGCGATGGCGTTGTCGTGCAAGCCGCAATTGCTGATTGCGGATGAGCCGACGACGGCGTTGGACGTGACGATTCAGGCTCAGATTCTGCAACTGATACGTCAGCTGCAAGAAGAGATGGACATGGGGGTGATTTTCATCACGCACGATATGGGCGTGGTGGCGGAAGTGGCCGACCGTGTGCTGGTGATGTATCGCGGCGACAAGGTGGAAGAGGGCGGCTCGGACGAGATTTTTGCGCGGCCGCGGCATGCGTATACGCGGGCGTTGTTGTCGGCGGTGCCGCGCTTGGGCGCGATGCATGGCACGGATGAGCCGGCGCCGTTTCCGCTGTTGAAGGTGGAAGAGGCGGCGCATGTGGCAAACCCGGCGGCGCTGGTGGATGCGCCGGTGGCGGCGCCGTCAACGGTGCGTCGCGAGAATGGCCCGGTGCTCAAGGTGCGGGATCTGACGACCAGTTTCGACATCACGGGCGGCATTCTGGGACGCGTGCAGAAGCGCGTGCATGCGGTGGAGAAGGTCAGCTTTGATCTGTACCCGGGCGAGACCTTGTCGCTGGTGGGTGAGTCGGGTTGCGGGAAGACGACGACGGGTCGGTCGCTGTTGCAGCTGGTCAAGAGCAAGAGCGGCACGATTGAATTCGACGGCAAGAATATCGGGGCGTTGCGCGGTAGCGCGATGCAGACGCTGCGCCAGCACATTCAGTTCATTTTCCAGGACCCCTTTGCGTCGCTGGATCCGCGCATGACGGTGGGCTATTCCATTATGGAACCGCTGCTGATTCATAACGTGGCCAAGGGCAAGGCGGCGCAAGACCGGGTGCGCTGGCTGATGGATAAGTGCGGCTTGCTGCCTGAAATGATCGACCGCTATCCGCATGAGTTCTCCGGCGGGCAGCGTCAACGGATCTGCATTGCGCGGGCATTGGCGCTGAACCCGAAGGTGGTGATTGCCGACGAGTCGGTGTCGGCGCTGGATGTGTCGATTCAGGCGCAGATCGTGAATTTGCTGCTGGATCTGCAACGGGAATTGGGGGTGTCGTTCCTGTTTATCTCGCATGACATGGCGGTGGTGGAACGCGTGAGCCATCGGGTGGCGGTGATGTATCTGGGGCAGATCGTCGAGATCGGACCGCGCCGGGCGATCTTCGAAAATCCGCAGCATCCCTATACGAAGAAGCTGATGGCGGCGGTGCCGATCGCGGATCCGCAAAGGCGGCATCGCGAGAGGTCGTTGCTGGTGGATGAGATTCCCAGCCCGATGAGAAAGCTGGGGGACGATCCGCTGGTGGAGCCGTTGGTGGCCGTCGGAGAGGGGCATTTTGTGGCCCGGCATTCGGTCGGGGTTTATTGACGAATGTGCGCAGGCGGTATCATGGCGGGCTTCACGCTATTTGCCCTTTCTTATACGGATTTTTGCCATGGCCCTGCGCGCCACTATCTACAAGGCCGAACTTAACGTTGCCGATACCGATCGCCACTACTACGGCAGCCACGCGCTGACGGTGGCGCGTCATCCCTCCGAGACCGATGAACGGATGATGGTGCGGCTGGTGGCGTTTGCGTTGCATGCGCAGGAAGACCTGGCGTTTACCAAAGGGCTGAGCGATACCGATGAGCCCGATTTGTGGGTCAAGGATCTGACGGGGGCGGTCAAGCTGTGGATCGAGGTCGGGCAGCCGGAAGAGCGGCGCATCTTGCGCGCTTGTGGGCGGGCGGACGAGGTCATCGTTTATTGCTACGGCGGGTCTGCCAGCAAGATCTGGTGGGACGGCGTGCGCAACAAGCTGGAACGCACGCGCAACCTGAAGGTGGTGAATCTGCCTTCGGAGCAGAGCCGGGCGCTGGCGAAGCTGGCGGAACGCACCATGCAGCTGAATGCAAACATTTCTGATGGCATCGTGTATTTCTCGGCCGACAAGGGCGAGGTCAGCATCGAGCCCGAGGTGTGGCGCTAAGCGCTGCGCCTGAACCCGGCGTTACACATTTTCCGGCGATTTTTCTTGCTCGCCGGTTTTTTGCGGGATTAATATGATGATCATCATATTTCAGAAGCCCGATCATGCCTGGCCCATCCAACCGCAAAGCGCTTTCCCACGAACGGATCGTTGACGCCGCCGCGCGCGCGATCCGGCGAGAGGGGTACGCCGGGGTGGGCGTGGCGGACATCATGAAGGAAGCGGGGCTGACGCATGGCGGGTTCTATGCGCACTTCCCATCGCGTGATGCGTTGCTGGCCGCTGCGATGGAGCGGGCGGGCAGCGACGGCGCGGCGCGGATGAAGCAAAGCGTGGCCCGGCGCGAGGCCGAGGGGGCCAGCACGCTGCGTGCGTGGGTGGAAGCGTATCTGGGCAATGCGCATCTGAAAGGCTGCGAAAGCGGCTGCCCGGTAGCGGCGCTGGCCTCCGAGATGCCGCGTCAGTCGACCGAAGTGCGCGAGGTGTCGGCGGTGCGTGTGCAGCGCTTGATACAAGCGGTGCGGGCGGTGTTGCCGGCGGAGGCGGGCGAGCATGCGGCGGTGGCGGTGACCAGCACGATGGTGGGCGCGTTGCAGCTGGCGCGTGCGTTGGGCGATAACGACGACGGGCGGGCGGTGTTGGCGTCGGCGCGCCAATCGATTCTGGATCAGTACGAGCGCAAGGCAGTCCGCCCGGCGCACTGAATCCCACATTTCCAAGGGTCGCCATGCGCGGCCCTTTTATCCGACACAAATATGATGATCGTCATATTTGTGCCTTCTGTCACCAGCGGTGTGCAGGCCTTATCGAGAAATCATCATGGATTTAAAGAATGCAGTCGTTTTGATTACCGGCGCCAATCGTGGGCTTGGCCTGGCGTTTGCGCGCGAAGCGTTGGCGCGGGGGGCGCGCAAGGTCTACGCCGGGGCGCGGGACCCGTCCATGGTGACGTTGCCGGGCGTCCAGGCCATCAAGCTTGACGTGACGAACGCGGCCGATGTGGCGGCGGCAGCGGCGCTGGCCACGGACGTGACCTTGGTGATCAACAATGCGGGCATCGCGGCGCTGGGTGGTTTTCTGGATGCGGATGCAATCGAATCGGCCCAGCGTCATCTGGAGGTCAACCTGTACGGGTCATTGCGTGTGGCGCAGGCCTTTGCGCCGGTGCTGGGCGCCAATGGCGGCGGGGCGTTGCTGAATGTGCTGTCGGTGGCCAGTTGGGTCAATGGGCAGCCGCTGGGTTTGTATGCGATGAGCAAGTCAGCCGCGTGGGCGATGACGAACGGGCTGCGTCATGATCTGCGTGGGCAAGGGACGCAGGTCTTGGGGCTGCACATGGGCTTTGTCGATACCGACTTCACCAAGGGCATCGACGCGCCGAAGTCCACGCCGCAAGACATCGTGGTGCAAGCGTTTGACGGCTTGGAAAAGGGCGCCGAGGAAGTGCTGGCCGATGCGGTGGCGCGTCAGGTCAAGCAGGGCTTGTCCGCCGAGCCGGCGGTGTACCTGCAGGCGCGGGGCTAAGGCTGTCATGCACGCTACGACTCATTCTTCTACGTCGCCCGCGGCCGAACCGGTGGCGGCGTCGCCCTGGCCGGTGTTCTGGGTGGCCAGCATTGCGGTGTTTCTGGTGTCGCTGGACGGCACGATGTTGTACGCGGCGTTCGGCGCGTTGCGGGCGGGCTTTCCCGAGGCGTCCGCCGCGGATATGTCGTGGGTGCTGAACGCCTACACGGTGGTGTACGCCGCGATGTTGATTCCGTCGGGCGGGTTGGCGGACACGCATGGGCGCAAGCGCATGTTCATGATGGGGGTGGTGTTGTTCCTGGCCGCGTCGGCGGCGTGTGGCTTGGCGGGCAGCGTGGGCTGGCTGATTGCCGCGCGCGTGTTGCAGGCGATAGGCGCGGCGTTGTTGACGCCGGCGTCACTGTCGATTGTGCTGGCGGCGTTTCCGGTGTCCAAGCGCGCGGTGGCAGTCAGCCTGTGGGGCGCGGTGGGCGGTCTGGCGGCGGCGGTCGGCCCCAGCCTGGGGGCGTTCGTGGTGGACGCGGCGGGTTGGCCGTGGGCGTTCTATATCAACTTGCCGTTGGGCGCGCTGTCGCTGTGGTTTGGGGCGGGGCTGCTGCGTGAATCGGTCAAGCCGGACGCGCGCCGCCGGGTGGATGGCGTGGGCATGACATTGTTGATGTTGGCGGTGGGTGCGCTGGCGTTGGCGACGGTGCAGTCGGAATCGCCTTCATGGAGCCGGCTGGAATTGGGGGTGGTGGCGGCGGTGGGCGTGGTGTCGTTGGGCGCGTTCGTGGCGTGGGCGCGGTCGACGCCGCATCCGCTGGTGGACCTGTCGCTGTTTTCGCATCGCACGTATCGCTACGTGAACCTGGCGACGTTGAGCTTCGGCATCGCGTTCGCGATGATGTTCTTTGCTTTCTTTTTCTACATGACCGGGGTGTGGCAGTACAGCCTGCCGCGTGCCGGGTTGGCGGTAACGCCGGGGCCTTTGCTGGTGGTGCCCACGGCCATCCTGACGGGGCGGCTGGCCGCGCGTCTGGGCCATCGGCCGTTCCTGGTGACGGGGGCGCTGATCTATGCGGCGAGCGGCCTGTGGTTCTTGCTGGTGCCGGGCGAGCAGCCGGCTTATCTGACGCAATGGTTGCCGGGCCTGCTGCTTAGCGGCATCGGCGTGGGCATGGTGCTGCCGTCCTTGTCGGCGGCGGCGGTCAGCCGTTTACCGGCGCAGCACTACGCGGTGGGCAGCGCCGTGAACCAGGCCACGCGGCAGATCGGCGGCGTGATGGGGGTGGCGATCACGGTGCTGTTGCTGGGGCACGGCGCGGTGAACCATGCGGCGTTTTCACCGCTGTATGTGGGGCATGTGGCGCTGGCCTTGGTGACGGCGTTGCTGTGTTTGGCAGTCGATACGCGGCCGGGCAGGGGCTGATTGCCCGGGCGGGCGGGCCGATCCTCAGCTTGCGCAGGCGTCGGGGGCCGGGTTGGCCGGGTCGCTGCATGCCTTCCACGTTTCCGGCGGCAAGGCGGGCAGCAGCATGACGCGGCTTGCCGGGTCCCGGTAGAAGTACACGCGCCATGGGTGTTCCCCCATCGCTTGCCATACCGCTTGCTGTTGAGCCGGCGTCAGGATCGCGCCACCGGGCGTGCTTTGCGCGCCTTCGGCCAGCACGATCTGCGCGTCGGGGTCCCAGGACAGCATGTCGTCGTCCAGCGGCACGTCGTCCTTGATGCGGACAACGCGCCACGGGTTGTCCGGCACGTCGACGGGCAGCGCCGCCAGCGCATCGCGATGCACGGGGAACAATCGATCAGACGGTTTGCCGGGCGGCGCGGCATAGGCGGCCAGCGTATCGCCGCCCGGCGCGAAGTCGCCAAGGCTCTGAAGAACGTAACGCGGCCCGGGCTTGCCCTGCGCGTCCAGGGTCTGAACGGCCACGGGCTGCCCCGGTGACGCCAGATCGATCACGCGCAGCAAGCCGCCGGACGCATCGCGCACATAGTGACGGCTGGCGCCGGTGGTGGTGCCGGTCGTGGCGCTGGCAGTGCTGCCGGCACTGCCGAGGCTACAACCGTCGTCGATGAACGCCGTCAGCCGGCCTTGGGCGTCGCGCTGCACGCACGCGCGACGCGTTGGCTGGTAGGGTTGATCGCCGGATGCGCCGGCCTCGCCGTATTCGGTATAAGCCGTCAACGCGCCGGTGGTGTCGTACGCCAGCGTAAAGCCGCCGTCCAGCACTGCCTTGCCGCGTATTGGCCGATAGCGCTCTATGCGGCAAAGGTGCCCCTCAGCGTCGAAGTACAGCCGCGTGGGCGCGGAGCCCGCCACCTTGTTGCCGGCGCGGTACGCGGACCAGTCGACCTTGTCCGCCCACGTGTGCGGCATCAGGTCTCCGCTGTCATCTATCCAGGCCAGCCTGCCGTTGGTCGGCACCCGTTCTCCGCGCTTGCCGAGCAGCACGCGCTCATCGTCCAGCGCCAGGGTGACCGGCACGGCGGGCAGGGTGGACGGCACCGAGAAGTCGGTCTCGGTCGGGCCGCAGGCGGCGTGGGCCGGGGCGGCGAAGAACATCGGCGCGGCCGCGCATAACAGCAACAACAAACGCGGGATGGGGCTGGCGTGCGCGGTGCGAGGAATAGGCCGGCTGCGCGAAATATGCAGGGGGTGCGAAGTACGCGGGGTGTGAAAACTGTGCGGCATAGGCAGGCTACTGGGCGGCTTATGCATATTGCAGCGAGTCCATGAACTGCACCAGATCCCAGAATTCCTTCGACACCCCGCCCAGGCGCAGCCCGCCCTGGCTATCTTCGAACAACAGGAACGGGTAAGCATTGCGCGCATACACGCCGTTGTCCGGCAGCCGGTAGGGCGTGAAGATTTCCGGGTTATTGAAATACCGCTCCAGCCTTCCGCCGCCGTCCACGTGCATGTAGCGCACGCGCAAGGTCTGCAATTTGTACGTGTCGTGCGTGTCGGGGTACACGCCGCCATCGCCGGCCACCACCGATTGGGCCAAGGCGCCCATGAAGACCCGCTGGATTCCCACGAAGTGAATTTCCCCGTGCGTGCTGCCGCCCGGCGCCTTCGCCAATGACTTGACCAGCTGCGTCGCGCGCGAGCCTGGCACCAGCGTCTTGGCAAACATCTTGTCGATGTCGGCGTTGGCCGGGTCAGGCGACTGCCGCAAGGTTTGCAGGTCTTGCCGGAAGTCGGTCAGCCATTGCTGGTAGCGCTGGTTCTCAAGCTGGCGGTCAAACGACTCGGCCCGGACCACGCCCGCAACCAGCGCG
>NZ_LBHW02000013.1:0-159631 GCF_001005835.2 Achromobacter sp. LC458
ATGCAGGCGCACGCCTGTTCGCAATACCCATGTCCATCGCAACCACATCGTTTCACCAAGGAGAAACCCATGCGCTTAATCACCGATCAAGAACTCAGCAATATGTCGACGGAAAACAAGCGTCGTCGCCATCAAGAACTGGACAAGAAATTGTCGGTGGCCGCCGATCGAGGCTGGGCATGCGTGCCGCGCATCGAAGCCAGCCGCGCCAAAGTCCATGCCGCCATCCTGATGGACGTGGAATTGGGCCGCGATGTCGAGCCCAGAACCGAAAAGCGTCGCGACCGCATCAAGGTCAAGAACTGATAGCGGATTGAACGCCGCGGGAGCATTCCGGGGGGCATTCCGGGGGTGTGTCCCGCGGTGCATCCCTGGGATGCATTCGGGTAGTTAGCCAACCGGGGCACCAACGGCGCCGGCGCCAGGCCATCTACTGTGTGCGGAGGAATGCGGCCAAGATGGGGCTGAAAGACTGCAAATTCTAGTTGTTATGGGCAGTCAATCGGCACCCACCGTTCCCGCTAAGCCGTTGATTCAAAGCGCCTTGCGGGCACTCAGCACGGCCCCTGGGGGCCAAGCAACGGCTTTCAGTTGTATGGTGCGAAGGAGGGGACTCGAACCCCTACACCTGTTACGGCGTCAGGACCTAAACCTGGTGCGTCTACCAATTTCGCCACCTTCGCTAAAGGTCAAGCCCGCTATTGTAGCTTGCTTGTTAAAATCTTGCGTCATGAATCCGCGCCTCGATGCTTTACACCCCTACCCGTTCGAAAAATTGCGCGCGTTGCTGGCTTGCGCCGCCGCGCAGCAGAACGGTCTGACGCCTATCAACTTATCGATTGGCGAGCCCAAGCACGCCGCGCCCGAATGCGTGGCGGACGCCATTCGCGGGCATATGGACGGGCTTTCCGTGTACCCGTCCACCAAGGGCGATCCCGCGCTGCGCCAGGCGATTTCTGCCTGGCTGGCGCGCCGTTACAGCATTCCCGCCCCTGATGCCGACACGCAGGTCTTGCCCGCCCTGGGTTCGCGCGAAGCGCTGTTCGCTTTTACCCAGACCGTGATTGACCCGTCCGCTGGGTCGGTCGTGATCTGCCCCAACCCGTTCTACCAAATCTACGAAGGTGCGACGCTGCTGGCCGGCGCCACGCCCTACTTCGTCAACGCCGATCCGTTGCGCAATTTTTCCAGCGACTGGAATCAGGTGCCTGACGCCGTCTGGAAGAAGACCCGGCTGGTGTTCGTGTGCTCGCCGGGCAACCCGGCCGGTAACGTCATGTCGCTGGATGAATGGGAAGTCCTCTTCAAGCTGTCCGACCGTTACGGCTTTGTGATTGCGTCGGACGAATGCTATTCCGAGATCTATCTGGACGAAGGCGATGCCCCCCTGGGCAGCCTGCAGGCGGCGCGCCGCCTGGGCCGGGACGACTACCGCAATCTGGTGGCGTTTTCCAGCCTGTCCAAGCGGTCCAACGTGCCAGGCTTGCGGTCGGGTTTTGTGGCGGGCGACGCCGCGCTGATCGGCCGGTTCCTTTTGTATCGCACGTATCATGGCAGTGCCATGAGCCCCCTGGTGTCGGCGGCCAGCATCGCGGCCTGGGCCGACGAGGCGCATGTGAAAGACAACCGCCGCCTGTATCGCGAAAAATTCGACGCGGTCGTCCCCATACTTGAAAACGTGCTCGATGTGTCACGCCCGAAAGCCTCTTTCTACCTATGGGCGGCCACGCCGGGCTCGGATACGGCGTTTGTGCGCGACCTTTATGGCCGTACCGGTGTTACCGTTCTGCCGGGCAGTTTCCTGGCGCGGGAAGCGCATGGCGTCAATCCCGGCCACGGCCGCATCCGTATTGCGTTGG
The DNA here is from genome assembly GCF_001005835.2 of Achromobacter sp. LC458. NCBI lineage: Bacteria > Pseudomonadati > Pseudomonadota > Betaproteobacteria > Burkholderiales > Alcaligenaceae > Achromobacter > Achromobacter sp. LC458. The sequence continues at coordinate 1,860 of NZ_LBHW02000013.1, forward strand.
TGGCGCCTTTGGCTGATTGCGTGCAAGCAGCCGAACGCATCGCTCATTTTGTACATACTTCTGTTTGATCAACCTTTAAAAGCTGAGCCGCTATGACTCTCGACCTGCAGACCACCATCGAAAAAGCCTGGGACGACCGGACCAACCTGACTCCCTCCGACGCCAGCGCCGAAGTGCGCGAAGCGGTGGAACACACCATCGACGGGCTGGATCTGGGCCGCCTGCGCGTGGCTGAGAAAATCAACGACGACTGGGTCGTGCACCAGTGGATCAAAAAGGCCGTGTTGCTGTCGTTCCGCCTGAACGAGAACGCCATCATGGGCCAGGCGCCGCTGCAGTTCTACGACAAGGTGCCGCTCAAGTTCTCGGAATACGGCGACAACGCCTTCAAGCAAGGCGGCTACCGCGTGGTGCCGCCCGCCGTCGCGCGCCGTGGCGCGTTCATCGGCCGCAACGTCGTGCTGATGCCCTCCTATGTGAACATCGGCGCCTACGTTGACGAAGGCACCATGGTTGACACCTGGGCCACCGTCGGCTCTTGCGCGCAGATCGGCAAGAACGTGCACCTGTCGGGTGGCGTGGGCATCGGCGGCGTGCTGGAACCCCTGCAAGCCAACCCCACCATCATCGAAGACAACTGCTTCATTGGCGCCCGCTCGGAAGTCGTCGAAGGCGTGATCGTGGAAGAAAACTCGGTCTTGGCCATGGGCGTGTTCCTGTCGCAAAGCACCAAGATTTTTGATCGCGCCACGGGCAAGATCACCTACGGCCGCGTGCCCTCGGGTTCCGTCGTGGTGCCGGGCTCGCTGCCGTCGGCCGACGGCTCGCACAGCCTGGCTTGCGCCGTCATCGTCAAGCGTGTCGACGCGCAAACGCGCGCCAAGACCAGCATCAATGATCTGCTGAGGGCGTAATGAGCACGTCAGCCGTACTGGATCTGGTCAAGGACCTGATCGCCCGCCCGTCGGTCACGCCGGCGGATGAAGACTGCCAGGCGGCGTTGGCCGCCCGGCTCGAGCGCATCGGCTTCACGTGCGAAACCATCGCACAGGGCGGCGTCACCAATCTGTGGGCCCGTCGCGGCAGCGCCGCGCCGCTGACCGTGTTTGCCGGTCACACCGATGTGGTGCCTCCGGGTCCACGCGAAAAGTGGGATAGCGACCCGTTCGTGCCCACTGAACGCGACGGCTGGCTGTACGGCCGTGGGGCGGCCGACATGAAAAGCTCGATTGCTGCCTTCGTGGTGGCGGCCGAGGAATTCGTGGCGGCCCACCCGCAGCATGACGGTTCGATCGCGCTGCTGATCACGTCCGACGAAGAAGGCCCGTCCATCGACGGCACCGCCATCGTTTGCGACGCATTGAAGGCGCGCGGCGAAAAGCTGGATTACTGCATCGTCGGCGAACCGACTTCCGGCGACGTGCTGGGCGACACCTGCAAGAATGGTCGCCGCGGCTCGCTGTCGGGCAAGTTGACGGTCAAGGGCATCCAGGGCCACGTCGCCTACCCGCATCTGGCGCGCAACCCCGTGCACCAGTTGTCGCCCGCGTTGGCCGAAATCGTCTCGATTGAATGGGACCAGGGCAACGAGTATTTTCCGCCCACGACGTTCCAGGTGTCGAATCTGAACTCGGGCACCGGCGCCACCAACGTGGTTCCCGGCGAAGCGGTTGCGTTGTTCAACTTCCGTTTCTCCACGGCCAGCACGCCTGAAAGCCTGAAGGCGCGCGTGCACGCCGTGCTGGACAAGCACGGCCTGGAATACGAGCTGGACTGGGACTTGGGCGGCGAGCCCTTCCTGACCCCGCGCGGCTCGTTGACCGATGCGCTGGTGCAGGCGATTCACAGCGAAACCGGCGTGACCGCCGAACTGTCCACCACGGGTGGCACGTCCGATGGCCGCTTCATCGCCAAGATTTGCCCGCAGGTGATCGAGTTCGGTCCCGGCAACGCCACGATCCACAAGGTGAATGAGCGCGTCGAAGTGGCTTCACTGGAACCGCTGAAAAACATCTATCGGCGCACGCTGGAAAACCTGCTGCTGAAATAAAGAGACCCCCGCGCTTCGCACGCTGCGCAAGCGCTCTGCCCCCTTCACAGGGGGCGTGTTTTTTCCCGGTTCGGCATGCTGGACGGGGATATAAGGCCTGTTATGTATCAATCCGCCCGCCAAGAATTGCTGACGCTGCGCGACCTGATCCGCTATGGTGTGTCGCGCCTGAACAGCGCCCAGGTGGCGCTGGGGCACGGCAGCGATAACGCCTGGGACGAGGCCGTCTATCTGACGCTGCACGCGCTGCACCTGCCGCTGGACACGCTTGACCCGTTCCTGGACGCCCGCGTGGTCCGTGAAGAACGCGACCGCGTGCTGGACCTGCTGGAACGCCGCGTGACCGAGCGCGTGCCCGCGGCCTACCTGACCAACGAGGCCTGGCTGCGCGGCCACCGCTTCTACGTGGACCAGCGCGTCATCGTGCCGCGTTCGCCCATTGCCGAACTGCTGGACGCAGGGCTGTCGCCGTGGGTCCAGGACCCTTACGCCGTGGAAAATGTGCTGGACATGTGCACCGGGTCGGGTTGCCTGGCCATCCTGTCGGCCATGGCCTTCCCCAATGCCCACGTTGACGCGGTGGACGTGTCGGCCGATGCGCTGGAAGTTGCCCGCCGCAACGTCGACGACTACGGCTTGGCCGACCGTCTGGACCTGCATGCCAGCAACCTCTTCGACAATCTGCCGGCTTGCCAGTACGACGTCATCATCTGCAATCCGCCTTATGTGAACAGCGGTTCTATGGACGTGCTGCCCCAGGAATACCGTCATGAGCCGCAGCTGGCCTTGGCCGGTGGCGACGACGGCATGGACCTGGTGCGGCGCATTCTTGCGTCGGCGCCACAGTACCTGGCACCTGAAGGCGTGATCGTGCTTGAGATCGGTCACGAGCGCGACTTCTTTGAAGCCGCCTTCCCGCAGCTCTCGCCCGTCTGGCTGGACACGGAAGAAGCGTCGGACCAGATCCTGCTGCTTACCCGAGAGCAACTCAGCCTGTGATACGCGCCACTGGATTGACCCTGCGCCGCGGCACGAAAGTGCTGTTAGATAGCGCTGAATTTGTCGTACACCCCGGCGAGCGCGTCGGCATCGTTGGCAAGAACGGCGCGGGCAAGTCCTCGCTGTTCGCGCTGCTGACCGGCGCGCTGGACCTGGACGCCGGCACCGTGAACCTGCCGGCGGGCTGGCGCATTGCCAGCGTCAAGCAAGAGTTGGACGCCGACGACCGCCCGGCTCGTGAATTTGTCATCGACGGCGACACGCACTTGCGCGAATTGCAGGCGCGCCGCGCCGAACTGACGGACGACCAAGGCACGCAAATCGCCGAAGTGGAAGCGGCGCTGATCGAAGCCGGCGCCTGGAGCGCCGCCTCGCGCGCAGAGCAGTTGCTGGCCGGCCTGGGCTTCAAGCCCAACGAATGGATGCTGCCGGTCGAAAGCTTCTCGGGCGGCTGGCGCATGCGCCTGGCACTGGCCAGCGCGCTGATGGCCCCTTCCGAATTGCTGCTGCTGGACGAACCCACGAACCACCTGGATCTGGACGCGATGCTGTGGCTGGAGAAATGGCTGGGGGCCTATCCGGGCACCGTCATGCTGATTTCCCACGACACGGAATTCCTGGACGCGGTGGCCAAGTCCATCCTGCATTTCGACCACGCCAAACTGGTGCGGTATCGCGGTGGCTACGGTGATTTCCTGACGCAACGCGCCGAGCGCCTGCGCCAGACCAACATCGCCTACGAACGCCAGACGCGCGAGACGGCCCGCCTGCAAGGGTTTATCGACCGCTTTAAAGCCAAGGCTTCCAAGGCGAAGCAGGCGCAAAGCCGCGTCAAGGCGCTGGCGCGCATGCAGGTGCTGGCGCCGCTGCACGCTGAAGCCGGCATCGACATCCGCATCCCCTCGCCCGACCAGGTGCCCGACCCGCTGTTAACGCTGGAACACCTGTCGGCCGGGTATACGGACGCGGCAGGCAACGCCATTCCGATTCTGCGCGATGTGACGTTGATGGTTCGCGCGGGCAGCCGTGTCGGCGTGCTGGGGGCCAACGGCGCCGGCAAAAGTACCCTGATCAAGACGCTGGCCGAAGAGATCCCCGTGCAAGCAGGCGAACGGCGTGCCTCGCGTGGCTTGGCGATTGGCTACTTTCACCAGCATCAGCTGGATATGCTGGACGTGGACAGCACGCCCATCGCCCATCTGGCACGGCTGGCGCCGGACACGCGCGAACAAGAGCTGCGCAATTACCTGGGCGGCTTCGGCTTTTCGGGCGACACGGTCACCAGCAAAGTCGGCCCGATGTCCGGTGGCGAAAAAGCACGCCTTGCGCTGTCCTTGATCGTCTGGCAAAAACCCAATCTGCTGCTGCTGGACGAACCCAGCAACCACTTGGATGTCGAAACGCGCGAAGCCCTGGCCGCCGCGCTTGCCGACTTCGGCGGCAGCATGCTGCTGGTCTCGCACGACCGGCACCTGCTGCGCACGACCGTGGACAGCTTCTGGATTGTCGCGGATGGCGCGGTGCGCGAATTCGATGGCGACCTGGAGGACTACCGCGACTGGCTGGCCGCCCGCAACGCCGGCGAACGCGCCGAAGCCGCGCGCGAAAATGCCGACGGCAGCGAACCCGTCGTGGACCGCAAGGCGCAACGCCGCGCTGAAGCCGAACAGCGCCAACGCCTATCCGCACTGCGCAAACCGCTGGAGTCGAAGTTGGCCAAGGTCGAGGCCGAGATGGAAAAGCTGCGCGTCAAATTGCACGCGCTGGACGCCGTCATTGCCGACGCCGACCTGTATTCAGACGCCCGCCGCGCCGAACGCCAAAAGGTCATGGCCGAGCACGGCGAACACGGCAAGCGCATGGACGAGCTGGAAGAGCAATGGCTGGAAATCCAGGGTTCGCTGGAAGAAATCGACCAAAGCGAGGGATGATCCAAACGCACGGCTGCAACCGCTGCAAAACCCGCAACAGCGGCGCAGCGGCACAGCTTGGATTGCGGATGGAAAACGGGGGGCCGATTGGCCCCCCGCTTCTTTTATTACGAGTAAGGACGTTCGCGCAGGCGGGTGTGGTGATCGATCACGGTGTCGATCACCTCGCGCAGGATGGTCTCGGCCAACGCGGGCGGCACGCCGGCCTCTTCCGCCAGGCGTCGAATGCGCTCGACCTGTTGGCTTTCCCGTTGCGGGTCCACCAGGTCCATTCCGTGATTGGTTTTCAATTCACCAATCATGTCCGTGCAGCGAAACCGCACGCCCAACAGCAGCATGATCTGCTGGTCGATTTCATCGACCTCGGCACGCAGGGACGCCAGCTCGGCTTTCGGAGACTCGTTGTTGGCCATGTTTAACCCTGAACAATATCAAGCTTCGCGATACCCAGCGCCAAGGTTTTGGCGCCCACGTCACGAAACTGGATTTCCGCCTGGGCGTCCTGTCCAGCGCCGCTCAAGCCAATAATCGTGCCATCGCCAAACCGCGCGTGATGCACGCCCTGACCCACACGATACTGCTTGTCGCCCACCGTGACACCGCTTGCGATGCCGCGAGGTTGACGCGGCGCAATGGTATTGGTGGCTTTGCGGCCGAACGCATCACCCCGATTGCCGCCGCCCCAGCCGGCGCCCGTGCTGCTGACCGGCGCCAAGCCGGCCTTGGGCGACAGCCACTTCAGATGCTCTTCGGGAATCTCGTCAAGGAAGCGTGAGCGCATCGCGTAGCGCGTCTGGCCATGCAGCATCCGGCTTTGTGCCAGGCTGATGTACAAACGCTGCCGTGCGCGGGTAATCGCCACGTACATCAGGCGCCGCTCTTCTTCCAGCCCGGACTGCTCAAGGATGCTGTTCTCGTGCGGGAACAGGCCTTCTTCAAGACCGGTGATGAAAACCGCGTCGAACTCCAGGCCCTTGGCGGCGTGCACCGTCATGAGCTGGACGGCGTCCTGGCCTTGTTGGGCCTGGTTATCGCCGGCTTCAAGCGCGGCATGCGACAGGAACGCCGCCAACGGCGTCAGCCCGTCAGAGGCCACGATGGGCGCGTCGACGACGCCCGGCATCAGCGTTGACGACGTGGCCTGGTCGGGCACCACGCCGGCAGGCATGCCATCGTAGTTTTCTTCCGACGCGAACACGGCTGCAGCCGTGATCAATTCGTTCAAGTTTTCCAGCCGTTCGGCGCCTTCGCGCTCCGCCTTGTAGTGAGCGTTCAGGCCACTGGTTTCGAGCATGTGCTCGACCATTTCCGGCAGCGGCAGATCGCGCGTTTCTTCGATCAGGCGGTGGATCAGCTGGGCAAACTGCGCCAGGTTGGAACCACCCTTGCCGGCCACCAGGGCCACCGCGCCGTACAGGCTGGTGTCGTGCGCGCGGGCCGCGTCAGCCAGTTGCTCTAGCGTGCGCGCGCCTATGCCGCGCGTCGGGAAATTGACCACGCGCATCCACGACGTGTCGTCATGCGGATTGGCCATCAAGCGCAAGTACGCCAGGGCGTGCTTGATTTCCTGGCGCTCGAAAAAGCGCAGGCCGCCATAGACCTTGTACGGAATACCGGCCGAGAAGATGGCGTGCTCAATCACGCGCGACTGCGCGTTGCTGCGATACAGCACGGCGATCTCGCGGCGCAGGCTGCCGTCGTGGATCAACGAACGGATTTCGTCCACGATCCATTGAGCTTCCATGCCGTCGGAGGGCTGTTCGATGACGCGCACCGGTTCGCCTTCGCCCTGATCCGTCCAAAGATTCTTGCCCAGGCGGCCACTGTTATGGCCGATCAGCGCGTTGGCGGAATCCAGGATGTGGCCGAACGAGCGGTAATTCTGCTCAAGGCGGATGACGGTGCCGTGCGCGTAGTCACGTTCGAAGTCGGACATATTGCCGACGTTCGCGCCACGGAACGCATAGATGGATTGGTCGTCGTCGCCCACGGCAAAGATGGCCGCGCCACCGCCGGCCAGCAGGCGCAGCCACTTGTATTGGAACGTGTTGGTGTCTTGGAACTCGTCGACCAGAATGTGGCGGAAGCGGCGCTGGTAGTGCTCGCGTACCGGCGCATTGCGCGACAACAATTCGTAGGCGCGCAGCAGCAGCTCGGCGAAGTCGACCACGCCTTCGCGTTGGCACTGGGCTTCGTACAGCTGATAGATCTCGATCAGGCGACGGCGATGGGCGTCATAGGCCTCGACGTCTTGCGGACGAAGGCCTTCTTCCTTGGCGCCGTTGATGAAGCGCTGGACGTCCCGGGGCGGATACTTTTCGTCGTCGACGCCATTGGCCTTCATCAGGCGCTTGATGGCGGCAAGCTGGTCCGTCACATCCAGGATCTGGAAGCTTTGCGGCAAGCCGGCGTCGCGGTGATGGGCGCGCAGCATGCGGTTGCAAAGGCCGTGAAACGTGCCGATCCACAAGCCGCGCGTATCGATCGGCAAGATCGCCGACATACGCGCCAGCATTTCGCGCGCGGCCTTATTGGTGAACGTGACCGCCAGAAGCCCAAAAGGCGAAGCCTGGCCGGTTTGAATCAGCCAGGCCATGCGGGTAGTCAGTACCCGGGTCTTGCCGCTGCCCGCCCCGGCCAAGACCAGGGCGTGCTGCGGTTCTAACGTTACTGCGGCGCGTTGTTCAGGGTTGAGCTTCTCTAGCATCATGCCGCGTAGCGGCGCAGATGTTGAGCGAATTGCTCGAGCCCGGCGATGCCGCTTTGCTGGGCGCGCTGGCACCAGGCCTGCAGGTCATGAAGAAGCTGTTCGCTGCTGGCGCTGGAGCTTTCCCAGATGCGGCCGAGTTCACGACGCATCTGCACCAAGGTCGACAGCGACTTGTTTTTGGCAATGGCGCTATCCACGGCGGCAAGCTGTTCAGGCTGGAGGATTTCCTCGTTGCGGTGGATGGCACGACGCACTTGGCGCAACTTGGTGTAGTCGCAGTCTGCGTTGCCTTCCTGGCGCGAGGCCTTCAGCTTGTTCATCTCTTCGCGAGCGGCGCTCTTGATCACGTCCGCGTAGCGGGCCATGACTTCGTAGCGGTGCGTGATCACGCCTTGCAACGTGCGCAGGTCGATGCCGGTACGGCTGTCATCCAGCTTGAGCTTGGGCGCAACCTTCTTGATCTTGGCCAGGCCAAAGAACTTCAGGATGTTGATGTAGGCCCAACCGATGTCGAATTCGTACCACTTGGCCGAGAACTTGGCCGACGTGCCGTGGGCGTGGTGGTTGTTGTGCAGCTCTTCGCCGCCAATCACGATGCCCCAGGGGAACACGTTGGTGCTGGTGTCCGGGCTGTTGTAGTTGCGGTAGCCCCAATAGTGGCCAATACCGTTGACGACGCCGGCTGCCCAGAAGGGAATCCAGGCCATCTGGACCGCCCACACCGTCACGCCGACCGCGCCGAATAGGGCGACGTCGATGGCGAGCATGGACAGCACGCCCCACAAGCTGTGCTTGCTGTAGACGTTGCGTTCGAGCCAGTCGTCAGGCGTACCGTGGCCGAACTTGGCCATGGTTTCCTTGTTGTTCGATTCTTCGCGATACAGCTCCGCGCCGCGGAACAGCACCTTCCAGATACCGAACAACATGGGCGAGTGAGGATCGCCTTCCTTTTCGCACTTGGCGTGGTGCTTGCGGTGAATGGCAACCCATTCCTTGGTGACCATACCGGTCGTCATCCAGAGCCAGAAGCGGAAGAAATGCATGACGGCAGGATGGAGATCCAGACCGCGGTGCGCTTGGCTGCGATGGAGAAAGACGGTGACCGCAACAATCGTGATGTGCGTCACGACCAAGGTGAATACGACGATCTGCCACCAAGAGGCTTGGGTCAGACCACCGGCAATGAAGGAGAGGATGTAATCCATAAAGCTGTTATGAGCCTCGCTTGTTAAGTGCCTGAAGTTTAGCTTACCTTTGCCGACTTATGACAAGGGAGTTTCAAAATAGTTTTTGAGCGAAATCAAGGACTAAGCCCCGATTTCAGAGCACAAAAAACCTCTCTCGCGACCGCTTCAGGCCGATCGCGAGGCTGGTCTCGCCAATAGACGGCCTTCTGGGCCGGCTACCCCTTCTCTGTGGGGGGTATTCGCAAAGACACCAGGTTTTGGCTACATTCCGGTACTAAAGTTCCTGTCAGCAAACAGCGTTCCGCCCGCCGAGGCGCTTTGCGATGCCCGTTTGTTGCGCTCAATGCGGTCCAAAACTGTCTCTTTTGCCCCACTCATGCTGTACAGAAAACCCCGTCCCTTATTTTTCGCGGCCTTGGCGATGATGACGCTTACCGCCCACACACCCGCGCTAGCGCAGAACTTGAAGTCCGGCGATGTGACCGTGCTGGCGTCGTACTACGAGATACGAGGGTCTGACTGCCTGGCGCTGCGGGCGCCACGAGTGGTGATCACGCAAAACCCGACGCTGGGCAAGGCCAGCATCGTGCAGACGCGCGGCCAGTCCAGTGACAGCGGGCGGTGCGCTTACAAGGCCGTGCCGGTATCGCAGGTGGTGTACGCCGCGGATCAACCGGGCGCCGACACCCTGGCCTGGGAAGTGAAATACCAGAACAAGACGCTGGGCACCCGGCGCTATAGCGCGACCATCGGCGTGGCGCCGGCCCGGTAGGCTCGGCCCGGCAAGCGGGGAGCAATCCGAAGATCGCAGGACCCGCCCACCGACCGGTGTCGCCGCCCGCCCGGAGCGTCAGGCGGGTTTGTCCTGCTTACCGGCGTCGGCTGCCGGATCGGATACCGCCTCAGACGCTGCCGACTCAGGAATCAGCTGGGCATCGTCCCCAGCCTCGGGATCAACGGCTGCCGGCGGGGTGGCCGTCGCGGTCGCCGTTTCCAGTTCCAGACCCGATTGCTCGTCAGGGATGCCATCTTCCAGCAGATCGGCGTCGGCCGCTTCCGCTGCCACAACGGCGTCCGCACCCGCTGCCGTGTCGGTGGCCGCGCCCTTCTTTTTGCGCTCGAATACCGCCGCGAAGAAGCCGTCCGTGCCGTGCACGTCAGGACGCAGTTGCAGATACGGGCCTTCCAGCTTCAGGTTTTCGCAACGCGAAGCCAGGATCTCGGCCGCGTCCACGCGTTCAAAGTCGGGATGGCTGGCCAGGAAGCGCTCGGCCTGTACTTCGTTTTCTTCGGCCAGCAGGCTGCACGTGGCGTACACCAGGCGACCGCCCGGCGCCACGCATCGCGCGGCGCTGTTCAGAATGCGCTCCTGCAACTGACCCAGTTCGGCCAGTGCCTGCGGGTGCTGGCGCCACTTCAGGTCGGGATTGCGGCGCAAGGTGCCAATACCGCTGCACGGGGCGTCCACCAGCACGCGTTGCGCCTTGCCGGCCAGGCGCTTTACGCGGGCGTCGTTCTCGCTGTCGATCACAACGGGCACCACGTTCGACAGACCGCTGCGCGCAAAGCGCGGCTTGGCACGGGCCAGGCGCGCGGCCGACACGTCAAACGCGTACAGGCGGCCGGTAGAGCGCATCAGCGCGCCCAGCAGCAGCGTCTTGCCGCCGGCGCCCGCGCAGAAATCGATGATCATTTCGCCACGGCGCGGCGCGACCAGCAGGGCCAGCAACTGGCTGCCTTCGTCTTGAACCTCGATGCTGCCGTTTTCGAATTGCGGCCAGCGGTTGATCGCCGGACGCCCTTCTATGCGGATGCCCCAGGGCGAAAACGGCATGGCGACGGGCTCGTAGCGGCCTGCACTTTGTTGCAGTTCCGTCAGCATGGCGTCGCGTTCGACCTTAAGCGGGTTGACGCGCAGATCCAGGCTGGCCTGACGGTTCAGCGCTTCGACCAGCGTGTCCGGGCTGTCCATCAGCGCCAGGCGCTCGTCGAGCCAATCAGGGATGCTTCCCCGCACGGCGCGCGGCAACGTGGACAAATCGATCTGCGACACGCGCTTGAGCCATTCCGCTTCGGCGGCATCCAGGCCCTCTTCCAGCGCTTCGGCGCCCAGGGTGGCGTTCAAACCAAGAATGGCCAGGCGACGCGATGCGGGACCCACGCCGCTTTCGCCGAATTGGCGGTAGCGACGCAGGTGACGCAGCACGTCGTAAACAGCTTCGGCGACCTCGGAGCGATCGCGCGCGCCCAGGTTCGGGTGGTGGCGCAGCCAGTGCGACAGCGCGGCGTCGGCCGGATAGGTCCATTGCAGAATTTCGCCCAGCACGCGTTGGACTTGATCGATGCGGATGGCCGCATACGATTGGCGCGGACGGTTGAACTGCGGCTTTTGCGACGACTGTTCGCGATTGCCCAGCCCGGCGTCACCGCCGCGCGGGCCGGCATACTGGCCGCGTTCGCCACGGTCATCCCCACGGGGGCCGTCGTAGGACGGGCGCGGCTGACGTTCATGGCGCTCGGCGCCATAGGAGGAACCGCGTTCACCCCCACGGTGCTCGGCCCCGTAGGAACCGCGTTCGCCGCCACGGCTTCCGCCACGGGGACCATTGTTATAGGACGGACGGGAATCCGGGCGGCCTTGGCCTTGCCCGTGTTCACCACGACGTTCCGAACCATAGGAAGCACGTTCGCCGCCACGATTCTCGCCACGCGGGCCGTTGCCGTAGGACGGACGGGAATCCGGGCGGCCTTGGCCTTGCCCTTGTTCACCACGACGTTCCGAACCATAGGAAGCACGTTCGCCGCCACGATTCTCGCCACGCGGGCCGTTGCCATAGGAAGGACGCGAATCCGGGCGGCCTTGGCCTTGTCCTTGGCCACCACGGCGCTCCGCGCCATAGGAACCACGCTCGCCGCCACGGTTTTCACCGCGCGGGGCGTCGTAGGACGGGCGGGGGGCCGGGCGGCCCTGGCCTTGCCCTTCCCGGCGGTCACCTCCGAACGAGCCGCGATCGCCGCCAAAGGAGCCGCGATCGCCGCGCGCCCCCGCACGGCCTTCGCCGCGCCCTTCGCCACGTTGGGCGTCAAACGACGCGCGCGGCGCCGGGCGGCCCGCATCGCGGGCGGGACGCTCATCGCGCCCTCGCTCGGTGCGCTGCTCGCGCGCTGGCGCCTCGCGGGCTTCGCCCTTCGGACGCGAGAAAAAGGACCGACCGTCGCGCCCTTCGGAAGCGGCCCTCGGGGAGCCTGCCGGACGAGAACGCGGAGATTGGGGTTTAGTCATGGTGTGTTCCAGTGGGGCGGAGGAGTTCCGCCCGGTAAAAGCGATTCGGGGCCGCTCAGGCGGCCGGCGACCAGGTGAAAAGGCGTGCGGGATCCCCCTGCACGTCCACTCGATGGTCGGCTGTCAGGGTAACCCGGCCTTCGGCCAGCCAGCGCACGGCGGCCGGAAAAGCCTGATGTTCCACTGCCAGCACGCGGCTGGCCAGCAGTTCGGGCGTATCACCGGCCAAAACCGGCACACAGCCCTGCGCAATGATCGGGCCGTGATCCAGCACCGGGGTCACGAAATGCACCGTGCAACCGTGCACCCGCACGCCCGTGGCCAGCGCTTGCGCGTGGGTATGCAGGCCGGGAAACGCCGGAAGCAACGACGGGTGAATGTTGACCAGCCGACCGGCGTAATGGTTGACAAAACCCGGCGTCAGCACGCGCATGAAGCCGGCCAGGATGACGTAATCGGGCGCATAGCGGTCGATTTCGGCGGCCAGCGCGGCATCGAAAGCATCCCGGCTGGCGTAGTCCTTGTGATACAGGGCCGCGGTGGGAATGCCCTGGGCGGCCGCCCATTCCAGGCCGCCCGCGTCAGGGCGGCTGGCGATGACGGCGGCAATGTCAGCCGGCCAGCCCTCATTTCGGCAGGCCTCGGCCAGCGCCTGCATGTTGCTGCCCCGCCCTGAAATCAGGATGACAAGGCGGCGCTTAGAAAGTTGTGTTTCCGGCAAGATAAAGAATCCAAAGATGGCCCCCAACGCGCCCGGCTGGGACGCGGTTCGCTTGGCGCAGCGGGCTTGTCCGCCCTCTTCCCACGCCATGAAAACCGGTCGGCGCGTGAACGATTGGGGGGATTGGAACAAACCCGGAATCCAAAATTGTAAACTCTCGCTCGTGAAACCATCGCTGCGTATCTACCGATCCCTGCCTCCGCCCGACCGGCGCGCTCCTTGCGCGCTGACGATCGGCAATTTCGACGGCGTCCATCGCGGGCATCAAGCCATGCTGGCGCGCGTCTGCGAAGCCGCCCGCGAGCGCGGGCTTACCCCTTCCGTGATGACGTTCGAACCGCATCCGCGGGAGTACTTCGCCACCTTGAACCAACGCCCCGAACTGGCGCCAACCCGGGTTTCCGGGCTGCGCGACAAGCTGTCGGCGCTGGCGCGCTACGGCGTTTCCCAAGTCGTGGTGCAGCGCTTTAACGCCCGGCTGGCCGAGATGTCGGCCAACGCCTTCATCGAAAACCTGCTGGTGCAGGGCCTGCAAACCAAGTGGCTGCTGGTGGGCGAAGACTTCCGCTTTGGCCATAAACGCAGCGGCGACATCGACCTGCTGCGTGAAGCCGGCATGCACCACGGATTCGAGGTGCAAACGCTTGCCGACGTCACCGACCAGCAAGGTCATCGCATTTCCAGTTCCGAAGTCCGCACGGCCTTGGCCGTAGGCGATCTGGACCGTGCGCGCCATCTGCTGGGCCATCCGTACCATATCAGCGGCCACGTCATCCACGGCCAGAAACTGGGCCGCACGCTGGGCTACCCCACGATGAATCTGCGTGTGGCCGAACGCTGCGCCGCGCGCTCGGGCATTTATGTGGTGCAGGTTTATGGCCTGGCCGACCGGCCGTTGCCCGCCGTGGCCAGCCTGGGCGTGCGCCCAACCGTTGAAGACCGTGGCCGAGTGCTACTTGAGTCACACCTGCTCGACGACACCGTCAACGCTTACGGTAAACTCGTACGCGTCGAATTCCTGCACAAGCTGCGGGACGAAGAAAAATTTCCTGACCTCCCTTCCCTGACTGCCGCCATCGCCGAAGACGCGCGAAACGCGCGCGCCTATTTTGCCGTTCATGGACTATAAAAAGACCCTCAACCTGCCCGATACCCCCTTCCCCATGCGGGGCGACCTTGCCAAGCGCGAGCCCGCCTGGATTTCGCAGTGGGAGGAAAACCACGTCTACCAGGCGATTCGTGCGGCCAGCCGCGGCCGGCCGCGTTTCGTGCTGCACGACGGCCCGCCCTATGCGAACGGCGACATTCACATCGGCCACGCGGTCAACAAGATCCTGAAGGACATCATCGTCAAGAGCCGCAACATGGCCGGCTATGACGCGCATTACGTGCCCGGCTGGGATTGCCACGGCATGCCGATCGAAATCCAGATCGAAAAGAAATACGGCAAGCACCTGCCCGTGGCCGAAGTGCAGTCGAAGGCTCGCGCCTACGCGCTTGAGCAAATCGACCGCCAGCGTAAGGATTTCAAGCGTCTGGGTGTGCTGGGCGAATGGGATCGCCCGTACATGACGATGAACTTCAGCAATGAAGCCGACGAAATCCGCGCACTGGGCCGCATCCTGGACAAGGGCTATGTGTTCCGTGGCCTGAAGCCCGTGAACTGGTGTTTTGACTGCGGTTCGGCACTGGCCGAAGCCGAAGTCGAATACGCCGACCGCGTCGACCCCGCCGTTGACGTGGCCTTCCCGTTCGCGGAGCCGGCCAAGCTGGCGGCGGCTTTCGGGCTGGACTCGGTGGACAACGGCGCGATCGTCATCTGGACGACCACGCCCTGGACCATCCCGTCCAACCAGGCGCTGAACGTACACCCCGAAATCGAATATGCGCTGGTGCGTGTATCGCCCGTGCCCAAGTTCGGCCCGCTGCTGCTGGTGGCCAAAGACCGCGTAGAAGCGTGCCTGAAGTCGTGGAACCTGGAAGGCGAAATCATCGCCACGGCGCCCGGCCAAGCGCTGTCCGAAATCGAATTCCGCCATCCGCTGGCGCAGTTCAACCCGGCCTACGATCGCCGCGCCCCCGTCTACCTGGGCGACTACGTCACGGCCGACTCGGGCACGGGCGTCGTGCACTCGGCCCCGGCCTACGGCATTGAAGACTTTGTGTCGTGCAAGGCGCACGGCATGAAAGACACCGACTTCATCAGCCCCGTCATGGGCGACGGCAAGTACGTGGACAGCCTGGCGCTGTTCGGCGGCCTGTCCATCTGGGACGCCAACCCCAAGATCGTCGAAGCGCTGACCGAAGCCGGCGCGCTGATGCACGTCGAAAAGCACAAGCACAGCTACATGCACTGCTGGCGCCACAAGACGCCGATCATCTATCGCGCCACCAGCCAATGGTTCGCCGGCATGGACGTCGCCCCGAAAGACGGCGGCCCGACCCTGCGCGAATCGGCGCTGGCCGGTATCGACGCCACGGCCTTCTACCCGGCCTGGGGCCGCGCCCGCCTGCACGCCATGATCGCGAACCGCCCGGACTGGACCCTGTCGCGTCAGCGCCAGTGGGGCGTGCCGATGGCCTTCTTCGTCCACAAGGAAACCGGCGAGCTGCATCCGCGCACGACCGAATTGCTGGAACAGGTGGCGCAGCGCGTTGAGCAAGGCGGCATTGAAGCCTGGCAAGCGCTTGAACCGCGCGACCTGCTTGGCGACGAAGCCGACCAATACGAAAAGAACCGCGACACGCTTGATGTCTGGTTCGATTCCGGCAGCACGCACGCCACGGTGTTGGGCGGCAAGGACGGCGACTTCGCCGGCTCGCACGGCGCCGAACTGGGCTGGCCCGCCGACCTGTACCTGGAAGGCTCGGACCAGCATCGCGGCTGGTTCCATTCGTCGCTGCTGACCGGCTGCATGCTGTACGGCCAACCGCCGTACAAGGCGCTGTTGACGCACGGTTTCGTCGTTGACGGCCAGGGCCGCAAGATGAGCAAGTCGGTAGGCAACGTGATCGCCCCGCAAAAGGTGTCCGACTCGCTGGGCGCGGAAATCCTGCGCTTGTGGGTGGCCTCTACCGACTATTCGGGCGAGCTGTCCATCTCGGACGAAATCCTGAAGCGCGTGGTCGAAGGCTACCGCCGCATCCGCAACACGCTGCGTTTCCTGCTGGCCAACGTGGCCGACTTCGACGCGGTGTCGCAAGCCGTGCCCTACGGCGACCTGTTCGAAATCGACCGCTACGCGCTGGCCATGACGGCGCAGATGCAGGCCGAAGTGCAGGCCAACTACGAACGCTACGACTTCCACCCGGCGGTCTCGCGCTTGCAGACGTTCTGCTCGGAAGACCTGGGCGCGTTCTACCTGGACATCCTGAAAGACCGCCTGTACACGTCGGCCCCGGGCAGCGTGGCGCGCCGCTCGGCGCAGACGGCGTTGCTGGATATCACCCAGACGCTGCTCAAGCTGATGGCCCCGATCCTGTCCTTTACGGCCGAAGAAGCCTGGAAGGAACTGGTTGGCTCGGCACTCAAGCACCAGGCCGACGCCGCGCGCACGACCATCTTCACCGAGGTCTACCACGCGTTGCCGCCGTTTGCCGACGCCGATGCGCTGTCCGCAAAGTGGTCGCGCCTGCGCGCCATTCGTGCTGAAGTCCAGCGCAAGCTGGAAGAGGTGCGCACGGCGGGTGATATCGGTTCGTCGTTGCAGGCCGAAGTGGATCTTTACGCCAGCGGCGACGACCAGCAACTGCTGGCCAGCCTGGGCGACGACCTGCGCTTTGTGCTGATCGTGTCGCGCGCCACCGTGCACGCGGGTGAAGGCGAGACGCGCATCGATGTCACGCCGTCGACGCACAAAAAGTGCGAACGATGCTGGCATTGGCGCCTGGATGTTGGCCAGGACGCGGACCACCCCGAGATCTGCGGCCGTTGCGTGTCGAACCTGTTCGGTTCGGGCGAAGCGCGCGACAAGGCGTGAACATGGCCCGCCCCTCTGACGCCGGAGCCTCGGTCGCCACCTCTACCCGCGCCGCGCCCGCGCGCGTGGGCGGCTGGCTGGCGCTGGCGCTGCTGATCATCGTGCTGGACCAACTGACCAAGGTGTACTTCAACACCTCGTTTCAGTATGGCGAACGCGTCAACGTGCTGCCGGTGTTCGACTTCACGCTGATGTACAACCGCGGCGCGGCGTTCAGCTTCCTGGCGTCCGAGGAAGGCTGGCAGCGCTGGCTGTTCACCGGCCTGGGCTGCGTGGCCGCCGTGGTCATCACGATCATCCTGCGTCGCACGCATGGCCAGCCGCGCTTCAGCCTGGCGCTAACGTTGATCCTGGGCGGCGCCATCGGCAACGTCATTGATCGCGTTGCTTATGGCCACGTGGTGGACTTCCTGCTGTTCTACTGGAACGAGTCCTACTTTCCGGCCTTCAACCTGGCCGACGTGGGTATCAGCTGCGGCGCCGTGCTGCTGGTGCTGGACGAGTTGCTCCGCGCCCGTAAGAAGCCTCAGGCCTGACGCCTTCGCGCCGGGGCGGTCTGCCCCGGCCGCCCCTGCCCCCCCGGCTTTTGCCTCGCTTGATACCCCCTGAATGCATGACGAACGGCGCGATGCCGCAATGCAGAATAAAATCACCCTCCATTCCTCGATTTCACGGCGCTGAACCCGCCGCCACGCCCTCATGCTCGATCTCGCCCGCAAACGCATCGTCCTCGGTCTGACCGGGGGCATCGCCTGCTACAAAATCGCCGAGCTGGTGCGGCGCATGACCGAACAAGGCGCCACCGTCGATGTGGTGATGACCGAGGCGGCCACGCACTTCATCACCCCCGTGACGATGCAGGCCCTGTCGGGCCGCCCGGTTTTTGTGGACGCCTGGGACGCGCGCGTGCCCAACAACATGGCGCACATCGACCTGACGCGCGGCGCCGACGCCGTGCTGATCGCGCCCGCCAGCGCCGACTTCATGGCCAAGCTGGCGCACGGCATGGCCGACGATCTGCTGTCCACGCTATGCCTGGCGCGCGCCTGCCCGTTACTGGTGGCGCCCGCCATGAACCGCGAGATGTGGGCCAACCCGGCCACGCAGCGCAATGTGCAGCAACTGCGCGCGGATGGTGTCAGCGTGTTGGGGCCGTCGGCTGGCGAGCAGGCTTGCGGCGAAACGGGCGACGGCCGCATGCTGGAAGCGCACGAGCTTCTGACCGACCTGATCGCTTTCTTTCAGCCCAAGCTGCTGGCCGGGCGCCATGTGCTGTTGACCGCCGGCCCCACGTCCGAACCCGTGGACCCGGTGCGCGTGCTTAGCAACCGTTCGTCGGGCAAGACCGGCTACGCGCTGGCCCGCGCCGCGCGTGAAGCGGGCGCTCGCGTCACCTTGATTACCGGCGCCACGTTCCTGCCCGTGCCGCGCGGCGTGACGGCACTGTCCGTCATGACGGCGCGCCAGATGCACGACGCGGTCATGGCCAGCGCGGCGGACGCCGACATCTTCATCGCCGTGGCTGCCGTGGCCGACTGGCGCGTGAAGAACGTCAGCACGCAAAAGCTGAAAAAGACGAGCGAAGGCGGCGGCGCGCCGGTGATGGAATTCGAACCGAATCCGGACATCCTGGCTGAAGTGGCCAAGCTGGAAAACGGCCCGTGGTGCGTGGGCTTTGCGGCCGAGACCGAAAAGCTGGCCGAACATGCCGAAGCCAAGCGCCAGCGCAAGGGCATCCCGCTGCTGGTGGGCAACCTGGCGCACAAGGTCATGGACGCCGACACCACCGAACTGGTGCTGTTCGACGAGCAAGGCGCGCATCCTCTACCGGCGGGCGACAAGCTGGAAGCGGCCCGCCGCCTGATCGCTGAAATCGCGGCGCGCGTACCGGACTAGTATATTTTCTGGCCTGATTCGTTTCGGCCTGATTCGTTTCGGCCGGATCTTTTCCGACCGGATATCCCAGCAAAAAAAGAAGGGCCCTTGCGGGCCCTTCTGCTTTACTGCTCCAGGCTAATGTTCGCGGCCTTCACGATATCGGCCCATTGCTGCCGATCTTTCTCAAGAAACTGCGCCGTCTTCTCCGGCGTCATTTCCGTGACCGGCTCGGAACCCAGGCCCGCCATCTTTTCAACCAGCGCCGGGTCTTTCAGCACGTCTTGCAGCGCGGCGTAATAGGCAGCCAGCACGTCGGCCGGCAAACCCGCGGGTGCGAACACGCCCTGCCACGTTGGCATGTCGAAGCCCTTCAGGCCTTGCTCATCCAGCGTCGGCACATTGGGCAACTGCGGCGCGCGCTTGAGCGAGGCCACGGCAATCGCTTTGACCTTGCCTTGCGAGGCCAGCGGCGCGGCAGTCGAGATGTTGTCCATCGTCATGGCGATGTACCCGCCCAGCAAATCTGTGATGACCGGCGCCGCGCCACGATAGGCCGCGTGCGGCACCTTCACGCCCAACTTGTACAGCATGGTCTCGGCGATCAGGTGGTTGGAAATGCCCACGCCCGCCGTGCCGTAGGTAGCGGTTGGCGTATTCTGAAAATACGCTTTCAACTCGGCCAGATTATTGGCCGGCACGTCCTTGTTGACGATGACCACGTTGGGTTGCACCGCAGCCAGCGTGATCGGCGTGAAGTCGGACGGCTTGTAGTTCGTGCCCTTGGGATTCAGGACGTGCGTGATGGCCATGGAACCGGCGGCCGCGATGCCGATGGTGTAGCCGTCGGCAGCCGATTGCGACAGGCGGTACGCCATGATGTTGCCGCCGGCGCCGGCCAGGTTTTCAACCACAACGGACTGCCCCAGGCGCTTGGACAGCGGATCGGCAAGCAGACGCGCCAAGGTGTCGGCCGAGCCGCCGGGCGCAAAGCCCACCAGCAGCCGCACGGGCTTGGTGGGCTTCCACGCGTCGGCGGCGTGGGCAGGCGCCAACAGCGCGGGCAAGACCGTCAAGACAGTAACGGCGGACAAGGCGCCAACGGCGCGGTGCAAGGTACGGCTGAACATGAAAACAACTCCCAACAATAAATTGACGAAGACAGCTTCGTCTCCCCATGCCGCTCATCCGGCATGACGGCGGCATGAAAACGCCACTGCCACGCCGTGCTGAAACATCGGCGGCTTTATTCCAATAATTGCGACAAGGCCTGCGCCACGATGCGGTTGGACAACAGCACCGGCCGGCCGGAGGCTTGGGCCACCGCGTCGCGCATCCGCTGCCCATAGCCCATGCAATGCATGACGATCAGGTCGCACGATGCCAAGGCCTGACCGGCTTGGGCGAAGTTTTGCGCGGCCCGCAGCGCATCGGCTTCATAGGGCGACGCATGCACGATCTGCGTGCCGCAGGCCAGCGGCACCGCCAGGTGAAAGAAGTCGACCTGTTCAGCCAGGGGCACAACCAACCCCACGTTGCGGCAATGCTGCGACAGGCCCGCGACCAGGTGGTCGACGACCTGCTGCGGCTCAACCACCAAGGTGCGCATGGGCGCGATGGCGGTGCCCGTGCACAGGGGCACCAGCGCGTCGTAACCGGCGTCGTCCGCCTGCCGCATCACCTGGGCCAACCGGGCTTCGGCGGCGGCGGCGTCCAGCTCGATTTGCGTGCCGTCGCGCATGCGGGTGGCAAAGCGATATTCCCCGTCGCGCGGCGCCATCGCAGCCAGCGCGGCCGCGTCCAAGCCATCCAAGGCGCCAAATTCATCGATGTGTACGGCGTCGCCCAGCAAGCGGGCCATTTCGGGCACGACGTCGCTGCGCGGCGATTGGCCGATGGTGAAGAACGCCACGCGGCGTGTCACGGCGGCGCTCATGCCGCACCGCCATCGTCATGCCCAACGGTTTGCAAGTGCGCCATGGATCCGTATCGCGCTTGCAGCGCGCGCCATTCCGCGTCATCGACGAACGTCATCGTGCGCTGGCCATACAGCTTGGCAATTTCGATGCAGAAACGCATCGCTACGTCGGTATCCACCGCGTTGGTCACGCCGGTGGCGCAGCCGGGCACGGTGGTTTGCGCCGTCAGCGCCACGCCAACGACAGGCGCGTCGGTGACAATCGCCGGTTGCATCAGCGAGTTCACGTGCCACAGGCCGTTTTCGTAGGGCGTGATGTCCTGCGTCGTCAAAGGCAGCGTCACGGGAAGTTCGCCGCTGACCCAGCCCATCACGTCCAGCATCGTTTCGGGAATGCGCAGCAGATAGCCCTGTTTGGCCACCGGCGTCAGCGCCACGCCGCGCTTGTTCACCAGGCGGTTGCCGCGCGTGGTGTCCACGGACAGGATGGCGTCCATGCGCGGGTCCACCTCGTGCGACATCATTTCGCGCATGGGAAAAGGCGAGCGCATCATCGGCACGGGATGATGCGGACGCGTGCCGGCGCGCGGGCAGATGTGCGTGCGGATGCGCACGGTGCCCGGCATCACGTCGCCCTGGCGCGCCATGGCCATCAACTTGAGCGCCGCGGCAATCGCCACCACCGCCCCGTCGCTATCGGACACCAGGCCGGTCACGGCGGGCCGCGCGCCGATGCCGCCCAGGCGGCCGACTATGCCCAGTTGCGGCGCGGATGCATCCAGGCCCGGAATGACGATGGACAAAAAATCGGTTGCCGCGCCGTCGCGTTCCAGGTGCGTGACTTGCACCTCGCAATCGCCCGCGTCGCGCAGCACCCGCGCCACCGCCTCGCCGGTGATGTGCGCCGAGGACAGGAGTTCGATGGTGTCTATCACCTGCTTCATGCCGCGATCTCCAGCGGGCCGGGGCGGAACACGCGCGGCTCGGTGTGACCCAGGAACAACGGCGCATCATGCGGGCCGACCAGCGCCACCTTGGCGCCGCGCACGCGCAGCCCCGCGCCTTCGGGCAGCCCCAGCACCGGCATGTCGGGATTCAGGGTGCAGAACTCGGCCAGGCGTTGGGCCCGCGTTTCGTCTCGGTGGCCGGGGGGATGCGCGTTGGTGTAGTGCGGGTTGATCTGGAACGTGATCAGGCCCAGGCCGTCGAAACCACCCGGGTCGGTAATGGGCATGTCGTTGGTGGTGCAGATGGTGGGGCACGTCAGGTTGGAGCCCGCGCTCCAGCCCAGATACGCCGCGCCCTCGCGCACGCGGCGCTTCACCACGTCCAGCAGGCCTTGACGGCGCAGCTGGCCCAGCAGGTTAAAGGTGTTGCCGCCGCCCACGATGATGACGGCGGCCTTTTCCAGCGCCGCTACCGGGTCTTGCGCGCGGTGCAGGCCTTCGATGGCAAGGCCGGTGTCCGCCAGCGCGGATACCACCAGCGCGGTGTAGTCGTCCCAGTCACGCGTGACGCCGGCGAACGGCACAAAGACGGCGGGCGCGCCTTGCGGCAAGGATTCGATCAGCTCGCGGATATCCGGCATGGCGTGCACCAGGTAGCCGGCGTCGCTGCTGGAATTGCTGAGTAGCAAAAGGTTCATGGGGAAGATTCCATCAACAAGGCAAAGGGAAGAATTCAGGTCAGCCAGTAGGGGTCGTTCAGCTTGCGGCCCAGGCCGGCCACTTGCGTCAGGACCAATTCACGCAAGCGCGCCACGCGCTCGGCATCGGCCTGAAACGACACGAACGACAGGCACAGGCCGCGCAATTCGCCGGTGGCCGGGTCGCGCACGGCGGCGGCCACGGCGCCGATGCCGGGCATGGCCTGGTCGATGGCGACGCCGTAGTGATCGGCGCGCGTCTGCTCGACCAGCCGCGCCAAGTCGCCCACGGTAGCGGGGCAATCGCGGCCTTCAGTGGGCAGCGGCTGCGCGGGGTCGGCGCCATAAAGCGCCTGGAATTCGGCATCGCTCAAGCGCGACAGCAGTGCGCGGCCCATGGCGGTGCCCGACGCGTTGCGGCGGGAACCGGGCGGCGATAGCACCTGCACGGGATGGGACCCGTTCAAACGTTGCAGCACCACGGTTTCGCGCTGGTTCAAGGTGGACAGGTAGGCGGTCAGCCCGCTGTCTTCGGACAGCCGTACCAGCACATCGCGGCAGGCTTCGTCCAGCGGGGTGGCGGCCATGCCGGCGCGTACCGCCTGCGCCAGCAAGGCGCCAGGCCGATAGCGGCGCGTGGCGGGGTCCTGATCCAGCATGCCGTAACGCTGCATATGGTTCAGCAGGCGCGATGCCGTGCTCTTGGGCATGGCCAGGCGCGCGGCGACGTCGGTAAAGCTCAGTTCCATGGCGCCGTCCGCGTAGAGCGACAGGACGCGCTGGACTCCATCGAGAATGCTCATGCTTGTTCCATAAAACGGAACCTTGGTTCCTTAATAGAGAACAAGAATAATGCGGGCGCGGAACGCGGTCAATACCGATCGTTGCCGCAAAGAAAAAGCCCCCGGGGTGCCGGGGGCTGGAGGCTGGGACCGCGTGGGTTTCAGCGCGGGCGATTAGCGGTCGGCAAGCGTGGACCACTGCGCCAGCGGCAACGGCGGCTGCGCATGCAGGATGCGCGCCAGCACCAGCTTCAATTCCGCCCAACCGCCCCGCTCGCTGGGCCAGGTGGACGGCGTCACCGGCGTCCAGCCGCCGCCGGGCGTGCGCTCGGCCATCTTGAAGCGAAAGGTGTAATGGCCCGCCATGCCCATGCGCAGGTCACTGACGACCAGCGCGTCGCCAATGGCGTCATAGCGCAGCCAATCATCGGTAAACCAGCGCAGGCGTTGGTGCAAGGGCACATCGTCCAGCACCCGGGCCAGGTCCAGGTTCAGCGGCTGGCGCAGCCATTCCGGCCGGTCGCGATCAAACAGGCTGCTGACGGCTTCGTAATAATTGCCGTCCGCCGTCTTGGCGATGACCCGCCACACCAGGGTGTTGAACGGCATCGACACGGCCCGCAGCTCGGTCACGGCAATGCCTTCCTGGCGCATCGCGTCGCGTACGCGGTCTTCGGCCACCATGCGGCTGGCCAGGCCGAAACCCAGGTACGCCGTGCTGAAGATCAGCGCGCCGGCCATCAGGCGCCGCGCGCGGCCCGTCATGCCGACGGCGATGGCGAAGAACACCGCCAGCAGCAAGGGCACGGTATAGACCGGGTCAATGATGAAGATCGCCGACCAACTTTCCGGAACGGGCGTCAGTGGCCAGAAAAGCTGAGTGCCATACACGGTGAACGCGTCCAGCACCGGGTGCGTCACCAGCACCAGCCATAAGGTCAGGAACAGCCGCCTGCCGCTATACGGCGCCTGCGGCCAATATTTGCGTATCAGCCAGGCAAGCAACAGCGCCAGCCCGGTCAGCACGAATATCGAATGGGAAAAGCCCCGGTGGTAGGTCATCAGCGACACCGGGTCGGGATAGCGCATCAGCACGTCCAGGTCGGGCACGGTTGCCAACGCCGCCCCGTACACCAACGCCCGGCGCCCCTGAAACCGCCCCAGCATGACGCCCTGTATGCCCGCGCCAAGCACCGCTTGTGTTACCGAATCCATAGTTTCCCAATCAACCCCGTCAGTCGCATCGCATCAATCAGACAGCCTAGATAACATTTGGCCATCCAGGTAGGCGTTAAGATACCCGATTGCTTTCAGCTAATTTTCAGACTTCGCCTTCATGGATCAATATATCGACAAAATCGGGCTGTTCATCGAGGCCAACCAGGTGTGGGCCGGCCCCATCACCTTCCTGCTGACGCTTGGGGAATCGCTGGTATTGGTGGGCCTGTTCATCCCCGCCACGGCCCTGATGTTGCTGACCGGCGGCTTGATCGGCGCCGGCACGCTCGACCCCTGGGGCGTCATCGCGTGGGGCATCGCGGGCGCCATCGTCGGCGATGCAGTTTCCTACTGGCTGGGGCGCTGGGCCGGCCCGGGCGTGTTGCGCCGCTGGCCGCTCAAGCAGCAACGCACCGGCGTGGCGCGTGCGCGGCTGTTCTTCTACCGCTATGGCTTTGCGTCGGTACTGATAGGCCGTTTCCTCGGCCCGATTCGCTCGACCATCCCGACGGTGGCCGGTGTGATGGGCATGGCCCATCACCGCTTCCAATTGGCCAACGTCATGTCGGCCCTGCTCTGGATGCCGCTGATGCTGGCGCCGGGCTACATCACCGCGCGCAGTCTGGGTACCGCGGAAAATGCGCAGCAGATCGCCATGATGATCGGCGCGGGCCTCTCAGTGCTGCTAGGATGCGGGCTTCTGCTGGCGATGGTGCGCAAGCGCCGCCAGCCGGCGCGGCAACGGCGCAGCAACTGATCGGAGAATTGGCATGGCGATAGACCTGGAGCCCAAAGACGGCGATTTCGCGCGCTACATCGAAAACCTGTCGCAGGCGGGCGGCGTCACGCCAGGCAAGGTGCCCGAAAAGCGCCGTGCGTCCGCTCAGGCGACAGCCACGGTAGCCGTGCCCGCGCCCGCCACGGGCGATTCCTTGTCCACCGCCCCTTGGGGCAATACCGCATCGCCGCGCTCGTCCGCCGGCGCGCCGGGCGCCACTGCCCCGTCGGACGCGGCCGATGCATCGCTGGCGGGGCGCGCCCGCCAGCGCAAGGTTGGCATCATCCTGACCCTCGGCGGCGTGTTGGCCGGTTGGGCGGCGGTCAACATCGCGTTCCGCGCCCTGCGGGCTTCGCATTTCGAGCTTGATCAGCTGATGCCCGCCGTGTTCCTGGCCTTCTTCGCCTTCATGCTGCTCAAGGCGGCTGGCAGCGCGCGCAAGCCGCGCGGTATGTCGCCGGGCAAGCTGCCGCCCTTGAAGACGTCTTCGTATCGCAAGGACAGCTGAAGCCGGGCGGACGCGCATGGCAATGGTGCTAACATTTCCGCCGCTGTCGCAAAGACCCTTGAAGAATTACGGAGTGAAAGTGAATAACGTTGTCGGATTGAACCAGGCCCAGGCGGCCACGATGCTGAAGTTGCAAGACCACTTGAACAGCATGATCAATCCTGACTGGGTCAACGGCGGTTCGCGCTTCCTGCGCGCCGCCTTCGTCGAATCGGCCGAGGCGCTTGAGCACTACGGCTGGAAATGGTGGAAAAAGCAGACCATCGACCTGCCCCAGGTGCAAATGGAACTGGTCGACATCCTGCACTTTTACCTGTCGCACACCATCGTCCAGGCTGGCGGCCAGCAAGCCGAGGCGGCCAGCGCGCTGATGGCAGACCTGGCCACGCCCGCCTCCGTCACGCTTGATGGCCGAGCCTACGCGCTGGACGGCCTGCCGGTGCCGGAACTGCTGGAGCTGATCGGCGGCCTGGCCGTTTGCGGCCGCGCCAGCTACAAGGTGCTGGAACAGACCATGACGGCGTGCGAAATGAGCTGGAACGACGCCTACACCCAGTACGTGTCCAAGAACGTGCTGAACATCTTCCGCCAGCAACATGGCTACAAGGAAGGCACGTACATCAAGATCTGGAACGGCGAAGAAGACAACGTGGTGCTGGCGCGCCTGCTGTCGCAACTGGACCCGACCAGCGCCGATTTTGCCGATGCGATAGCGCGCGAGTTGGAACAGGCCTACGCAGGCCTGAAGTAATCCGAAGCCATCCTCGTTCGGACAAAAAAATCGCCGCGATACGCGGCGATTTTTTTTGTGCCCCGGTCAGCCGGGATGTCAGCGTTGGCCGAAGCGCGTTTCGCCGAACAGTTCCTTGAATTCACGCGGCTGCGAACGCCAGTACTGATGCGGCGCGGCGACCTGGCCGCCCAGCTGCGCGGCCGCATGCCACGGCCAGCGCGGGTCATACAACATGCCGCGCGCCAGGGCGACCATGTCGGCCTGCCCTTGCGCCAGGATGTCTTCTGCCTGCTGCGCCTCGGTGATCAGGCCCACCGTGATCGTGGGCATGCCAACCTGCCGCTTGATCTCGGCCGCGAACGGCACCTGGTAGTTCGGCGCCACGGGAATCTGCTGCTGCGACGATACGCCGCCGCTGGACACGTCGATGAACTCGCATCCCAGCGCCTTCAGCCGATGCGCGAACGCAATGGTCTGGTCCAGGTCCCAACCGCCCTCGACCCAATCGGTGGCCGACACGCGCACGCCCAAAGCCATCGACGCCGGCACGACTTCACGCAGCGCCTGGAAGACTTCCAGCGGAAAGCGCATGCGGTTTTCAAGCGAACCGCCATAGGCATCGTCGCGCTGGTTGGCCACCGGCGACAGGAATTGATGCAGCAGATAGCCGTGCGCGGCATGCACCTCGATGGCGTCAAAGCCCAGCCTGATGGCGCGCCGCGCGCTGTCCACGAAGGCGTTGCGCACGCGCGCCAGGCCGGCTTCGTCCAGCGCATGGGGCGGCGGTTCGGAGGCCTTGTGCGCGATGGCCGATGGCGCCCAGCCTTGCCAGCCGCCTGCCGACGGCGGCACCAACTGGCCACCGTTCCAGGGCGCGTCGCTGGACGCCTTGCGCCCCGCGTGGCCCAGCTGGATGCCCAGCTTGATGGGCGAATAGCGCCGCACCGCAGCCACCACGCGGCCCAGTGCCGCTTCCGTCTCGTCAGACCACAGGCCCAGATCCCCCGGCGAAATCCGGCCGTCGGGCTCGACGGCGGTGGCTTCCGTAAACAGCAGCGCCGCACCGGACAGGGCCAGGTGACCCAAGTGAATCATGTGCCAGTCGTTGGCACAGCCATTTTCGGCCGAGTATTCGCACATCGGCGCGATGACGATGCGATTGGACAGCTGGACGTTGCCAACCGACGTGGGACTGAACAGGTGACTCATGTAGGCCTCCGGGCTTGGGATGCGAAAGCATAGCGCCCCGGCCATGACACCGGCCGCAATCCCATCGCCCCCGTCAGGGTTAAATGCGGGAGGTCGCTGCCCCTATTGCCCTTCGATCACCGAATCCAGGAATTGACGCGTGCGCGCTTCTTTCGGATGGCTGAACAGCACGGACGATTCAGCGTCCTCGACGATGTTGCCCTGGTCGAAGAACAGCGTGCGATCCGAGCTGCGTTCGGCGAACTTCATCTGGTGCGTCACGATGATCATCGTCATGCTGCGGCGGGCCGACAGCTTGCGCAGGATCTCCAGGATGCCGCCAACCAGCTCGGGGTCCAGCGCCGAGGTCACTTCGTCGAACAGCATGATTTCCGGGCACATCGCCAGCGCGCGCGCGATGCCCACGCGCTGCTTCTGGCCGCCGGATAACTGCGCGGGGTAAACGTCCAGCTTGTCGCCCAGCCCCACCATGTCCAGGTATTCCACGGCGCGTTCACGCGCCTGGTCCTTCGTCATGCCCAGCACGTGCACCGGCGCTTCCATCGTGTTGCCCAGCGCCGTCATGTGCGGGAACAGATTGAAGTGCTGGAACACCATGCCGATCTTGCCGCGCACGCGCCGCAGGTATTCGGAATTGACGCCCACCGGCCGGCCCTGATCATCGGTCCACATCGGCTGCCCGTCGATTTCAATGTCGCCGCTGGTGGGTTGGTCCAGCGTCATCAGCACCCGCAGCAAGGTGGATTTTCCCGAACCCGACGGCCCGATCACGGCCACCGTCTGGCCCGCCGGAATTTCCAGGTTGATGCCGCGCAGCACCTCCAGCTCTCCGTAACGCTTGTGCAGATTCTTGATGGTCAAGCTGGCGCTCATCGCTTTCCTCCATATCGTTGCAGGCGGGCCTCCAGGCCGCGCACACCCCATGCCGCCACCAGGCTCAACGCCAGGAACAGCACGCCCACCAGCGTCAGCGGTTCGGTGTAGCGGAACGTGGCCGACCCGATCATCTTGCTTTGTTGCAGCAGTTCAACCACCGTGATGGCCGATAGCAGCGGCGTGTCCTTGAACATGGCAACCAGGTAGTTGCCCAGCGCCGGCACCACGGGCGGAATCGCCTGCGGCAACACCACGCCCACCGCCGTGCGCCAGCGCGACATGTTCAGCGCCGTGGCCGCTTCCCACTGCCCACGCGGCACCGCTTCGATGCCGGCGCGGTAGACCTCGGCGCAATACGTGGCGTAATGCAGCCCCAGCGCCACGATGCCGGTAGCCAGCGGCGACATCTGCGCCCCCGTCAGCGGCAGCACATAGAACAGGAAATACATCTGCACCAGCAGCGGCGTGCTGCGGATGAACTCGATCACGAAGGCGGTGGGCAGCGACACGATGCGCAGGCGCGAACGCCGCATCATCGCCAGGACCAGACCCAGGGTGACGGCCACCAGCATGCCCAGCACCGTGGCCTCGATCGTGATGATGAGCGCCGAACCGAGCGTAGGCAGGATCTCCAGCGCGAAAGCCCAATCGAATATCGGTGTCATCGGACTCGGACCCTCCGCTCAAGGGCCCGCACGCCGGCCGTGATCACCAAGGCGACCGCGAAGTACATCAGCAGCATCAAGGCAAAGATCTCGGTCGTGCGCAGGGTTTCGCTGCGCAACAGCTGGCCGCGGAAGGTCAGGTCGGTGATGGTGATGAGCGAGACCAGCGCGGTGTTCTTCATCAGTTCGATCAGCAGGTTGCCGGCGGGCGGCAGCATGGCCGGAATCGCTTGCGGCACCACGATGCGCCGCAGGATCTGCGCGCGAGTCAGGTTCAGGGCCACGCCCGCCTCGCGTTGGCCGGGCGGCACGGCACGGATCGCGCCGCGCACGACTTCGGCCCCATAGGCGCCCGCGTTCAGGGCCAGCACCACAATGCCCACCAGCATGGCCGGCAGTTGCACGCCAAACAGCGGCAGCACGAAATAGAACCAGAACAGCTGGACGAGAGCCGACGTGCCCCGGAAGACTTCAACGTACACGGACGACAGCCACCGCAATGGCCGCACGGGCGACAAGCGCCCGATTCCCGATACCAGGGCCAGCGGCACCGCCAATACGACGGCGCCCCCCATGATTTGCAGCGTCACCACCAGCCCCTCAAGCAAGGGCGGCACGAGTGTCGCGATGTGTTCGGAAACGACTTGCATCGGCGCTCCTTACTGGCCGGCGCAGAGCTTGGCGGCCGTCACACCCTGCGGCAGTTCCTGATCGGTGAAGCCAAACGGCGCCACCAGTTTCTTGTGCTCGTCGGTGCCGATGAATTTGGCGAGTTCGGCGTTGAAGGCATCGGCAAAGGCCTTGTCGTCGGTGCGGAAGGCATACGCGCCATAGCCGCGCACACCCTTGCCGTCGATCACCGGGTCGGTGAAGGGCTCCGCCTTTTCCAGGCCGCTGCCCGCCTGTGTCTTGCCCATCAGGTCGTTGATGGTCAGCGCCGTGGCCGCGTAGGCGTCCGCACGGCCCGCCTGCACGCCGGACAAGGCGCTGACGGCGTCGGGGAAGACCACCACCTGGCCGGCGGGCACCTTCACTTTTTCTGCGTACTCGCCTTCGATGGCGCCCACGACAACGCCCAGTTTGGCGTCGGGGTTCTTCACCACGTCTTCATAGCTGTGCAGGTTCTTGGGGTTGCCCTCTTTGACCAGGAAGGCCTCGCCAACGCCGTAGGTGGGGTCGGAAAACGCCACCTGCTGGCAGCGTTCAGGGGTGACGTACATGCCGGCGGCAATGATGTCGAAACGCTTGGCGGCCAGGCCGGGAATCAGCGAGCCGAATTCCGTCAGCACGCCTTCCACTTCATTGATGCCCATGCGCTTGAGCACCACACGCGCAATCTCGACGGATTCGCCGGTGACTTTGGCTTCCTTGCTGTCCATGTACGCAAACGGCGCCTCGTTGGCATAGCCGATACGGATCTTGCCGGCCGCCTTGGCGGCGTCAAGCGTGCTGGTTGCGGTAGCCGGCGCGCCGCCGGCAGCGGGCGCGGGCTTGTCTCCGCCCGAGTCCGAACACGCGGCCAACACGCCAAGGCCCAGGGCCAACAGCAAGCGTTTGGATTGCAACAAGGTCATGAATGATTTCTCCCGAATCTATTTCTAGGTGCATGGCTTCGCTAAAAATAATACGCTATTAAATGATTTCGACACTAATCATATGGGCGTAAAAAAGCGGGCCTAAGCCCGCTTTTAGCGTCCGTTGCCCTATGAAGCGTTAGCAAACGTTACGGTCCGTAGAAATCCGTGGCGGCGGCTACTGGGCGTACGAGAAGCGCCCGTTCTTGACCACGCCCATCACCCGCGCACGCTCATCGAAGCCCTGGTGGTTGTCCTTGGAAATGTTCAGGACGCCATTGGGAACGATCAGGTCGCGGGTGTTTTCCAGCACGTCGCGCAAGGCGCCGCGGAACTCCGGCGTGCCGGGCTTGGCGCCCGTTTTCAGTGCCCGGCCCACTGCCGAATCCAGCAGCATCCAGGCGCCATAGGCGTCGCCCGCGAATTGCGTCAACGTGTTGGCGCCGTACTGGCCTTCATACTTGTCGGCAAATTCCACGGCGACCTTTTTGACCGGGTTGCTGTCCGGCAGCTCGCGCGCCACGACGCCGGGGCCGGTCGGGAACAGCGTGCCTTCCACATCGCGACCGCCCACTTGCAGGAATTCCAGCGTGCCGATGCCGTGCGTCTGGTAGATGGCGCCGGTGTAACCGCGTTCCAGCAGCGTCTTCTGCGGCAAGGCCGACGGCGTGCCCGCGCCTGCGATCAGCACCGCGTCCGGCTTGGCGGCAATCACCTTCAACGCCTGCCCCACCACCGACGCGTCCGTGCGCTGGAAGCGTTCCTGGGCCACGATCTTCAAGTCAGTGCCGGCCGCCGCGGTGAATTCCTTCCACCAGCTGTCGCCGTAGGAATCCGCGAAGCCGATGAAGGCCACGTTCTTGAACCCTTTCTTCTTCATGTCGTCCACCAGCACGGTGGCCATCAATGAATCGTTCTGGGGCATCTTGAACGCCCAGGCGCGCTTGGGGTCGGATAAAGGTTCCACGATGACGCTTGAGGCGGCCAGCGCAATCATGGGTGTCTTGGTTTCAGCCAGCACGTCCAGCGCGGCCAGGGCAGCCGCCGTGGTGTTGGGGCCGACGATGGCGTCGACCTTGTCTTCGGACGTCAGCTTGCGCATGTTCTTGACCGCGCGGCTGACGTCGGTGCCATCGTCCAGCACCACATAGCGCGCCGGTTCGCCGCCCAGCGTCTGCGGCCACAGGCGGATGGCGTTATTGGTCTGGATGCCGATGGCGGCGGCGGGGCCGGTCGTGGACACATCCACGCCAATGACGATTTCGGCATGGGCGGACAAGGCGGGCAGCGCCAGCGCAACGGCGCAGGCATAGCGTAGAAAAGTGCGAGACATGACAGCAGCTCTTGGGACGGTTGAAACGGATGCCGCTATTTTGCCTGATGGCCGTGGGCCGTTACATCGGCTTGCCGTTGCGCACCGGTGGATTCCGCGTCCGCCCCCCGGCATCGCCGTATCATCGTTCATGCCTTGCAAGGCAACGCACACCGCCGTCAACGGCGGTCGTTTTTTGCACCGGCCGCGCACCACGCGCGCGCCCCCTCTACAGGAGTCACTATGAAGAAAACCGCATCCGCCGCCTGGTCGGGCGACTTGAAGACGGGCAAAGGCACGATCTCCACGCAAAGCGGCGCGCTCAAGGCCCAGCCCTATGGCTTCAATACGCGCTTTGGCGACACGCCGGGCACCAACCCCGAAGAGCTGCTGGGCGCGGCGCACGCAGGCTGCTTCACGATGGCCTTGTCCAACATCCTGTCCGAGTCCGGCCTGGTGGCCACCAGCCTGGACACCAAGGCGGAAGTGACCCTGGACAAAGTCGACGACGGCTTTTCCATCACCGCCGTGCACCTGACCGTGGAAGCCGTCATCCCGGGAGCCACCGCGCAGGCGTTCGAAGACGCCGCCCGCAAGGCTGAAAAGGGCTGCCCGGTGTCCAAGGTCTTGAACGCCAAGATCACCATGGACGCCAAGCTCAAGTCCTAAGCGCTGCGCCTGGCCAATGGCGCGTCCTGTCCCGGGCGCGCCATTGGTCGGCCCTATCCCGGGCTTGGGCAAAATCAATTTGACGGTCTCCCGGCACTTCCAGAAAATGAGAACCATTCTCAGGAGTGCCGCATGACCGGATTCATCTACGCAATTTCTGGCGGCAAGGCCGCCTTGGCTCAGGACGCGCGGGTGTCGGCCAACCTGCGGCGCATGGTCGGCTCGGGCATCCTGGTGGCCGTGGGCTACATCGATCCGGGCAACTGGGCCACCGACATCGCGGGCGGCAGCGGCTTTGGGTACGGCCTGTTGATGGTCGTCATCTGCTCCGCATTCCTGGCGCTCGGTTTTCAGATTCTGGTATCGCGCCTGGCGCTGGCCACCGGCCAAGACCTGGCCACGCTGACGGCCCGCCACCTGTCGCCGCGCTGGTCCAAGGCGGCCTGGCTGGCCGGCGAGGCCGCCATCCTGGCTACCGCCCTGGCCGAACTCATCGGCGGCGCCATTGCGCTGCGCCTGCTGTTCGGCCTGCCTTTGATCGCCGGCGTAGCGGTGACCGGCGTCGGTACGTTCGCGGTGTTGGCGCTGACGCGCGGCAATGCCGACCGCCACGAACGCGTCATCGCGGTGTTGCTGGGCGTGGTTGCCGCGTCATTCGTTTTCCTGCTGTTCAAGGCGAACCCCGCCTGGACCGCCGTGGCGCACGGCATGACGCAGACCGGCCAGGCGTTGCGCGACCCCCAAGGTTTCCTGATCGCGCTGGGCATCCTGGGCGCCACGTTGATGCCGCATAACCTCTACCTGCATTCCGGCTCGTTGGCCGAGCGCGCGCAGTCCCTGCCAGCTTCGGCGCGCGACATGGCCATGCGCGTGGCGCGCAACGACACCATCGTGTCGCTGGGCGTGGCCATGCTGATCAACTCGGCCATCATGATCGTGGCGGCGGCATCGCTGTCCGGATCCGGCCTGATCGTGTCCAGCCTGGACGACGCGCATGCCGTCATCGGCCACACGCTGGGCGTGGGCGCCGCCATCGTCTTTGCCGTTGCCTTGTATGCGGCGGGCCAAAGTTCAACGATTACCGGCGTGCTGGCCGGGCGCATCCTGTCCAAGGGGTTTCAGATTCGCAGCAACTGGTCGGACCGGCGCCGGGCGCTGGCCACGCGCTTGATCGCCGGCGCGGCGGCCGTCGGCCTGTTGATCTTCACCGGTGGCAAGGACCCCGACGAACTGCTGGTGTTAAGCCAGGTCATCCTGAGCCTGGCGCTGCCCTTCGCGTTGGGACCGCTGGTGGTGCTGGCCTGCCGCAAACAGGTGATGGGCGCATACGCGCTGCGCGGCGCCTGGGCCTGGGCCGCCGTCGGCGCCACCGTCGGCATCGTCATTCTTGATGGCTATCTGCTGATCGACATGGTGGCTTGAAGCGGGCTTGCCCCAAAAAAAAACGCCAGCATATGCTGGCGTTTTTTTAGCTGGCCCCGGGCGCTTCAGTGGCGGGCGGAGATCACCGGATGCTGCTGTCGGCCGGCGTCCATGTCGTGCAGGATTTCGCCGACGGCGCCGCCCAACGAGGTCATGCGCACCTTCAGGCGCAGCCACAGACCGCGGTTGAAGGGGCCGGACAAGGTTTCCGCTTTGACGGCCTCGCGGATCAAGGACCGCTCCAGCGCATCCGACATACGGGCATTTTTCAACGCGGTATCGCTCATGATTCTCTCCTTGAGAAAGCGCGATGTGGAACAACACGACTTGATGTTAGATCCGCGTTTGTTGCGTCGCAATAAAAACTTCAAGCATTTTTTTAATCGTTGCGCAATGGGGACAAACACCACCATTACGGTGCATGCGGCACCACATTAAGCACTAGTCTTGTGCAGCGCCCTCCCCCATTCAGCCGGCCCGATGCGCCTGGATCAGCTTGTCGGCCATGTCGGCAACCCGCGCCGCCGGGCCTCCTTCGCCAAACAGCTGGCTAGAGACAAACGCGCCCTCAATCAACAGCAGCAGGCCGTCCGCCAGGGCCGCGGGGTCTCGGGCGCCCATGCCCAACGCCATCTCGTTCAGGCGCCGGCGCAATTGCAGCTTGTGCTCGACGGCCACTGCGCGCGCGGGGTGTTCGGGTTCAGGGTATTCAACGGCGGCATTGGTCAGCCCGCAGCCGCGATACCCGTTTGCCACGGCGCGCATCGCCAGCCCCGACAGATAATCCAGCAGCTGTGCGCGCGGATCGCCGGGATGCGCGGCGCAGGCGGCGTCGAAGCGGGCCCAGAATTCGGCGTCGTAGTCGCGCAGATAGGCCGCCGCCAATTCATCCTTGGACGAAAAGCTGCGGTACAGGCTGGGTTTGGTCACGCCGGCCTGGTTGACGATGGCGTCAACGCCCACGGCGCGGATGCCGTCGCGGTAGAACATTTCGCGCGCCGTCTTGCGGATGCGGTCTGCCGCCAGTAGCGGCTTGGGGCCGGCTTTTGCGGTGGCGCCTGAGGCATTGGAAGGCTTGCTGGCCATGCTGGACTCCTGAAACGGAAGGCGGATGGCGTTCCCGCAACACGAGCGGACGGCCGCGCCTTCAAAAAACAAATCGCCGAAAAATCGCTTGACGATGTTACTGACCGGTACGTACTATTCGCTGATCTCAAACCAGATACGTACCGGTCAGTAACATGAGTATAGCCCAACCTCCGCTTCCCTTTCAGCGCGCCGGACAAAAGTACGCCTTTGTCGTGGTTGCCGTCATTTTCCTGGCCTTGCTGGTTTCCGCCGGTTTGCGCTCTACGCCCAGCGTGCTGCTGGTGCCACTAGAGGAAGCCTTCGGCTGGAGCCGCAGCTCGATCTCGTTCGCGGCGGCGGCTGGCATCTTTTTGTATGGCTTGGTCGGCCCCTTCGCCGCCGCCGCGATGGAACGCTTCGGCCTGCGCCGGGTGCTGATCAGCGCCCTGGTGCTGATGTCGGCCTCAAGCGCCGTCAGCGCCTACATGACCGAGCCCTGGCACCTGCTGATGACGTGGGGCGTGTTCTCGGGCCTGAGTTCCGGAGCGGTGGCCTCGGTGCTGGGCGCCACCATCGTGAACCGCTGGTTCACCAAGCATCGGGGCCTGGTAATGGGCTTGCTGACCGCCAGCACCGCTAGCGGCACGCTGGTCTTCCTGCCCGTGCTGGCCACACTGGCCTCGTCCGGGGATTGGACGCGCGTGGTATGGACGGTTGCAGCCGCCGCTGCCGCCATGGTGCCGCTGGCTTGGTGGTTGGTGCCCGACCGCCCGGCCAACGTCGGCCTGACGCCGTTCGGCAGCGACCCCGACGCGCCGCCCGCCCCCGTCGCGCCGCGCACCGGCATGTTGGCCGCCACCTTTGGCGCCTTGGCCCGGGCCTCGAAGACCCCCACATTCTGGTTCTTGTTCGCCACGTTCTTCATTTGCGGGTTCACCACCAACGGCCTGGTCGGCACGCATCTGATCGCCCTGTGCGGCGACCACGGCATGCTGGAAGTGCAAGCCGCCGGCCTGCTGGCGCTGATGGGCGTGTTCGATCTGGTCGGCACCACGGCATCCGGCTGGCTGACCGACCGCTACGACCCGCGCAAGCTGCTGTTTGTCTACTACGCCCTGCGCGGCCTGTCGCTGATCTACCTGCCCTATTCCGATTTCTCGTTCTACAGCCTGTCGATCTTCGCCATTTTCTTCGGCCTGGACTGGATTGCCACCGTGCCGCCCACCTTGCGGCTGACGACGGAAGCCTTCGGCGAACGCGACGCCGGCATTGTGTTCGGATGGATTGTCGCGGGCCACCAGCTGGGCGCGGCCAGCGCCGCCTGGATGGCCGGCGCGATCCGGGAAGCCCAGGGCAGCTACATGATGGCCTTTTTGATTTCCGGCGCCACGGGCCTGATCGCCGCGGTGATTGCACTGCGGATCGGCAAGAAGCGGGTGGTGCCTGTGCCCGCTTAAGATCGCTTAGGCCCGCTTAAGCCCACCTAGGCGCGTCAATTCACATCCGCAAGAAAAAGCCCGGCATTCACATGCCGGGCTTTTTTTGTTGCGCACGTCAAAGCGCGCGTCGCCGTCAGGCCGGAGCGTCCTCGACTTCGCCCAGATACGCCGCCCTGACCTTGGGGTCGTGCAGCATCTGGCTGGCCGGCCCGGACAGGATGATCTCGCCCGATTCCATCACATAGCCGCGATGGCTGTTCTCCAGCGCCAGGCGCGCATTCTGCTCGATCAGCAGAATCGTGACGCCCTCGCTGGCGATGGTGCGCACCACCTCGAACACCTTTTCGACCATCAACGGGGCCAGGCCCATCGAGGGTTCGTCCAGCAGCAACAGCTTGGGCCGCGCGATCATGGCGCGGCCCATGGCCACCATCTGCTGCTCACCGCCCGACAAGGTGCCGGCCGCCTGCTTGCGGCGTTCGGCAAGACGCGGAAACAGCGTGAACACGCGGTCGGTGTCTTGCCTGACCTGCGCGGCGTCGCGGCGAATGTACGCGCCCATGGCCAGGTTTTCTTCAATGGTCAGCTGGCCGAAGATGCCCCGACCTTCGGGCACCATGACCAGCCCGCGACGCACCAGCTCGTGCGACTTCTGACCGCCGATGGACTGCCCGTCGTAGACGATTTCGCCGCCCGCCAGCGGCACCAGGCCGCAGATGGCGCGCAGCGTCGTGCTTTTACCCGCGCCGTTGGCGCCGATCAGGCACACGAGTTCGCCTGCGTCCACGCGCAGGTCGATGCCGCGCACCGCACGGATGCCGCCATACGCGACTTGCAGGCCGCGCAATTCCAATAAGGGTTGGGATGCCGTCATGATGCCGGGCTCTCCTTGTGAATCTGCGGGTCTTGCGCGGCGCCCGCGCCCAGATACGCTTCAATGACCTTGGGGTCGCGCTGCACCTGAGCGGGCTTGCCCATGGCCAGCACCTTGCCGTATTCCAGCACCAGCACTCGGTCGCACAGGCCCATCACCAGCTTCATGTCGTGCTCGATCAGCAGCACCGTGACGCCGTCGTTGCGGATCTTTTCGACCAGCTTGCGCAGCACCACCGTTTCCGACGCGTTCATGCCGGCCGCCGGTTCGTCCAACGCCAGCAGCTTCGGGTCCGTGGCCAGGGCGCGGGCGATTTCCAGACGGCGCTGGTCGCCATACGGCAGCGAACGCGCAACGTCGTTGGCGCGATGGCCGATGCCCACGTAGTCCAGCAGTTCCTGCGCCCGCGCCTCGATGGCCGCTTCTTCAGCGCGCGTGCGGCGTGTGCGCAGCACCGCGCCGAACACACCCGCCTTCGTGCGCAGGTGCCGGCCGATCATCACGTTTTCAATTGCCGACAAATTCGCGAACAGCCGGATGTTCTGAAACGTGCGCGCCAGGCCCGCGTGGGCGACTTCGTGCGGCTTCTTGCCCGACATCGACTGCCCGTTAAACGTGCAGCTGCCGTCTTCCGGGATGTACAGGCCGGTCAGCACATTGAACAGCGTGGTCTTGCCCGCGCCGTTCGGGCCGATCAGGCCATAGATTTCGCCCTGCTCGATATCGAAGCTGACGTCGGACAGCGCTTGCAGGCCGCCAAAGCGTTTGCCCAGCCCCTGGGCTTGCAGCAGTTTGCTCATGCCGGCCCCCCTTGCGTCTTGGTGGACAGCTCACGCTTGCGCACCGCCGACGGCCACAGGCCGGCCGGGCGGAACAGCATGACGCAGACCATCGCCAGGCCGAACAACAACATGCGGATGCCTTCAGGGTCCAGCACCACCGCGCCGAACACCATGTGCTGGAAGGGTTCCACCACGGCCCGCAGGAATTCCGGCAAGGCCGCCAGGATCAGCGCGCCCAGGATCACGCCCGGGATGTGGCCCATACCGCCCAGCACCACCATGCACAGAATTGAAATGGACTCCATCAGCGAGAAACTTTCGGGGCTGACAAAGCCCTGCATCGACGCGAACAACGCACCGGCCACGCCGCCAAAAGACGCTCCCATTGCAAACGCCAGCAGCTTGATGTTGCGCGTATTGATGCCCATGGCCTTGGCCGCGATTTCGTCTTCGCGGATGGCTTCCCAGGCGCGGCCGATACGCGAATTCTGCAAACGCACGCATACCACGATGATGATCAGCGTCAGCGCCAGCAGCAGGTAATAGTACTTTTCCGGCCCGGTGAAGCGGATGCCCATCAAGGTCTCGGTACGCCCGAACGTGAATTCACCGACCTTGAACGGATCGATACGGTTGATGCCCTGCGGCCCGTTGGTGATGTTGACCGGCGCATTCAAGTTGTTCAGAAAGATGCGGATGATCTCGCCAAACCCCAGCGTCACGATAGCCAGGTAATCGCCCCGCAGCTTCAAGGTGGGCGCCCCCAGCAGTACGCCGAACAGGCAGGCCACCGCCAGCGCAATCGGCAGAATCGCCCAGAACGGCAGGTGCAGCCCGAAATGCGGCGACGCCAGCAGCGCCCACGTGTAGGCACCCACCGCGTAGAACGCGATATAGCCCAGGTCCAGCAGCCCGGCAAAGCCCACCACGATGTTCAGGCCCAGCGACAACATCACGTACAGCAACGCAAAGTTCAGGATGCGCACCCAGCTTTGGCCGGCCATGCCGATCACAAAGGGCAGCACCGCCAGCACGATACCGATCAGCGCAATGCCGATCAGGTTGCGGGTCGACAGCCCGCTGTGTTTCAAGGAGGTATTCATGCCCGGTCTCCCACGCGTTCGCCCAAGAGGCCCGAGGGGCGGAAGATCAGCACCAGCACCAACACGAAGAACGCAAACACGTCCTGGTAATGGCTGCCCAGGAAGCCGCCCGTGATGTCGCCGATGTATCCCGCGCCCAGCGATTCGATCACGCCCAGCAACAGGCCGCCGACCATCGCGCCCACCATGCTGCCGATGCCGCCCAGCACCGCGGCGGTAAACGCCTTCAGGCCCAGCATGAAGCCCATGGTGTATTGCGACACGCCGTAATAGGTGGCCACCATCATGCCCGCCACGGCGGCCAACGCCGAGCCGATCAGGAACGCCGCCGAAATCACGGTATTGATGTTCACGCCCATCAGCCCCGCCACCTCGCGGTTCTGCGCGGTGGCGCGCATCGCCGTGCCCAGGCGCGTCTTGTGCACGATGGCCAGCAGGCCGCCCATGATCAGCGCCGCGATCACCACGATGGCGATCTGTAGCGTGCTCATGCGGGCGCCAGCAAACTCAAACACGCGCGGCGACAGCACCTGCGGGAAGTTCAAGTAATTGCGGCCCCAGGCCATCATGGCCACGTTCTGCAGAATGATGGACACGCCGATGGCGGTGATCAGCGCAGCCAGCCGGGGCGCGCGTCGCAGCGGCCGGTAGGCGACGCGTTCGGCCGTCCAGCCCACCGCCATGCACAGCGGCACGGACACCAGCAGGCCCACGCCCAGCACCACGAACGCCGACACGCCAGGGTCGCCGCCCACCAGTGAAATGGCGATCGTGGTGGCCGCCATGGCGCCGATCATGACGACGTCGCCATGCGCGAAGTTGATCAGCCCGATGATGCCGTACACCATGGTGTAGCCAAGGGCGACCAGGGCGTACACGCTGCCTAGCGTGACGCCGTTAATCAGTTGTTGAATGAAGATATCCATAGGGGCCGCGAAAATAAGCCTGGAAAAATCGCGCTGCAGCGGCCCGCGCCATGATGCATGGAACGCGGCGCTCGCGGCGACACGCCGAGCGGCGTGTGCGCAAAGCGTTGGCGGACGCCGGCAGCGCCGGCACGTCCGCCCTACGGGTTCAGCCGGCCTTAGTTGGCTTGGCTGACCATCGTTTCAACCATCTCCCACTTGCCGTTCTTGACTTCGTAGATGGTGACCGAGATTTCCTTCAGGTCGCCCTTGGCGTCGTAGGAAATGTGCTCGCTGGTGGCGCCCTTGCGGTCCAGCTTGGCCAGCACCGGCAGGTATTTCTCGGGCTTGGACGAACCGGCCTGTTCGATGGCCGTGATCATGTTCCAGGCGCCGTCATAGGCGTACGGCGCGTACACGCCCGGCGCCTTCTTGAAGCGCGCCTGATAGCGCTGTTCGAAGTCCTTGCCCGCGGTCATCTTGTCCAGCGGCACGCCGGCCAGCGAGGCGAAGGTGCCGTTGGCGGCGTCCCCGGCCAGCTTGATGAAGGTGTCGCTGCGGGTCATTTCGCCCGAGACGAGCGGCGCCTTCAGGCCCAGCGTGGCCAACTGGCGCTTCATCGGTCCGGACTGCGCGTCCAGGCCGCCGTAGAAAATGGCGTCGGGCGCCGCGCCCTTGATGTTGGTCAGGATGGCGGTGAAGTCGTTGGCCTTGTCGGTGGTGTATTCGCGGCGGACCACTTCGCCACCGGCGGCCTTGACGGCCTTTTCCACTTCATCGGCCAGGCCCTGGCCGTAAGCCGTGCGGTCGTCGATGATGGCGACCTTCTTGGCCTTCAGGTTCTGCACCATGAACTTGCCGACCGCGGCGCCCTGCTGGGTGTCGCTGGTCATCATGCGGAACGTGGTTTCGTAGCCTTGCTTGGTGTATTCCGGCGAGGTCGCCATGGCGATCTGCGGCAGACCGGCCTCATGGTAGACGCGCGACGCGGGAATGGTGGTGCCCGAATTGAAGTGGCCCAGAATGCCCACGACATCCTGGTCGACCAGCTGCTGCGCCACCTGCACGCCCACGCGCGGGTCGGCCTGGTCATCACGCGACACCAACACGAACTTGGCGGGCTGGCCATCGACCTTGATGCCCTTCTTGTTGGCTTCTTCCAAAGCCAGGTTCAGCCCGTTCTGCATGTCTTCGCCGTAGTGCGATTGCGGACCGGTCAGGGGGGCGGCAAAGCCAAGCTTGATGTCGGCGGCCTGCGCGGCGGCCGTCATGCCCACAGCGGCGATGCTGGCGGCGAGAAGCTTCAAAGTGGTGCGGAACTTCATGGGAAAACCCTCCGGGTATCGGGACAGTTGGCCTTGGTCTTAAGGCCTTGTTATACCTGAGCTTTTAGCCAGGCTTTTGGTTTTTTCTACTACCGCGAGCCGGGCTGTGGCCCAGTCCCGCGTATGCATTTTCTGCAAAGTCCGGATGTCGGGTTGCGACATCCGGACTTGAAGTGCGACCGGATTTTCGTTCCAGTGCAACCTGCCCGATATTGGAGATAACCCTCGGTCATCGAGGGTTACCCCTCGGTCACCCTTAGCCGATCGTCATGAGGCTGGCGTTGCCCCCGGCGGCGGCCGTGTTGACGCTGATGGAACGCTCGGTCAAGAGGCGCTCCGGCACGTAGCTGGCGCCGGCCGCCAAGGCGTCGGACGTCAGGCCATGCACCGACAGGATGGCGCCCGGGCGCTGCGCGATGCGCTGGTTCAGCGCTTGCAGCGCGTCGCCATCGCCTTCGAACAGAACCGCCTGGTAGTCGGCCTGATCGACCTCATCGTCAGCCAGGATGCCGGCTTGCCCTTGTTGCTCGGCGTCCAGCGTGGCCAGCAGCGCCTGGGCAGCGGGCGTGTCCGCAAACCAGGCGTGGTTGCCGGTCAGACGGGCAACCGACCACTGCGCCCGCGCACCGGCTTCGGTGGCGGCCACGCAATACACGGCGCCACGCGGTTCGACCATATAGGTGTTGGTTTCACCCGTGGGGCCTGGCAGCGCGATGCGCTGGGGCAGCGGCGCGGCGGCGTCCAGCGCCGGCGGCAGGCCGGCCGGGCGCGTGCCCAGCAAGCGGTACATATACAGCGGGCCGCCCGCCTTGGGGCCGGTGCCCGACAGGCATTCGCCGCCAAACGGCTGCACACCCACCACCGCGCCCACGATGTTGCGGTTGACGTAGACGTTGCCGGCATGCACCTGCCCCGTCACGTGCGCGATGGTTTCGTCGATGCGGGTGTGCACGCCAAACGTCAGGCCATAGCCGGTGCCGTTGATGGCATCCAGCAAGGCATCCAGTTCGTCACGCTTATAGCGCACCACGTGCAGCACCGGCCCGAACACTTCGCGCGTCAATTCGCTGATGTGGTCGATTTCGATGATGGTGGGCGGAACGAAGGTGCCGTGGCGGCATTCGCCGTTCAGTTCTACCTGGTCCACGCGATGGCCGGCGGTGCGCATCGTCTCGATGTGGCGCTGGATGCCGTTGCGGGCGTCGGTGTCGATCACCGGCCCGACGTCCACCGACAGGCGGTCAGGGTTGCCCACGGACAGCTCGCGCATCGCGCCGCGCAGCATCGTCAGCACGTGATCGGCGTTGTCTTCCTGCACGCACAGCACGCGCAGCGCAGAACAACGTTGGCCGGCCGAATCGAAGGCCGAGCTCAACACGTCGAACACCACTTGTTCGGACAGCGCGGACGAATCCACCACCATGGCGTTCTGGCCACCGGTTTCGGCGATCAGCGGAATGGTGTGGCCGTCGTCGTCCAGGCGGTCGGCCAGCGTGCGCGCAATGATGCGCGCCACGTCGGTCGACCCGGTGAACATCACGCCGCGCACGGCGGGGCTGGCAACCAGCTGCGCGCCCACGGTTTCGCCACGGCCCGGCAGCAACTGCACGGCGCCAGCCGGCACGCCGGCGGCGCGCAGGATGGCCACGGCTTGCGCCGCGATCAAGGGCGTTTGTTCGGCGGGCTTGGCCACGACGGTGTTGCCGGCGGCCAGCGCGGCAGCGACCTGGCCGGTAAAGATGGCCAGCGGGAAATTCCACGGGCTGATGCACAACACGGTGCCCAGCGGGCGGTGCGTGTCGTTGCTGAATTCGCGTTCGGCCTGGTCCGCGTAGTAGCGCAGGAAGTCCACCGCTTCGCGCACTTCGGCGATGGCGTTCGGCAGCGACTTGCCGGCCTCGCGCACGATCAGGCCCAGCAGCATCTGCATCTGCTCTTCCAGCAATTGCGCGGCGCGGCGCAGGCACTGCGCGCGTTCCGCCACGGGCGTGGATTGCCAGATGGGCGCGGTATTGGCGGCGGCGCGCAAGGCGGCGTCGGCCTCGTCCGCTTGCGCTTCGATCACGTGGCCAACGACATCGCGCAGGTTGGACGGGTTGCGCACTTCAACGGCGCGCGCCGCGTCCCAAGCCTGTTCGCCTTCGCCCAACATGGGGCCGGCGCGCCACGGCGTGCCCGCGCTGGCCAGCAACGCGGCCGACAACGAGCCCAGACGGTGTTCGTTGGTGAGGTCCAGGCCGGCCGAGTTGGCGCGCGCCCCTTGTTGCAGATTGCCGTAGAGCTCGCGCGGCAGCGGAATCTTTTCGTGCGGCGCACCCAGCGGCACAATGCGCGACGCCGCGTCCACCGGGTCGGCCACCAGCGTTTCCACCGGAATGCTGTCGTCGCCGATCAGGTTGACGAACGAGGTGTTGGCGCCGTTTTCCAGCAGGCGGCGCACCAGGTAAGCCAGCAGCGTTTCGTGCGTGCCGACCGGCGCATAGATGCGGCACGGCCGGTTCAGCTTGCCTTGCGCCAGCGGGCCGACCACTTCGTCGTACAGGGGTTCGCCCATGCCGTGCAGGCACTGGAATTCGTATTGGCCGGGGTAGTAGTTCTGGCCGGCCAGCTGGTAGATGGCGGCCAGCGTGTATGCGTTGTGCGTGGCGAACTGCGGGTACACCGCTTCGGGTGCGCCCAGCAGCTTGCGCGCGCAG
Organism: Achromobacter sp. LC458; assembly: GCF_001005835.2. Classification (NCBI taxonomy): domain Bacteria; kingdom Pseudomonadati; phylum Pseudomonadota; class Betaproteobacteria; order Burkholderiales; family Alcaligenaceae; genus Achromobacter; species Achromobacter sp. LC458. Next base: position 46,097 of record NZ_LBHW02000013.1, read on the forward strand.
GCCAGGTAGGCGACGTCGGTGTACAGCTTGCGGGTGTAGACGGGGTAGCCTTCCAGGCCGTCGACCTGGGCGCGCTTGATTTCGCTGTCCCAGTAGGCGCCCTTGACCAGGCGCACCATGATGCGATGGCGGCTGCGGCGGGCCAGGTCGATCACGTAGTCGATCACGAACGGCGCGCGCTTTTGATAAGCCTGGATGACGAAACCGATGCCGTTCCAGCCTTCGAGTTCGGGCGCAAAGCAAAGCGCTTCCAGCAGATCCAGCGAGATTTCCAGGCGGTCGGCTTCTTCGGCGTCGATGTTCAGGCCGATGTCGTAGCTGCGGGCCAGCGCCGTCAGTGCCTTCACGCGCGGCAGCAGTTCAGCAATGACGCGTTCGCGCTGGCTGCGCGAATAGCGCGGGTGCAGTGCGGACAGCTTGATCGAGATGCCAGGGCCTTCATAGATGCCACGGCCGGCCGCGGCCTTGCCGATGGCGTGGATGGCCTGCTCATACGACGCGTAATAGCGCTCGGCGTCTTCGGCCGTGGTGGCCGCTTCGCCCAGCATGTCGTAGGAATAGCGGAAGCCGCGGGCTTCCATCTTGCGGTTGTTGGCCAGGGCTTCAGAGATGGTCTGGCCCGAGACGAACTGTTCGCCCATCATGCGCATGGCCATGTTCACGCCCTTGCGCACCAGGGGTTCCCCGCCCTTGCCGATCAAGCGGGTCAGCGCCTTGGACAGCGATTGTTCGCTGCTGACGGCCACCAGCTTGCCGGTGATCATCAAGCCCCAGGTGGCGGCGTTGACGAACAGCGATTGCGAGCCGCCCATGTGCGACTTCCAGTCGCCACGGGCGACCTTGTCGCGGATCAACGCGTCGCGCGTGGCGCGGTCGGGAATGCGCAGCAGCGCTTCGGCCAGGCACATCAGCGCCACGCCTTCCTGGCTGGACAGCGAAAATTCCTGGATCAGCCCTTCAACGCCACCACCACTGCGCTTGCCGCGCAGCTTCTTGACCAGGTCGGAGGCCATCGCGTGCACTTTTTCAAGATTGGGCACGCGGGCCTGGCCCAGCAACAGCGGCACGCATTCGGGCTCGGGGCGGCGATACGCAGCGGTAATCGCGGCGCGCAGCACGGACTGCGGCTGCACGTCCTGCCCAAACTCGTAGAACGGCGGCGTGGGCGCGGCGGGCGCATCGCCCGTGTCGTCTTCCGTGCCGGCGTCCACGCCCAGGTGCGACATTTCGGCGGGCAGATGGCCGCGCTCGATCTTGTCCAGATAAGAAAGGATTGCCTGCTTGTGCAGCCAGTGGGGCGTGCAGTTGAGCTTGTTCGCGGCCGCCTTCAGGCGGTCGCGCAGTGCGTCGTCAACTTTGACGCCGAGGGTCGTGCTGGCCATAAGAGATTGCTTCCTGTCGCATGGCAAAGGTGATACTGGACTCGAACGAAACCCAGTATGGGTAGGACCGTATGCTAAACAGGTTGCAACCCGGCTTGTATTAAGGTTAACCCTAGGTTAACCGGTTGACTTGGCGCAGGTTTACCGGGAAGCGCCCATATCAGTCCTGGTCTTTCGGCGAGTCCTTCAGGGGCGAACATCCCAGCATCTGCACGGACGCCGAGCCCGCTGGGGTTTGACCGCGTATGGCGGACGCCATGGCGCCGGCTAGCGCCACGACGGCGCGCTGTTGGGCCGCGATCAGCGCCGGGATGCCCGTCTCGGACACCTTTTCGGTTACGACGCTGCGGCACAGCAAGCCCGTACCCTTGGCATTGACCGGCCGGACGCGCCACGTGGCATCCAGCTGCGCCATGCTGCCCGAGACCAGCTCGAAGCGTTGGACGTCGGTTTGCACCCGCCACACGGGCGCGCCCGGGCCAGGCTTGACCATCTGCACGTCCAGCGCGCCCAATTCGCCCTTCAGGGCATCGGACAAGGCGCCGCGCAGCTCGTCGCCCAGCGGCGAACTCCAACGCTCGGAATACAGTGCCGATACGCTGCCGTCGCCCGTGCGCACCATCAACTGAGGCTGGTCGGCTTGTGTGGACAGGCTGACCGGTTGTACCTCGATCAAAAAGTCCGCGGAACCGGCGGGCGCGGCGGTGGACGGCGCGGTGGGCCCTTGCAGCGTGTAGTAATGCACGGGCGGCGACGAGCCGCAACCGGCCAGGGCGGCGCTCAGCACCAGCAAGGACAGGACAGGACGCAGGGAAGATAAAGTCATGATTCTTTAGTTCCTGACAGGGCCGGAGCCGGGAATCGGGTCTTTGCCACGGCCGCGCAGCAAGGCTTCGGGGTTCGATTGCAGGAAATCGGCCAATGCCCGCAACGAGCGCGCGGCGCGGCTCAGTTCCTGCATGGCCTTTTCGGTATTGACCGGCAGCGACGCGTCGGAAGCCAGCATCGAGTTGATGTTCGCCATGGATTCGCGGGCCTGCTTGAGCATGCCCTGCGCCTCCGGGGCCACCTGCTTGTCCAGCCGGTTCATCAGCTTGGACGTGCTGGCCAGGGTGGTGCGCAGATCCTCGCCAATCTTGTCGAACGGAATTTTCTCGATCTTGGCGACGATGTTGCTGACCTGCTGCTGCAACTGATCCAGGTTGCCCGGGATAGTAGGAATCACGGCGGGGTCGGACGGGGTGAATTCCACCGGCTTGGCATTCGGGAAGTTATCCAGCACCACGTACAGCTGGCCCGTCAGCAGGTTCGACGTGCGCAACTGCGCGCGCAGCCCGTACTTGATCATCACGCCCAGCAGGCGGTTGCCGGCCTCGTCGCCGTCCTTGAGCGCGCGTTCGCGCACTTCTTCGTACACGCGGCCCAGGCGTTCCGGGTACAGCGTGGCGTCCACGATGGAATAGAAGCGCTTGGTGGCGGGGTCGAAGTCCAGATTGATCTGCGTAACGTTGCCCAGCGTGATGCCGTTGAAGTCGATGGGCGCACCGACGGTCAGGCCGCGAATCGACTGATCGAAGCGCATGCGGATCGGGAAGGCTTCGCCGTCGGGGTTGGCCTTGGCGGCGGCCTCGGTGGGATAAAGATCGAAGTGCGCGTCGGCCGGCGCGGCGGCGCTGCCATCGCGCACGCTTTGCACCGATTCGAATGCCACGCCGCCCACCGCCATCGACACCAGCGACTGCGTGCGTACCTTCAGGCCATCGGCGTTGACGCTGAAGTCCACGCCACTGGCGTTCCAGAAGCGCGTGCCGTTGGTGACGAACTTGTCGTTCGGCGCGTCGACAAACACTTCGACATTGACCGCCGTGCCGGTCTTGTCGAGCTCGTAGCCGATGACGCGGCCCACATTGATGCGACGGAAATAGACCGGCGAACCGATGTCCAGCGAACCCAGGTCAGAGGCGCGCAGCATGAACCGCTTGCCGGCCCGGTCATGCGTGACGGCAGGCGGGATTTCCAGCCCTTCAAAGCTGAACTTGGTGGCCTTTTCCTCGCCGTTCTTGCCTTCCACCGCGTCCACGCCAATGTAGGCGCCCGACAACAAGGTGCCCAGGCCCGATACGCCGCTGACGTCCAGACGCGGCCGCACCACCCAGAAGTTGGTGCCTTCACGCGCCAGGTCCGACACTTCCTTGGCCAGCTCGGCCTTCACCACCACTTTGCTGCGGTCGGAATTAAAGCCGATGGACTTCACCGTGCCGATGTTCACGTCTTTGTAGCGCAGCTGCGTCTTGCCCACTTCCAGCCCTTCGGCCGTATTGAACGAGATCGAGATATCCGGGCCGGCCTGCATCCAGGTGCGTATGACAAGCGACATGCCCATCAGCGCAGCCACGATGGGCACCAGCCATATCCATGAAATCCGGCGTTTCTGCTTGCGCGAGATAGTCGGCGATTTGATCTTCTCTTCACCGCCGCCGGGTGCTTGGTCGGACATCTACTTTCCTTTTTCTTCTTGAGCGGGAACCACGGTTGTTGCTAGCCCACTTCCCTGCTTGTCACGGACGGCGCATGATGCGCCGCCTGGGCCGGATGCGCCCGGCCCTCGATCTCGGGCGCGTCGAAGTCGACGTCGACCTCGCCTTCAAGATCCCAACTGCGGCGCAGATCGAAGCTCATGGCCGCCAGCATGGTCAGGATCACAACGACGCCAAACGCCGCCGCCCCCGCGCCGGCGCTGATCTCCATCAGCCCTTGGAAATCGGCCAGCGCCGCCAGCAATATAACGACAAAAACATCCAGCATCGACCATTGGCCTATGAACTCGACCATCTGATACAAGCGGGTACGCGGCCGCAGATTGGTGGTGCTGCGCCATTGCTCGGTCAGCAGCAAGAGGATCAGCGCCAACAGCTTGGTCAGCGGCACGGCCACACTGGCGATAAACACGATCAGCGCAATATCCCAGGACCCCATCTGCCAGAGCTCGACGACGCCGCCCAGGATGGTATGGGCGCTGTCGCCCAACACCGAACTGACCTGCATGACGGGCAGGACGTTAGCCGGGATATAGAACACGACCGCGGCAAGCAGCAGCGCCCAGGTGCGCGCCAGATGATCCGGCTTGCGGTAATGCACGATGGCATCGCAACGCACGCAGTGATGTTCTTCTTCGGGATCGGCATCGCGCGGCAGGGCCTGCACCTGGCCGCAGACATGGCAGCCGGCCAGCACGGTTTCCGGACCGCTTTCGGGAATATGCACGGGGGCCACGCCCGCCGTTTCGGCGTAACGCCACAGTACGTGCGGCGACAAGCGCCCCAGCATTGTCAGGAAAACAGTCAGCAGGCCGAAGGCGCCCAGGCCGATACCCGGTTGCACCGCCGCCATGCCCGCCAGCTTGACCACCGCGACCAGCACGCCCAGCAGAAACACCGGCACCATGCACCACGGCGAGAGGACCCCCAGCAGACGCATGGCGCCACGGAACCCGACGGGCTCGTGGCCCCGGGACAAGGGGCCAAGCACCCACAGCAATACGGTCAGTTGCAGCAACGGCAAGGCAAAACCGGCCAGCCCCGTCATCACGGCGACCACCCAGTGGCCTTGGCGCCACGTAATGGAAATGGCGTCCAGCAGGGACGCTTCTTGCACCATGCCCTGCACGGACATGGAAGCGACCGGGTAGGCGTTAGCCACCCCGAAAACGATCAGGGCCGTGATGGCAAGCGCCAGCCAATTGGACAAAGTAAGCCCGCTGTAGCGCCACAATGTGGCCCCGCAGCGGGCGCAATTGGCGGTCTCGCCAGGTTCAAGCTGATGTCGGCGATAAACGCTTGCGCAATGTTCGCACTCGATCAGCGGCTGGCTGTCCGCGGTCATCAATCGATTAGTTCAACTTCCTGCTTGTCCGGCGCATCCGAAGACGGCGGTTTCCCGTTGTCGTCGAAGTCCAGCGTCACCTTGCCCGTGTCGTCCAGATCCACCGTAACCGAGCCGCCGTCCACCAGCTTGCCGAACAGCAGCTCGTCGGCCAGCGCGCGGCGGATGGTGTCCTGGATAAGACGTTGCATGGGACGCGCGCCCATCAGCGGGTCGAACCCCTCCTTGGCAAGGTGTTCGCGCAGTTTCGTGGTGAACACGGCTTCCACGCGGCGCTCGTGCAACTGATCTTCCAGCTGCATGAGGAACTTGTCCACCACGCGCAGGATGACCTCGCGGTCCAACGCGGCGAACGGGATGATTGCGTCCAGGCGGTTGCGGAATTCGGGCGTGAACATGCGGCGGATTTCCGCCATTTCGTCGCCCAGCATCCGCGAATTGGCAAACCCGATCGACGGACGGTTCAAGGTCTCGGCGCCCGCGTTCGTCGTCATGATGAGGATGACGTTGCGGAAGTCCGCCTTGCGGCCGTTGTTGTCGGTCAGCGTGCCGTGGTCCATGACCTGCAGCAGGATGTTGAACACATCCGGGTGCGCCTTTTCGATTTCGTCCAGCAGCAGCACGCAGTGCGGCTGCTTGGTGATGGCTTCGGTCAAGAGGCCACCCTGGTCGAACCCGACGTATCCCGGAGGCGCACCGATCAGGCGCGACACCGCGTGGCGTTCCATGTATTCCGACATGTCGAAACGCAGCAGCTCGACCCCCAGCGTGAACGCCAGTTGACGCGCCACTTCGGTCTTGCCCACGCCGGTGGGACCGGACAACAGGAAAGCGCCGATAGGCTTTTCCGGCTTGCCCAAGCCCGAGCGCGCCATCTTGATGGCGGCGGACAAGGCATCGATAGCGCCGTCCTGGCCGAACACGACGGTTTTCAAATCGCGGTCCAGCGTGGCCAGCTTGCTGCGGTCGTCGTTGGAGACGGACTGCGGCGGAATGCGGGCGATCTTGGACACGATGTTCTCGATGTCCACCTTGCCGATCACCTTCTTCTGGCGCGAGCGCGGCAGCAGGCGCTGGGCCGCGCCGGCTTCGTCGATAACGTCAATCGCCTTGTCGGGCAGATGGCGGTCATTGATGAAGCGGGCTGACAACTCAGCGGCCGCCGACAACGCGGCAGCGGAATAGCGCACGCTGTGGTGTTCTTCAAAACGGCTCTTCAAGCCGCGCAGGATCTGCACGGTTTGCTCGACGCTGGGCTCCGGCACGTCAATCTTCTGGAAGCGACGCGACAGCGCGTGGTCTTTTTCGAAGACGCCGCGATATTCGGTATACGTGGTGGCGCCGATGCACTTGAGCTGACCCGAAGACAGGGCCGGCTTGAGCAGATTGGACGCGTCCAAGGTGCCGCCCGAGGCCGAACCGGCGCCGATCAGCGTATGGATTTCATCGATGAACAGGATCGCGTCGGGGTTGCCGCGGATCTGCTTGAGCACGCCCTTCAGGCGCTGTTCGAAATCACCGCGGTACTTGGTACCCGCCAGCAGCGCGCCCATGTCCAGCGAAAAGACCTGGGCGGCTTGCAAGATTTCGGGGACTTCGCCGCGCGTGATGCGCCAGGCCAGGCCTTCGGCAATGGCGGTCTTGCCCACGCCGGCCTCACCGACCAGCAGCGGGTTGTTTTTGCGGCGTCGGCACAACACCTGAATGACGCGCTCGACTTCGTGCTCGCGTCCGATCAGGGGATCGATGCGGCCCGCCAGCGCGGCGGCGTTCAGGTCCGTGGCGTATTGGTCAAGCGGCGACTGACGCGATTCGCCCTGCTCTTCACCGTTGGTCTGCTGCTCTTTCTGCACGGCGGCGGACTCCACCTGGGGCTGTTTGGTAATGCCATGCGACAGGAAATTGACCACGTCCAGGCGCGTGACACCCTGCTGTTGCAGGTAGTACACGGCATGCGAGTCCTTTTCCCCAAAAATGGCCACCAGCACGTTTGCGCCCGTCACCGGTTTCTTGCCGGTGCCGCCTGCGGAAACATGCATGATTGCGCGTTGAATCACGCGCTGAAAGCCCAGCGTCGGTTGCGTGTCGACCTCGGCGCCGCTTGGAATCACCGGGGTGTTTTCCGAAACGAACTGACGGAGGTTGCGGCGCAAGTCGTCGAGGTTGGCCGCGCATGCGCGCAGAACCTCGACTGCCGAAGCGTTGTCGAGCAGCGACAGCAGCAGGTGCTCGACGGTAATAAATTCGTGCCGGGCCGAACGGGCCTCGACGAAAGCCATATGCAGGCTGACTTCAAGCTCTTGAGAAATCACGCTTCCTCCGTATTGCATCGAAGCGGTCAAATACACGATTCATATTCTATGCCGATCATGGCGTAACGCCAGCGATTTCAAAAACCACTCTATCGTGGCGGCCTAGCGTGTCCATGACGGTTAGCGTATACCGGCCGTCTTGCGCCAGCACTAATTTAAACGGATGACTCGACGCGCCGTGATTCACCACGCGGCCATCAAGCATCCACCATACTTCTCCTTCGGCGCCTTGCACATCCACATCCAGCGCCACTTGCCGGCTGCCCGGCACGGGCCGAAGGACCGAACCGCTGGCCACGCCACCCACGCGCAACGGCCCTTGGGTAGCGTCGGCGTAACCGGCAAATGACGGCGGCGCCGTGTCGTTCAACAGCCACGCGGCGCGCTGTTCGGGACATTGCCCCGACGGCACGCTGCCCAACCGATAACCCAGTGGCCAACATGTGACCGCCGCCTGCACCGTTTCGGGCCGGCTACGGACCTGCTGCGCGCCTTCCGGCAACGCGGCCACAATATCTTGCAGTAACGGCGCCGCCACATTCGCCCCAAAAAAACCGGGGTTCGGCGTGCCGTCCGGGCGACCTACCCAGACGCCTAGCGTCCATCTGTCGGTCACCCCGATTGCCCAGGCGTCCCGGAAACCAAAGCTGGTCCCGGTTTTCCAGGCCAGCCGCCGGGTCGGGCTGCCCGACTGGTAGAAAGGCCGGTCGGGATGCCCGCCGCCTTCAAGAATATCGCGAACGATCCAGGCGGCTCCAGGGCTCATCATACGGGACTCGATTCGAGGCTGCTCCGTCCGAAGGCGGGGCCGTCCCGAGACGCCATCGCGGGCCAAAGCCCGGTAAGCGCCGACCAGTTCTTCCAATGTGGTGCCACCCCCGCCCAAAATCAAGCTTAAATTTGGGGCAGCCCCGGCCGGCATTCGTAACCGCACGCCGCCAGTCAGCATAACCGACGCGAAACTGGCGGGGCCGACACGGTCCAGCAAGTCCACCGCGGGCACATTCAACGACCGCTGCAACGCCTGCGCCACACTGACCGGGCCCGAAAAAGCGGCCTGGAAATTGCCGGGTGCATAGCCGCCGAATGACATGGGCGCATCGATCAGCAGGCTTTCCGAATGAATCAGCCCTTCGTCCAGCGCCTGCGCATACAGAAACGGTTTAAGAGTAGAACCCGGCGAGCGCACGCCACGCACCATATCCACGTGGGCATAACGGGTATCGTCGGAAAAATCGGCGGACCCCGCGTAAGCCTTGACCTCCAGCGTATCGTTATCCATCACCAGCACCGCCATGGAAACTTTGGGCGGCAAATTATCGACACGGTCCAGCAACATTCGTTCCACCGATGCCTGCATGTCAGCATCCAATGTCGATGCGACCAGCGGCGGGCGCTGGCCCGGCCGCCTTGCGGTGGTTTTGGTACCGGCTTCCTGCAACAGGCGCTGTGCGGCCAGGGGCGCAAGCCAACGTGCGCGTAGCGGCGGCGCGATTACGTTTTCGATCTTGGCATCGGCAACTTCCGCCGGGGTCCAGCGGCCCAGTTCGGCCATGCGGTCCAGCACCTTGTCGCGCGCAGCCTGCGCGGCCTCGGGGTGGCGGTCGGGACGCAGGCGCGACGGGGCTTGCGGCAGCGCGGTCAGCATCGCGGCCTCGGCGGGGCCGAGATCACGGGCAGCCTTGCCCAGCCACAGCCGCGAACCCATTTCCACGCCTTCCACGATGCCGCCCATGGGCGCGTGGGTCAGGTACAAGGACAGAATTTCATCCTTGCTGTAGTGCATTTCCAGTTGCACCGCGCGCCACGCCTGTCGCAATTTGGCCGACATGGAGCGCGACGGCTTGCCCGCCAATTGGGGGTCAATCAGGCGGGCGACCTGCATCGTCAGGGTTGATCCCCCCGAAACAATGCGGCGGTTCGTGGCCCATTGCCAGCCGGCCCGCGCGAACGCCACCGGGTTGACGCCGGGATGCCAGTAGAACCAGCGGTCCTCGTACGTGAGCAGCGTTTCCAGGTAGCGCGGGGACACCTGGTCCGGGGTGACCGGATAGCGCCAGATGCCGTCGCGGCTGGGGTAGTTGCGCAGCGGCGTGCCGTCGGCGGCCACGACGACGGCGGCGCCGCCGGAATCGACAGGCGGCAGCGGGTAAAGGCGGTCAAGCACGAATAACAACGCGGCCAGCGTAAACAACACGCTGGCCGCGATGATGCCGCGCCGCCGCCACCGGCGAGCGCGCAAGGCGCCCGCCGTGGGGGTGGCGGCGGCGGTCAAGGACGCTTGGCGCCGCGATCGCGGATTTCGACCGTGCTCCATTGCTCACCCACGCCGCGGATTTCCGGGCGATACATATCTTCCGCCACGGTCGAGGGCACCGCATAGCGGCCCGGCGTTACGACGCGCACCAGATAGAACACGTCGACCTTGCCACGACCCAGGGACACGGCGGCCACGTAACGGTCATCGCGGAACTCACGATGCTTGATGTTGGAATCGGCCATGGCTTCGGCCACGCGGCGCCCGCCAATAGTCCATTCCTGCATCTCGGGGCTTTGCGACAGGTTCAGGTTTTCGACTTCAAAACCCGCCGGCACACGGTCCTCGATCAGCGCATCCGGAATGTTCTGGTTGGCGCTGGCCTGCACCCACACCACCAGCATGTCGCCGCTTTGCAGCGTGCCGCCATCCCAAGGCTTGCCGTCCGGGCGATACCAGCCACGCTTGAGCTGGATCACGTCGTTGCGCGGCTTGGGCGCAACCGTCGGGCTGCCCTGGATGTCGTATTCCAGGAACAAGGACTGCGCACCCGTGTTAAGGATTTGCGTGTTGGCCAGATCGGCCGCCGTCAGGCCGACGGTCTGGTCGGTCTTGCCGCCGTCCAGCGGCTTGCGCACGCCATTGACGGTCAGCGCGGCTTCCCACGGCGTGCCCTTGTCGCCACCGATGGCGCGTGCCGCCATCAACAGCGCCATGCGTTCCTGCGTGGACAGGTACGAACGGTTGCCCAGGCGCGAGGTCAGTTGCGTCAGCAGATTTTCCAGGCGCTCGTGCTTCAGGCCGTACTGGTTGGCCAGCGCGTACGACAAAGCGTAATCGCGCACGCTGCTGCCGTAGTCGCCCAGCCATTCGTCGTAGTAGCCGTTGTAATTGCGGCGCGGGAAACCGTATTCGCGCGTCATCGCGGCGTCCAGCGCGGACTTCATGCGGCCTTCGTCGCCCATCAGTTTGAACGCCGCTGCCAGCTGGATCAGGGGCAACGGCGAACGCGCGCGCTCTTGATAGTTGTCGAACAGCTGGCGCACCGTCGACAACGGCGCCTTCTTGTCGCGAGCCAACGCCAGCACGGCGGTCGACAAGCCGGCAAAACGGCGGTGGTCTTCGCGCAGGACGTTGGCATCGCTGCCGTCGATGCGGCCGGCTTCAACGTTGCGGCGCAGGTTCACCGACCACGTGCCGAAGGTGTTCGACGTCTGCTGCACTTGCTCCAGCAACCATTGGCGCGAACGGTCCAGCGTGGCTTCGGGCACTTCAAAGCCCTGGTCGCGCGCGTCTTGCAGGAAGCCCACGGCATAGGCCGTCAGCCACACATCGCGCGAGCTGGAACCGCTCCAGAGGTTGTACGAACCTACCGCGTTGCGCATGCCGGACAGGCGGCCGATGGCGCCGGACACCTGCGCGGCGCGTTCCACCTGCGAATGCGGCTTCAGGCCGAACTGCTTGGCAACGGCGTCATCGATCAACACCCACGGCAAGGCGCGGCTGATGGTCTGTTCGGCGCAGCCATACGGATACGCCAGCAAACCTTCGACCAGCTTGTTCACGTTGAACGGCGGGCGATTCGACACGGTCAGGCTGACCAGCGCCGAATCCGGGTAGTAAGACGACACCCACGAGGCTTGCGCCACGTTGGTTTCACCCGGGTTCAGGCGCAGGCGACGCACCTGGCGTTCGCCTGCGTAGGCCGGCTGCACTTGCAACACCGATTCACGCACGATGTGCACCGGCTTGGCGCCGCCCTGCCCGTCGATGGTCAGGCGCATCAGGCCCAGGCCATACGAACCGGTCGTGGTGGCGTTAAAGCGCAAGGTGGTGCGCTGCTTGTCCTTCAGCGTCACCGTGCGCACGCCGTCCGTAATGGCCAGCGGGTCCAGCGCTTCCAGTTTGATGCTGATCTTTTGCTCGGCGCCGCTCAGGTTGGTCAGGTCCAGCGCAATGGCGGCCTGGTCGCCCGGCGTGATGAAGCGCGGCGTGTTCAATTCGGCGACGATCGGCGCGGCCACCACCATTTCGGTGTCGGTGCTGCCGTAGTTGTCGGCCGTGAACGCCACCGCCATCAGGCGCAAGGTGCCGTTGAAATCGGGCAGGTCCAGCGGGATGTCCGCTTCGCCTTGCGCGTTCAGCGTGACCGGACCCGAGAACAGGTCGACCAGCTTGACCTTCTTGGGCAGGCTCTTGCTGTCGCCGCGCATGGCGGCGTCACCGCCCCACTTCAGCTTGCCCTTGGTGCCGTCCATTTTTTCGATCAGCTTGCCGTACATGTCCAACAGTTCGGGCGCGTAGCGGTGCTTGCCGAAGAAGTAGTCCAGCGGGTCGGGCGTGGCGTACTGGTTGATGTTCAAGATGCCCACGTCCACCGCGGACAGCGTGACCGTGGCTTGCTTGCCCTGCGCGCCGTCGACCTTGACGCGCACCGTCGTCTTGGTTTCGGGCACGGCCTTGGGCGCGGCCGTCAGCTTTACATCCAGCTTGCGATCGGTGCTGGCAATCGGCAGGAATGCCAGGCCCAGCGCACGGGCCGGCGTCACGCGGTCGCCTTCACTGCCCGGGCGGAACACGGCGGCGGCCACGTACAGATCGTGGCGCTTCCAGTCCTTGCTGACCGGGATCTCGACCACGGTGCCCGTTGCCTTCACGGCCACCCAGGTGGACCACAACATGCGGTCGCCTTCGACGGTGACCAGCGCCTGGCCGTCGTGCGGCGGCGTCAAGGTGACCTTGACGGTGTCGCCCGGCTTGGCCGGCACGCCTTCCAGCTTCATCTGCACGCGATCGGGGCGGTTGCCCATCGCGTCGGCGTCCTGCGCGTTCCAGCCGGCATAGAAGCGGTAGCGCATCGTCTCGCCCGTTTCCGGGTCGGCGATTTCAAGGCGGTAACGGCCCCACTTGACCGGCACGGTCAGCTGGGCGCGATCGTTCAGCGCCACTTCGCGCGAATCGATCAGTTCTTCGGTTTCGGTGTAGCCGCTGTTCCAGCCGCGCTGGTCGTCAAAGCGCCAATAGTATTGGCGTTCTTCGCGGAACAAACGCATCTGGGCCTGAGCCAGGGGCTGGATCTCGCCCTGGGCGTTGACGCGGATCACTTCGAATCCGGCGGGTGCGCTCTCGCGCGCCACGTCGCTATCGAACTGGGGCCGCACGGCGATCAGTTTGTCGGCGGGCCAGACGCTGCGTTCGATGGAACGCACCACCGGGCGGCCGCCCGATTCCAGCAGACTGGCCGACACGCGCACCTTCATGGGCGAATGCGTGCCTGCCGCGTTGGGGTTGACGCTGATCTGAGCAGCACCCTTGTCGTCCAGCGCCTCTTCGGGCAGTTCGCCAAACGTGCGGCGCGTGTCATCGGCGACGTCGCCGAAGATGAAGCCGGGCCATTTCTGGGCCTGCGCGAATCGGTCGCGCTTGACCTGGAAGGTGGACAGCAGGCGGTTGCCGGCGGCGGGTGCGCCGTAAAGGTAATCGCCCTGCACATCGACAAGCAGTTCCTCGTCCGGCGACAGCACCTCTTGCTCAGAGGTCAGTGCCATCTTCATACGTTCAGGCAGGAATTCCTCGACCTGGAACTTCCACGACGCATCGGGCGCGCGCGAGGCCGGGTCAACACGCAGCTCCAGCAGCCACGAGCCGGTCTGCGCATCCAGCGGCAATTCGATTGCGCGCTCGACATAGCCGACCAGATCCTTTTTGGGCTGCCACAGCGTGTTCTGCACCACGCGGCCATCGGGACGCTTGATGGTGGCCGTCAGCGGCGCGGGCGTCAGCATGCGGCCGTCCAGGTCGCGCGGCAGCACCGACACGTTGAACGTTTCGCCAGGGCGATACAGATTGCGGCCGGCGTAAATGAACAAGTTATTCGGGCGCGACACATGGCCGCCCGTATCGAACTCCGACAGATCCAGCGCCGGCTCGGCCAATGCCAATACCGTCATTTCCTTGTCGCGCGATGCACGGATGACGCGCGCGTTGGTGAAGCTGCCATCAAAGCGCACATGACCTTGCCCATCGGCGGCGGCCTTGGCCAGCGTCTTGCCGGCGCCGTCGACCAGTTCAAAGACTGCGCCGGAGATGGCCTGGCCGGACTTCAGCGACACGGAATAGGCTTCCACGCGGTCGCTGTAGCGGCGCGCGTGCAGGCCGATATCGCTGACGTAGAAGTACGTGACCTGGTATTCGTAGCGGAAACGGCCGGGCTGGCTCATGACCGCGATATAGATGCCGGGCTCTTGCAGTTCCTTCACGCCTTCAACGGGCAGGAAGGTAACGTGGCGGCGGTTGGGTTTATCGTCGGTAATGAATCGGCCTTGATAGACGCTGGTGGTCAGCGAATTCAGGCGGTCCAGATCCCAGTTGCTGACCGAACCCTTCAGGCCACGGTTGTCGGAATAGCGCCAACTGTCTTCTTCGTTGTAGCCGCCCTCTTCTTCGTCATCGGACGCCTGCGCGGTGTTGCGGCCAATGCCCAGCACCGTTTCGAACAGTTCCGGCACGCGGTCGGGCGCGACACGCAGGAATTGCACGTCCACTTCTGGCACGTTGACGGTAGCCACGGGCAAACCGCCGTTCTGGCCGGCCGGCAGCACCACGCCACGGCTGGCGAAATAGAACGACGGCGGCATCGCCTGCGTGTTCACTTCGCAATTGGACGATTGCGCCAGCACGACCTTGTCACCCACGCCGGGCAAACCGGAGCGGACGGTGATGGCGTACTTGCGTTGCGGCTGGATATACGGGAAATACACCATGCGCGGGTTGTCACCCACAATCCAGCTGCCTTTGACGATCTTGCCTTGCGGGGCGGAGTCGCCCGGCTTCACCGAGGCGGGCTGGTCGCCGGCGTTGGAGGCCGTTTCGCTGTCCTGGTCGGCTTTGCCCGACGAGGCGCCCAGATCGGTGACCTGCAGGAAGTCATCCAGCTTGCCCTTGGCATCCACCGGCTGGGTGAACGTGACGGACAACGACAGCGCGTCGTTATATTGGCGTGGTTGGCAGGTCAGTGCGGCGAACGGATCGGGCGCGCCGACCGTGGCGCTGGCGCCCAGCGTGGGTTTTGCCTCGCCCGGCGGGGCCGCCGCGGGGCTTTGAGCCGGGGCGGACACCGCAGGGGCCGCACCCGGAACCGCAGCCTGCTTGTCCTTGCCCATCCACCAGCCCACGCCTATGGCGCCGGCCAACACCACAACGCCGGCAACCGCCAGCCAGGTCTTACTAACCTTTCCACTCACGGCAAACCCCTCCGCCTACTCGAATACAACGCTCCTTAGCGGCGGAGCTGCCGACCATCCGGATCCGCGCGCTTCCCCAAACGCGGACATTGCCGTGCCATTGGCGCACAGCAGAACGCCGCCTTCGAGGGCGGCGTCTTCATTCTTGGTATTAAACGGGTTCCATCACACATTGCAGCGGGTGCTGGCGCGCCCGCGCATACTGTCCTACCTGGGCGATGCGGGTGGCGGCGAGGTCACGGGGGTACACCCCGCAAACTCCGCGCCCTTCGTGATGCACTTGCAACATGATCCGCGTGGCCTCTTCATGATTTTTATTGAAGAATTTTTGCAGGACTTTCACGACGAATTCCATCGGCGTGTAGTCATCGTTCAACAGCAGAACCTGATACATCGGAGGCGGCGCGGCGCGTGCCGGTGCCTTCTCGACGGCCAAATCATGCTGGGTATCCAAGGTAGAACTCATAGGGCGGCTATTCTATTTAAACTGGGGACGCCTAACGCGCAACTTACTTAAAATTACACGCGGAAATACGTAGTTTCCATACTTGACGACACAAAGAAAAGCGGCGCATTATCACCGCATTCTGGGGTTTTCAACTCATCGAAAATCTGCCAGGAAGCCGGAGGGGGGGACAGAGGTCTAGACCGCGATGCCCTTCTGTCAACATACGATTCAATGAGGCAGTCCGCATGTCTGATACGACCGCAACCGCCGTCCAAGGGGACAATCCCAAATCGACGGGTACCGTCAAATGGTTCAACGATGCAAAGGGGTTTGGCTTCATTACGCCCGACGACGGCGGTGAAGATCTGTTCGCCCACTTCTCGTCCATACAGATGAATGGTTTTAAAACCCTGAAGGAAGGCCAGAAAGTGGCTTTCGAAATCATCCAGGGGCCTAAGGGCAAGCAGGCGCTTAATATCACGGCCGCCTAACACCCTATAAAGTGCAGCGGTAAGGTTGCACCATTATCCAGGCGGGGCTTTCGGGCCCCGCCTTATTATTTTCTTTTTACTGCGCCAGTCATGCTGAAGAATGCGAAGTTATTACCTGCCACTCCTACGTTGTTCAAGACGGCGTTCATAAAACCCGCATTCCTTAAAGCCGTATCGGCGGCACTGGCAAGCGCGGCATTGATGCTGGGCGCGGGCGCCCATGCGCAAACCGGGCCGCAACCGCCCTTGCCCACCACGCAACTGTCAGCCGGCATCCATATTATCCGCGCCGAAGTTGCCAACACCGACGCCACGCGCCAAGCCGGCCTGATGTTCCGCAAAGAGCTGCCAGGCAACGACGGCATGCTGTTCGTCTTCGAGCGGCCCGACGTGCAGTGCTTCTGGATGCGCAACACGCTTTTGCCGCTCTCGATAGCCTTTATCGCCGACGACGGCACGATCGTCAACATCGACGACATGGCGCCGCAGACCGAAGATCCGCATTGCGCCCGCAAGCCCGTGCGCTACGCCCTGGAAATGACCCAAGGTTGGTTCGACGAGCATGGCATCAAGGCGGGCCGGAAAATAGACGGTCTGCCCTGAGCCGGGCGCCCCGGGGCGCCAGTGCGCCAGTCGGATGTAGAAAGGGAGCCCCGAGAGGCTCCCTTTTTTGATTCCGCCGCGAACCGCGCGGCGGAAAAAACAACACTTCAGGTTGCAGGCTTGAAGCCGCAAGCTCAGACGCGTTCGATGATGAGCGCGATGCCCTGGCCCACGCCGATGCACATCGTGCACAGCGCATAGCGACCGCCGGTGCGGTGCAGCTGGTTGATCGCGGTGGTAGCCAGGCGGGCGCCGGATGCGCCCAGCGGGTGACCCAGGGCGATTGCGCCGCCGTTGGGATTCACGCGCGGGTCGTTGTCGGCAATGCCCAGTTGGCGCAGCACGGCCAGGCCCTGCGCGGCAAAGGCTTCGTTCAGTTCAATGACGTCCATCTGGTCCAGCGTCAGGCCGGTCTGGGCCAACACCTTCAGCGTGGCCGGGGCCGGGCCGATACCCATGATGCGCGGCGCGACGCCGGCGGTAGCCATGCCGACCACGCGAGCGCGCGGGGTCAAGCCGTGGCGGGCGGCCGCCTTTTCGTCAGCCAACAGCAGCGCGGCGGCGCCGTCGTTCACGCCCGACGCGTTGCCGGCCGTGACGGTGCCGCCTTCGCGGACCACACCCTTGAGCTTGGCCAACGATTCCAGGCTGGTTTCACGCGGATGCTCGTCCTTGGAGACGATGATGGCATCGCCCTTTTTCTGAGCAATCGAAACCGGCACGATTTCGGCGTCGAACACGCCTTCTTTCTGCGCGCGAGCCGTCTTTTGCTGGCTGGCCAGCGCAAACAGGTCTTGGTCTTCGCGGCTGATGTTGAAGTCGTCAGCGACGTTTTCGGCCGTTTCGGGCATCGAATCGACGCCATATTGCGCCTTCATCAGCTTGTTGACGAAGCGCCAGCCGATGGTGGTGTCGAAAATGGCGGCATTGCGCGAGAACGCGCTGTCGGCCTTGCCCATGACGAAGGGCGCGCGGCTCATGCTTTCAACGCCGCCGGCCAGCATCAGCCCGGCTTCGCCGGCGCGGATGGCGCGGGCGGCGGTGCCAATGGCGTCCAGGCCGGAACCGCACAGGCGGTTGACCGTGGCGCCGGGGACTTCGATGGGCAGGCCGGCCAGCAGCGTGGCCATGCGGGCCACGTTGCGGTTGTCTTCACCGGCCTGGTTGGCGCAGCCCATGATGGCGTCGTCCAGTTCTTCCCAGCGCACGCCGGGGTTGCGCGCTACCAGCGCCTTGATGGCGACGGCGGCGAGGTCATCAGGACGCACGCTGGCCAGCGCACCGCCGTAGCGGCCGAAGGGGGTGCGGATCGCATCACAAATAAAGGCATTCACGGTCATGGGAAGCTCGGAGTGAAGTGAAAAATTCGGGATCGGACGATCTTAGCGCACCGCATTTAGCGCCAAGTTGGTGCACACCTGGGGTGTCCGTCTCATGGACAGTGTCCGGTAGGTGTTCACCCTGATCGCCAAGCCGGACGCAGGCCTTCAGGGCGATGCGGGCTTGGAAGGCGCCGTTGCGGCGCCCGCCCCGGACTGCGCGGCGCGACCCGCCTCGACGATGGCTTGCCGCCGAAAGCGCCCCGCAGCCAGGTGATAGAACGGCTGCGGGCAGAACTGCCGCGACACGCCCGAGGCCAGCAGCGACCCCACCAGCAACCAGAACAACATCGGCTGGCTGCCCGTCATTTCCATGACCACCACGCTGGCCGTCAACGGTGCCTGCGTGGCGGCGGCCAGAAAGGCGGCCATCG
Source organism: Achromobacter sp. LC458 (assembly GCF_001005835.2). Taxonomy (NCBI): domain Bacteria; kingdom Pseudomonadati; phylum Pseudomonadota; class Betaproteobacteria; order Burkholderiales; family Alcaligenaceae; genus Achromobacter; species Achromobacter sp. LC458. The sequence goes on from NZ_LBHW02000013.1 coordinate 64,468, forward strand.
ACACCAGCACCAGCACACGCTGGTCCACGCCCTCGCCCGCCAGTTCCCAGATGTGTTGGCCGATGCCGGCGCCCGTGGTTAGTGCGGGGGTGAAGATCCCGCCCGGGATGCCCGCCCAATACGACGCGACGGTAGCGGCCAGCTTGGCCAGCCCGAAGCCGACCGGCGCCGTGTCGTTGCCCGACAGCAGATCGGCCGCCACCCCATAGCCCGTGCCGTACACGCTGCCGGCCGTGCACAGGCCAATCACGGCCAGCACCAGGCCCATGATGAAAGCCGTCCAGATGGGATGCGCGCGGATCCAGGCGCGCCAGGCCGCGGGCGCCGCGCCTGCCGCGCCCTTGCCCAGCAGCCGCGCAAAAATACCGCCCAATGCGCCGTTGATCGCGCCGCAGATGACAATCCACATCACCATGCCGTGGGCCAGCGGCGCACCGCCGAACACGCCGAAATACGGGTTGTTGCCTTGCACCGCGACCACCAGAAACCCCGCTGCCAGCACGCCGATCAGCACCAGGCGCTGCCAGCGCAGCACCGTGCCTCGGCCCAGCTCTTCAATGGCGAAGATCACACCGGCAAGCGGCGCGTTGAAGGCGGCGGCAAGGCCGCCGGCCGCGCCGGCCGCGATCAGTTCATTGGCGTGAAAGCCCCGCAGCTTGACGCCACGACGCTTCCAGAAATCCCCCCATGCCAGCATGAGCGCGGCGCCCACCTGCACCGACGGGCCTTCGCGGCCGATCGATGCGCCGGCCAGCATGCCGAAGAATGCCAGGGGAATTTTCCAGAGGGTTTGCGCCAGCGACACCAGGCTGGTCTGGCTGGCCCCCGGCGGCAATGACAGCGCGCCGATGACTTGGGGAATGCCGCTACCGGCCGCGTTGGGCGCGAAGCGCAGCGTCAGCCAGCGCAAGCCGGCCAGGCTGAACGGCAGCACCAGCAAGGCAAGCCAGCCGTTGTGGCCCACCCATTCGCGGTTCCAGTCCAGCGCCTTGTCGGCAAGATACGCAAAACCCAGCGACATCAGCGCGACCAGGCCGGCCCCGCCCAACAGCAGTGCCATTTGCAGGCTCTTGCGCGACAGGCGGTTGATCTGACGCACTTTGCGCCGCATCAGGCGGCGGGTGGCGGCGGAGGTCCGGCGGAAAGGTTCAGTCAGGCTCATGGGCTGCTGGCATGCGGCGGAAAGTCGCTAACCTTAACATTCCCACCTGACTCGCAGCCCACAACTTCGCAGCCTACAACCTCGCCGGCCACAACTTCGCAGCCCACAACTTCGCCGACCACGATTCCGCCATCCATAGACTTACCGCCCGGGCGCTACCGCGCAAGTCCGCGCGGCAGCGCCCGGCGGCTGCTTAGAACGAGGACCAGTCGTCGTCCGACGCGTGCGCCAGCGCCGGCCGCGCCTGGCTGGCGCGCGTCACGGTCGCTGCCGGCTTGCGCGCGGCCAGGGACGCGGGCGTGGGCGTAATCAAGCGCGCCTCGGCACCACGCCCGGAACCCGCGGCGGCGTCCACCTTGAAGCGGCGAACCTCCTGCGCCAGGCGGCCGGCCTGCTCTTGCATGCTGGCGGCCGCGGCGGCGGCTTCTTCAACCAGCGCGGCGTTCTGCTGCGTCACGGTATCCATCTGCGCCACGGCCTGGTTGACCTGGCCGATGCCGGACGATTGCTCTTCGGATGCGCTGGCAATTTCACGCACCAGCGTTGCTACCTGACGCACGCTGTCGACCACTTCGCGCATGGTGCGGCCTGCCTCGTCCACCTGGCGCGTACCGCCCTGCACACGCGCGGCGGATTCGTCGATCAGCGCCTTGATTTCCTTGGCGGCCACCGCCGAGCGTTGCGCCAAGGTGCGCACTTCGCCCGCGACCACGGCAAAGCCCCGGCCCTGCTCGCCCGCGCGCGCCGCTTCCACGGCGGCGTTCAGCGCCAGGATGTTGGTCTGGAAGGCAATACCGTCGATCACACCCGTGATATCGGCGATGCGGCGCGAGCTGTCCGAAATGGCGCTCATGGTCTGCACCACGCCTTCCACCACTTCGCCCCCGCGCACTGCCACGGTGGACGCCTGCGTCACCAGACGATCGGCCTCGCTGGCGTTGTTGGCGTTTTGCTGCACGGTGCTGGTCAGCTCTTCCATCGACGCGGCCGTCTGCTCCAGCGACGAGGCTTGCTCTTCAGTACGTTGCGACAGGTCGGAGTTGCCTTGCGCGATCTGCGAGGACGCCGAGGCGATGCTTTCACAGCCATCGCGCACGTCCGCGACGATGCGCGCCAGGCTTTCGTTCATGGCCTTCAGTGCCGTCATCAAGTCGCCCGTTTCGTCACGCGTGGCCACCTGGATGTCGGTGGTCAGATCGCCCGCGGCGACCTGGCGCGCGGCTTTCACGGCCTGTTCCAGCGGACGCACGATGCCGCGCGTGACCAGCCAGCCCAACAGCATGCCGATCACCACGCCGGCCACGGCCAGGATGATCATCACGGCGCGCACGGTGCCGTACAGGTCGGTGGCTTCGTCCACCGATTGCGCGGTGGCTTTTTCCTTGCCCACGGCCAGGTTGGTCATCAGGTCGTCAAGCTTTTGCGACGAGGCGATAACCCGCTTTTCGATCTCGGCCACACGCGGATCGGTTTGCGTCAGCGACTGCGACTTCGCCGCCGTGAAGAACGCTTCCGACTCCCGCTTCCACACCTGTTCGGTTTCGACAAACTGCGCCAGCAGGCGCTTGCCCTCTTCTTCGTGGAAATTCTTCGCGGCCTTGTCGCGCAGCACGTCCATGTTCTTGACGGCGTCGTCAAACTGCTTTTTCAACGCCTGGCGATCCTGATCGGTGCTGGCGGCCAGGTAGCCGCTGCGGGCGCGGCCCGCGTAGATCAGATTCAGATTGGATTCTTTCAAGTCCGAGATGCCACGCAGCTCGGTGTCGTACAGCCGGTCATTCAATTCGTTGATGCGCGACAGCCCCCAAACACCAAAGGCCCCGATGGCACCGCCGATTACCGCCACGAGCAAAAACGCGCCCGACAGGCGCGCCCCAATGCGCAAGCCTGAAAATAAGCGAAACATGCTTCCCTTCCCTGTAGTTACCCCGGTTGTAAGCGGGCATGCCGCGATCCGTTGGCCCCGTGGTTCAGCCCTGACCACTGGCAACAATAGCGGTCGGGATTCCTAGGGATAACCCTAAAGAAAAGGTTGTTTCTTTGTCATTTCCCTGGAATGAAATCGACAATCGACAGGGTTATGTCAGCTGAATTCTTCCTGAAAGAGAATAAAAAAACCCCTGTGCAAAGCACCAGGGGTTTTTTCTTGCGGGCCCCGTGTGTGGCCCGGCTTGTCTTTACCGATCAGGCAAAGTTCTTGGCGGCGAAATCCCAGTTGGCCAGTGCCCAGAAATTTTCCAGGTACTTGGGACGCGCGTTGCGGTAGTCGATGTAGTACGCGTGTTCCCAGACATCACAGGTCAACAGCGGCTTGTCGGCGGTGGTCAGCGGCGTGGCGGCGTTGCTGGTGTTGACGATGTCAACCGAACCGTCGGCCTTCTTGACCAGCCAGGTCCAGCCCGAACCGAAGTTGCCGGCTGCCGACTTGTTGAACGCTTCCTTGAAAGCGTCAAAGCTGCCCCACTTGGCGTTGATGGCATCAGCCAGCTTGCCGGTGGGTGCGCCGCCGGCCTTGGGGGCCAGGCTGTTCCAGTAGAACGTGTGGTTCCAGACTTGAGCGGCGTTGTTGAAAATGCCACCCGAGGACTTCTTCACGATGTCTTCCAGCGACAGCGTTTCGAATTCCGTACCCGGGATCAGGTTGTTCAGGTTCGTGACGTAAGTCTGGTGATGCTTGCCGTAGTGGAACTCCAGCGTTTCCTTGGAAATGTGCGGGGCCAGGGCGTCGAGTTCGTAAGGCAGGGGGGGAAGAGTATGTGCCATGTGTTGGTTCCTTCTGTTGAGTGCACGATCAAGCCGGTCAATTGTATCGGCAACTAATGAGGATACCGCGTTAACCCCGCGTCCGCGCGGGGTTAACGGCGCGCATGAGCATATGCGCGTTCACGCCGACGCACGGCGTGTCGCGCTGGCTTTTTGTAAACGCTACTCTTTCTCGTATCGCAGTTCCCTGCCGCCTTCCGACTCCACCAGCGTGCCGTCTTTGTGCACGGTGAATGTCTTGTGCAGCGGTGCGCCAGCGGCTTCTTCCGGTACGTCCTGGTCCACGCGTATCGCGCGCGTGCCGGCGTCCAGTTTGCTGATGTCCACCTGATGCCAACGCGCGCCCGAGGGCAGCGGCACAAACACGGCCAGTGTTTTCAAGGCGCCCGGCTCGATGGGTGCGCTGATGCCGTCTTCACCTTCGGACGGGCGCGGACCGCCCCCGTGATCGGCATCCGCCGACGACATCGCCACGTCAACTTTCACCGGGCGATCGCGGTAGAAAACGCGCACGGACAAAAAGCCGGGCTGGGCGGGGCCTGCGGGCCGGGTATCAGCACGCACGTCCTGGATAGGCGAATACGGCTGGATCGGCGGCGTGTCCAGAAACACCTGTTTGCCGTCGCTGCGCCAGGCGCCGCGCGCCGCGATGTCGACGGCGCCGTAGCTCAGCATGTAGTCAAAGCTGCCGTCCGGCGACAACAGCAATTGGCTACCGACTTCACGCACACCGTTCAGCACATACAGGCCCGCCAAGCCCGCGGAGTCGGCGGATTTGCTGGCCACCTTGGCGGCCCCTCGCCTGGACGGCGCGGGGGACGGGCAAGTGGCCGGCAGGGATGCACCGGCCACTTGGACGACACGCTGGAACGCGGGTGCGGACTGGCATGCCAGCGTATGAGCGAAGGACTGGCCAGGCGGTGCGGCGACCTTGTCAAAACGCGCACCGTGGCGCGCCAGCAATGACAGCATGGCGGGCTGGCCGGATTGCAACGCCACCCACGCCGGCCCGCGGCCCATGGCGTCGGCCTGGTCGGGACGCGCGCCGGCCGTGAGCATGGCGCGGACCAGGTCTTCGCGGCCCCGTTCGATTGCGGAGTTCAAGGGCGTCGCGCCGTCGTCCAGGGCCGCGTCCAGCGACCCCCCCGTAGCGTTCACGAACCGCAACAGCTGCACAAGTTCGCCCTGCCGGGCCACGTACCACTGCCGGCTATGAAGCAACTGAACCACGATGCGTCGCGACAGCGGCGCGGCGTCGGGCGCGCAGGTCGAGGGCTTGCCGGTAAAACCGGCCGCCTGCAATGCCGCGATATAGCCCGGCGCTTCGATCAGGCTGGCTTCGCCGCGTTCGGGCATGCAGGCTTGCGCCACGGGTTGGCCGGTGGCTTTGCTGATGCGGCGCACCAGCGCGATGTCGCCCGAGGCCACGGCCGCGTTCAACAGCGCGTACGAAGCCGGGGCGCGCGGCAGGCGTGGATCGTCCAACTTGGCGCCTGCCCGCAGCAGCCGTTCCAGCATCGCGGCGTCTTGCCTGCCGATCAGCCAGTACAGCGCGCTTTCGCCATCGGGCGCCAGGCTGACCGGGTCCGCGCCCTTGGCCAGCAAGGCGTCAACGACGGGCACTTGCCCCGACGCTGCGGCCAGCAGCAACAGCGGCGCGCCGTCGCCGCTGTCCGCGTCCCCCGCCTTCACTTCCGTGGGCACGCCAGCGTCGATCAGCATCAACGCCAATGACGTATCGCGGTTTTCCAGCGCGCGCCGGATCGCCCCCGTGCCCAGCGCCTTCAGGTCGAAGCCCGCATCGGCGAACAGGCGCAGCGTTGCGGCATCGCCCGATTGCACCGCGACATCGACGGGCGATTTCACGTCATAGCCTTCACGCTTGGCGCGGGGGTCGGCGCCCGCGGCCAATAGCAGCTTGATGGCTTGCGGTTTGCGGGCCTGTACCGCATCGGCAAGCGGCGTGTTGCCGTTTTGATCTTGCGGGTCGCCATCGACTGGCGCTCCCAGCGCCAGCAAACGTTGCAGCGTTTGCACGTCGCCACGGCGCGCCGCCAGGTTCATGATGGGCTGGGCGTCGGACTCCACTTTGGTGAACAGCGCCGCGCTGGAACCCGTTTGTGGGCCGCGTTGCGCGAACGGCATGTTCTTTTGCAGCAACTGCGCCGCAATATCGGGATGACCGCCCTGCACCGCCGCCTGCGCGGCGTCCAGCCAGATGTCGTATTGGCCGCTCTGGCCGTAGCCGGTGTTGGGGATTTGGCGCGGCCCAAGTTCCTTCAACACGGGCACCGCGCCGGCATTGCCCAGGTAGGCGGCCAGCGCCAAGGCGGTCAGCCCGTCTTCATACGCCGGCTTGGTGCCGGTGGCGGCCAGCGCCTGCAACGGTGCCGCGCCCTCGGTCAGTTCAACCATGGGCGACCACGCCAGGTAATCCGCCACGTCGGCGCCCGCGTCGGCATAGGGCTTGGCGGCGCCGGCCTTGAACAAGGCCAGCACCATGTGTGTCATTGATGGGCGGTCGACCAGACGCGGCAGATAGGTCATGCGCACCGCGAATTCAAAATCGCGATTCAACAGGAATTCAAGCGGGGTGCGGTGTTCATCGCCGCGCTGATTGGCGTCGGCACCGGCCGCCAGCAGCATGTCCATGAGTTCGGGCGTGCCATACAGCAGCGCCAGATGCAGCGGCGGACGACGCGATTCGTAGGTGACGTCGTTCAGCGGTGGCCGGGTGGCCAGCAGCGCGGCCAGCATGCGCGTGCGAGCAGGCAGCGTGGCCTGGTGAGCTTGGCGTATGCGATCGGCATCCTCGGTTGAAATGCCCCAGTACACGTTCTGAGCGCGCAATTCGCGCGGCGGCTTGAGCAGCGCGTGCAGCAGCGGCACGCCGTCCAGCGCGTAGTCGCCGGGCTGCCGGACCTGCGCCAATGCAGAGGCAAAAGCGTCGGGATCGTTGTTGCGTACGGCGGCAAACAGTGCGCGGGTGTCGGGGGTGTCGGCCTCTTTGTAGTCGCGGTAGGGCGACTGGCAATCGCAGTTGGCGGCGGGGGGCTGGCTTGCGGCCTGAGGCGGTGTCTGGGCCGAGGTCTGGGCCGAGGTCTGGGCCGAGGTCTGGGCCGAGGTCTGAGCCGGGGTCTGAGCCGGTACCTGCGTTGATTCCTGCGCTGATACCCGTGCCGGTCCTTGTGCTGATTCCGGCGATGTTGCCTGCGCTGATACCGGCACTGGTGTTGCCTCTGCCGCTTCCACTAGCGCTACGTGCCCCAGCGCCATGACCGTTCCGGCCAACACACCGGCCATCCAACCCATGCTTTCGTTGTGCCGCATTGCATCGCCTCAGAGTGCGTCAACCTGTCGTGCACCACCCCGCCGGCGCCCCCGCCGAATGCGTGGGCGCTGCCGGCCGGCGGATCGTTTCTGCTTAACCGGCGTCGCGGCTATTGCGGGTTTGCTGCACCTGCACCTGCGCCCCGCCCTGTGCAAAGCTCAGGTCCAGCGCCTGCCCGGCCGCCAGACTTGCGGCATCCCGCACGATGCGGCCATCGGCGTCCCGCGCGATGGCGTAGCCGCGCGACAAGGTATTGCCCGGGTCCAGCGCGCGTAACTGCGCCGTGGCCGCCGCCAACCGGTTGCGACCCTGCACGAGCAGACGCGCATGCGCCTGGCCCAGCTGACGCACGGCGCCTGCCAGGCGGTCGCCGGCGCGCCCGGTATCGGGCACGCGATGCGCCAGGCGTTGCGTCAGCAGATTGACGCGCGCGGTGCGCCGGGCTTGTGGGCCCGACCACGCCGACGCAAGCCGGAAGCGCAGGCTGTTCAGGCGTTCTTGCTGGTGCTCAAGCCGTTGCGACGGCGACACCAACTGCCCGGACGCACGATCCAGGCGCTGCGCGGCGCGTTCCAGCCGCCGTTGCTGGCCCCGAACCATGGCCTGGGCCGACTGCATGACGCGGCCCATCAATTCGGAACGTGGCACGCAGGCCAATTCGGCGGCGGCCGTGGGCGTGGGCGCGCGCACATCGGCCACAAAGTCCACGATGGTGAAGTCGGTTTCATGCCCCACGCCGCTGATCACCGGAATTTCGCTGACCGCGACCTGCCGCGCCAGGTCTTCGTCGTTGAAGCTCCACAGATCTTCGATGCTGCCCCCGCCGCGCACCAGCAGCAAGGTGTCGACCTCGGCGCGGGCGTTGGCCAAGCGCACTTGGGCGGCCAGGCGGCTGGCGGCATCGGCGCCCTGAACCGGGGCCGGATAGATGATGACGGGCACTTGCGGCGCGCGCCGGGCAAGCGCCGACAGCACATCGCGCAGCGCCGCTGCGTGCAGCGACGTAATGACCCCGATTGCACGCGGCAAGCGGGCGGGCTCGCGCTTGCGGGCCGGATCGAACAGGCCTTCCGAGGCCAATTGCTCTTTCAGCCGTAGAAACGCTTCATACAGATTGCCCAGACCGGCCCGGCGCATGGCGTCGGCCTGCAACTGGTAGTCGCCGCGCGGCTCGTACAGGGACACCCGCGCACGGATTTCGACCTGGTCGCCCGCCTTTGGGACAAAGCCGACTGCGCTGGCGCGGCTTCGGAACATGACAGCCCGCACCGAGGCCCGGCTGTCCTTGAGCGTGAAGTACCAATGCCCGGATGCCGCCTGCGTGAAGTTCGAAATCTCTCCGCGCACCCATAAAGCCGGGATGCTGCGCTCCAACAACTGCCCCACTGCTTGGTTTAGCTGGGCAACTGTCAGGATATCCCGCGTGAATGCGTTGTTTGTGACTGCAAATTCAATTGTCATGAGGCTTTCCGATGCGTACCTGTCCACAGGGCATACGTAGCGGGGCGCAATGATACCGCGTCCACAGATTTTTGCAGCGGCAGGCCCGAAAGCCAGCAAACTCCGTGCAAGTCGTTGATTTTCATATGTAAATTATAAAAACTCGATTGCGCTAATTTGAAGCAAACAAGCGCAAGCCCTGTGCCCACAAGCGTTCCGCCGAAGTTTTGCACAGAATTATCCACAATTTCTGTGGATAAATCGCGGGCCTTCCCGCCTTGCCACAAACCCGCCGCACCGTTACAGTTTCGGCTTGATCTGATGCCACGGCGCACGCACTGTTGCCGCCCTATGGCCCCCGGGAGTTGAACGCTTTGCTTTCCATTTTGCGCGAGGCCGGCTGGCCCATCTGGCCCCTGCTGGCGACATCCGTGCTGGGACTGGCGCTGATTTTCGAGCGCTTCCTCTCCCTGCGCCGCAGCCTTATCCTGCCCCGCGGCCTGAACGAACAGGTCGTGGACATGCTGCGCAACCGCCAGGACACCCCCGAAGCCATCAACCGCCTGGAACGAAACTCGCCGCTGGGCCGGGTGCTGGCCGAAGTGATGCGTCACCGCCATCTGCCTCGCGAAGAACTGCGCAACGTGGTCGAAGACACCGGCCGGGCCGTGGCGCATGACCTCAGCCGCTACATCCCCGCCATCGGCACCATCGCCGTCGTCGCGCCCTTGATGGGGCTATTCGGCACCGTGGTCGGCATGATCGAGATCTTCGGCTCGTACACGCCCGGCGGCGGCGACCCCGCCCAACTGGCGCGCGGCATCTCCATCGCGCTGTACAACACCGGCTTCGGCATCCTGATCGCCATTCCCGCCATGATTGCCCACCGCTACCTGCGCGGTCGGGTCGACGGCTATCTCAGCGCCATGGAGCAATCCGCCTCGCGCCTGGTCCGCGCCGTGTCGCCCGTGCCGCCGGCCCCTTCCACCCATCCCGCAGCCCACCCCGCGGCCTACCCCGCACGCGAGGGGCGTTCATGAATTTCCGCGGTTCCCGGGGCGATCGCGACGAGCTGGACATCAACCTGATCCCGCTGATCGACGTCTTGCTGGTCATCCTGATTTTCCTGGCCGCCACCACGTCGTTCACCCGCTTCACGCAGTTGAAGGTGACCCTGCCGCAAGCCTCGTCCGAGCAGGACACGCCGCCGGCGCTGGAAGTGGCCGTCAGCCAGGATGGGCGCTATGCGCTGAACGGCACGCTGATCGACGTCTCCACGCCTCCTGAAATCGCCGACGTACTGCGTCAGGCGGCCGCCGGCAAGACCGAGCCGCTGGTCATCATCAACGCCGACGCCCAAGCCACCCACCAATCCGTGATCAACATCATGGAAGCCGCCCGCCTGGCCGGCATCGGGCGCGTCAACTTCGCCGCCCAGACCTCACGGTGAGCACCCCGCGTTCGTCTCCTTCGCTGCTGGCCCGCCAGTGGCAGCATGGCGGCTGGCTGTCGACCCTGCTGGCGCCCCTGGCTGCGCTGACCGAATGGGCGGTGGCCAGAAAGCGCGCCGCCTACCTCAGCGGCGCCAAGCCCAGCTACCGCGCGCCGGTGCCGGTCGTGGTGGTGGGCAACATCTACGTCGGAGGCACCGGCAAGACCCCCATGGTGATCGCCACGGTGCAAGGCTTGCGGGCGCGCGGGTTCACCCCGGGCGTGGTCAGCCGCGGCTATGGCGTGAAGATCGGCCGCGAAGCCCGGGTCGGCGTCGGTGCATTGGCGGCTGATCGCTTTGGCGACGAGCCCGCGTTGATCGCGCGCGCCACGGGTGCCCCGGTATCCGTGCACCCGAAACGCACGTTAGCCGCCCGTGCGCTGCTCCAGGCGCATCCCGATGTGGACGTGATTGTCTCGGACGACGGCCTGCAACATCTGGCGCTGGCGCGTGACGTCGAAATCGTGGTGCAGGACGCGCGCGGCGTGGGCAACGGTAGGCTGCTGCCCGCCGGCCCACTACGCGAACCCGCGCACCGCTTGCAGGACGTGGATGTGGTCGTCACCAACATCGGCACGCCGGTCGGCCCCGGGGTCCAGGCCAACGCCAACGCTGTTCCCGCCCGCCGCCCGCGTCCGGTGAGGATGTGGCTGGAACCGGGCGACGCCCGCCACATCGAAGACGGCGCGACGCGCCCGCTTTCTGCCTTTGCGGGCCAGCCGCGCGTGGCGGCCGCCGCGGGCATCGGCAACCCGGAACGCTTCTTCTCGACACTGCGCGCGGCCGGAATCGAAGCGGACGCGACGCTGCCCTTGCCCGACCATCACGACTACGCTGATTCGCCCTTCCAGGGCCTGATGGCCGACGCGATCCTGGTGACGTCCAAGGACGCCATCAAATGTGCTGCGCTGCACGACGCGCGCCTGTGGGAAGTCCCCGTCACGGCGGCTTTTTCCGACGCCCGGTTGTTTGACTGGCTGGCACAAACGCTACACCAACGTCTCGCTCCAAAGTCGGCATCGGCAATCACCCAAGCGCGGCCGCCGACTTGAAAATCTGACTCTCGCCCGGGCCCGCCGGGCCTTGCCCGCCGCAAACTGTTTTAGAATTCCCGTCATGGAATCCCGACTTCTCGACATCCTCGTCTGCCCCCTGTGCAAGGGGCGCCTTGAAAACGACCGGCAGCACGCCGAACTCGTTTGCCGCGCCGACCGCCTGGCTTTCCCGATTCGCGACGGCATCCCCGTCATGCTTGAGTCGGAAGCCCGAGTGCTGGACGAAACCGCCCCCACCTGACCGCCGCACCGTGAGTTTCATCGCCTTGATCCCGGCGCGCGCCGCCTCGACCCGCCTGCCCGACAAGCCCCTTGCCGATATCGCCGGCAAGCCGATGGTCGTGCGCACTGCCGACCGCGCTGCGCTGTCCGGCGCATCCCGGCTGTACATCGCCACGGACGACGCGCGCGTGCAGGCGGCCGTGCAGGCCCATGGCCTGACCGCCCTGATGACGCGCGGCGACCATCCCACGGGCACCGACCGGCTTGCCGAAGCCGTCCAGCAACTGGGCTTGGCGGACGACGCCATCGTCGTGAACGTGCAAGGCGATGAACCGCTGATCGAACCCGAACTGATCGACGCCGTGGCGGCCAAGCTGCAAGCCTGCCCCCACGCCGATATCGCCACCGCCGCCTGCCCGCTGGCCGACGCCGAGGCGCTGTTCAACCCGAATGTCGTGAAAGTCGTGTGCACCGCCGACGATCGCGCCCTGTATTTCTCGCGTGCCCCGATTCCCTGGGCGCGCGATGCGCTGGCCAGCGGCGAACGTGTGCTGGCCGACGGGCTGCCCGCCTGGCATCACATCGGCCTGTACGCCTACCGCGTGTCGTTCCTGCGCCGCTTCCCGACGCTGCCGCAAGGCATGCTGGAACGCTTCGAGGCGCTGGAACAGCTGCGCGCCATGGAACATGGCCATCAAATCGTCGTACACCGTACGCTCAACCCTCCCGCAGCGGGCGTAGATACCCCGGCGGATCTGGAACGCGTGCGCTTGGTCTACAGCAAACAGATGTAAGGGTTATTTCCCATGGCGCAGCCCCGCATTGGCTGCTGCGTTGCGGCATAATCCCCCGGATCACAAAAAATAAACCCCATCAGGAGCACTCATGCGTCTCATCTTGCTCGGACCTCCCGGCGCCGGCAAAGGCACCCAGGCCGCGTTTCTCACCCAACACTTCGGCATTCCCCAAATCTCCACCGGCGACATGCTGCGAGCCGCGGTGAAGGCGGGCACGCCCTTGGGTATTGAAGCCAAAAAGGTCATGGATGCCGGCGGTCTGGTTTCCGACGAGATCATCATCGGCCTGGTCCAGGACCGCCTGAAGCAGCCCGACTGCGCCGGCGGCTACCTGTTCGACGGTTTCCCCCGCACCATCCCGCAAGCCGACGCGCTGAAAAGCGCCGGCGTCAAGCTGGACTACGTGGTGGAAATCGAAGTGCCCGAAGAGGACATCATCGAACGCATGAGCGGGCGCCGCGTGCACCAGCCCAGCGGCCGCAGCTACCACGTGCGCTTTAACCCGCCCAAGGTTGAAGGCCGCGACGACCTCACTGGCGAAGAACTGATCCAGCGCGACGACGATCGCGAGGAAACGGTGCGCCATCGCCTGTCCGTGTACCGCGAACAGACCCGTCCGCTGGTTGATTACTACTCGACCTGGGCACAGCAGAACGCCGCCGAAGCCCCGAAGTACCGGAAGATCTCGGGCGTGGGCGCCGTCGACGAAATCAAGTCGCGCCTGTTCGAGGCTGTCAACAGCTGATAGGCGCTTGGTTGGCCCAAAGGCCTTCGGCGCCGGCTGGACGCACCGCGCTCCAGCATCGGCCCGAAGGCCTTGTCGCATTCGGCGCCTGCCGCGCCGCTTTCATCCCCTTTGAATTGAACTGGTGGTAGAGACATGGAAATCGCGAACAAGGTATTCATCGTTACGGGTGGCGCATCGGGACTGGGCGCGGGCACCGTGCGCATGCTGGTGGAAAACGGCGCCAAGGTCGTCATCGCCGACGTGCAGGACGAGCCGGGCCAGGCCCTGGCCAAGGAATTGGGCCAGCGCTACGTGCATTGCGACGTCACGCAGGAAGCCGACGGCAAAAGCGCCGTGGCGGCCGCGCTGGAACTGGGTGCGTTGTTTGGGCTGGTGAACTGCGCGGGCGTCGCGCCTGCCGCAAAGATCGTCGGCAAGAACGGCGCGCACCCGCTGGAACTGTTCCAGAAGGTCGTGTCGATCAACCTGATCGGCAGCTTCAACATGATGCGCCTGGCCGCCGAAGCCATGAGCGCCAATACCCCGGAACCCACGGGCGAACGTGGCGTCATGATCAACACGGCGTCGGTTGCCGCCTTCGACGGCCAGATCGGCCAGGCTGCCTACGCGGCATCGAAGGCGGGCGTGGCGGGCATGACCCTGCCGATCGCGCGCGATTTGGCCAAGACGGGCATCCGCTGCATGACCATCGCCCCGGGCATTTTCGGCACGCCGATGATCTTCGGCATGCCGCAGGAAGTGCAGGATTCGCTGGCCGCCAGCATCCCCTTCCCCGCCCGCCTGGGCCGTCCGGAAGACTACGCCAAGCTGGTCTACAGCATCATCACGAACGACATGCTGAACGGCGAAACCATCCGCCTGGACGGCGCCATCCGCATGCCGCCGAAGTAAGAATGCCCCCACGCCGCGCATGCTTCGCACGCTTGCTGCCCCCCGAGGGGGCGTCTTTCCCCTTGGGGCGGCCCGGCGGGGAAAGGGCATTCTTGCGTAGTGCGTGGGCGGGGAGCGCACCGGTCCTTTCAACAGGCGTTGTGTTTGCGGGGCCAGTCCGCCCCAATTTTTCGTAGTCCCATCCATGAGCCTGTTTCGTTCGGCGGCCACCGTCAGCAGCTTCACCCTGCTGTCCCGCATTTCCGGCCTGATTCGCGACATCCTGGTCGCGCGCGCCTTTGGCGCCGGCCCTATCACCGACGCCTTCTGGGTCGCCTTCCGCATTCCCAACCTGCTGCGCCGCCTGTTCGCCGAGGGCGCGTTTGCCCAGGCGTTCGTGCCCATACTCGGCGCCGCGCGCAACAAGCGGTCTGAAGAAGACGTCCGCATCTTGCTGGACCGCGTGGCGCTGCTGCTGACCGCCACGCTGATGCTGATCACGTTGATCGGCATCGTCGCCGCGCCCTGGGTGGTGTCGGCCATGGCCAGTGGCCTGCGTGGCGCTGCCCGCGATACCGAGTTCGGCGCTGCCGTCTGGATGACGCGGATGATGTTTCCCTACATCTTCTGCATGTCTCTGATTGCGTTCGCCTCCGGCGTGCTGAACACCTGGCGCCGATTCGCCGTACCGGCCTTCACGCCCGTGCTGCTCAACCTGTCGATGATCGCCGCGTGCATCTGGCTGGCGCCGCGCATGGATGTGCCCGTCTACGCACTGGCCGTCGGCGTGATGATCGGCGGCGTGGCGCAACTGGCCGTGCAATGGGTGGCCCTGGCCCGCCTGGGGCTGACTCCGCGCTTTTCGCTGCGCTTTCGCCAAGCCTGGGCCGACCCCACCGTGCAGCGCATCCTCAAGCAAATGGCGCCCGCCACGCTGGGTGTGTCGGTGGCGCAGATATCCCTGCTGATCAACACCAACATCGCCACCTGGCTCACGCCAGGCAGCGTCACGTGGCTGTCCTTCGCCGACCGGCTGATGGAGTTCCCCACCGCCTTGCTGGGCGTGGCGCTAGGCACCGTGCTGCTGCCCAGCCTGTCCGCCGCCCACGCCCGCGATGACCATGGCGGCTACAGCGGCCTGCTGGATTGGGGCTTGCGTCTGGTGCTGCTGCTGGGCCTGCCCGCCGCGGTGGGCATGGCGCTGCTGTCGGACGGCCTGGTAGCCACCCTGTTCCACTATGGCGCCTTCGCCGCGCAAGACGTGCTGCAAACGCGCCTGGCCGTCATGTCGTACTCCGCCGGCTTGATCGGCCTGTTGGCCGTCAAGATTCTTGCCCCGGGGTTCTATGCCAAGCAAGACATCCGCACGCCCGTCAAAATCGCCATCGGCGTGCTGGTTTTGACACAGTTGATGAACCTGGTGCTGGTACCGTTCATGGCGCATGCCGGCTTGGCGCTGGCCATTGGCCTGGGCGCCTGCCTGAACGCCTTGGCGCTTCTGATCGGCTTGCGCCGCCGGGGCGTGTACCAGCCGGGGCCCGGCTGGACCGTGTTCGTGCTGCGCCTGCTGCCCGCCCTGGCGGCGTTGGCGGCATTGCTGTGGTACGCCGACGGCAAAATCGACTGGCTGGGCATGCAGGCCCATGCGGGACAGCGCGCCGGCTTGCTGGGTGGCGTTTTGGTGGCAAGCGGGGTGGTGTACTTCGGAACGTTGTTACTCTTTGGCTTCCGGCTTAAGGACTTTGGACGTCGGCCAAAAGTCTGATTTCGGCCGTTGCGCAGACAATCCCACCAAAAAGCCGGCTTCCCGCCGGCTTTTTGCACTAGATTCGTCAAGAAATGCCAACAGCCCGGTAATCTTTGGTAAAAAACCTTTATTATTTACAAATTGCCATCAAGAGGAACCCCCGCCGATTCACGGGCGGGAACATGAAGTGAAGTACGCCCAAGGACAACCCATGGCGGACCAGGTGATCAATTGGTTGCTACTGCTGCGCTCAGGTAAAGCGACAGCGCAGGACTACAACGACTTCCTGGCGTGGCGTGCGGCTGACCCTGTCCATGAGAACGCCTGGCAACAGCTGACGGGCTCATTGGCAGGTTCGACGTTTGGACGGCTAGGCGACGCTTATCCCGCAGCCGGGTACGCCGCCGGAGCCGCCCCCACGTCGCAGCCGCTGATCCCTCCGCCCCCGGCCATCGTGCCGCCACGCCGCCGATTTCTGGCCGGCTCGCTGGCGCTCGCCAGTACGGCAGCCGGCGCCGCCTATGTCGGCAACGCCTTCTATCCGCTGAGCAACGTTGCCGCCGATGCGGCCACGGCCACCGGCGAACGCCGCCGCTACCTGCTGTCCGACGGCAGCCAATTGCTGCTGGACGCCCGCAGCCGCGTCAACCTGGATTTCACGCCCGCCTACCGACAGGTTCGCCTGCTGGACGGCGCCGTAACAGTCTCGGTGGCGCCCGACGCGCGCCGCCCCTTCCTGGTACAGACCGCCGAAGGCACCGTGCGCGCATTGGGCACCCGGTACATGGTGCGCCAGCAAGCGCAGCGCACCGTGGTCGTGGTGCATGAACACGAGGTCGAAGTCGAAACGATGGCCGGCGCGCACGGCACCGTCCGTGCGGGAACGGGCGCGCGGTTCGACGTGTCACGCATGGATATCCCGCGCGCCGAGCTCATGGCGGAAGCCGCATGGGAGTCCGGCTGGGTCGACGCCCGGGGCCGCCCCCTGGCGGAAGTGATTGCGGCGCTGCGCCCCTATCGCACCGGTACGCTGCGCGTGTCGATGGCGGCCGGCGGCCTGCCCGTCTCGGGGCATTTCCCCCTGGACGACACCAACGCCGCGCTGGACACGTTGCAAGAGATGATGCCCATCCATGTCCGCCGCTTTACCCCGTGGTTTGTCTCTATCAACGTCGCGACGTGACAACGCTATGCCGCGCGCCTGTGCCTGGCGCCCGCTTCGTTGTATACTCAGCACCGTGTTTTTATCCAGTAGGCGCCGCGGGTTTTCCTCAAGGCTGTGTTTCAGGCTTTAGCAGAGGATCATCCGAAAGGGTTCTCTAGCCAGGGCTCTTTAGCCCGGGAACATTTCCCCCCAGCGCCCCCCGCCCGGTTGACGGGCGCTCCATCGACAGATCTGACATTAAAAGCTTGCAATCCCATCGGGACTTGCTACAATGTTCGACTTTGCCGAATTCAACTTATATAGCAACATGGCCAATACCGCCCAAGCCCGCAAGCGCGCTCGCCAATCCGTTGAGCGCAACAAGCACAATTCCAGCCTGCGCTCGATGCTGCGCACCGCCATCAAGCGCGTTCGCCAATCTATCGCCGCTGGCGACAAAGCTGCGGCTGGCGACGTGTTCCAGAAGGCCTCGAGCGTGATCGATCGCGTGGCTGACAAGAACATCATCCACAAGAACAAGGCTGCTCGCCACAAGAGCCGCCTGGCTGCCGCTATCAAGGCGCTGGCCTAAGATTCTGCCGCCCCGCTTTCTGGGGCGTCATGAATACGGCAAATAAAGAAGGATGCCCTCGGGCATCCTTTTTTGTTGCCTGAACGGATCGGCTGCCTGAGTCGGCTGCCTGAGTCGGGCTGCCTGAGTCGGGCTGCCTGAGTCGGGCTGCCTGAGTCGTTTCGGTGCCTGAACGATAGAACAAGCAGAGCCATCATCCGCCGGCCAGCCGGGCCTTGATCGCTTTGGCGGCGTCGGTCAAGGATGCCACGAACGCTTGCACCAAGGGATTGGCGGGCCTGTGTTCAGGAAAGACTGCATTCACGCGAAAGGGCAGCGAACGCCGCAGCGGGCGGATATGCAGGCCCCTGCCGACGAAGTCCAGCGCCGTCAGCGGGTTCACGATGGCCAGCCCCAGCCCTTGCCTGACAAAAGTGCAGACCGACACGGCGGTGGGCGTTTCGACCACCGAGCGCCGCAACACGCCGACTTCAGCAAAGGCTTCGTCAATCTGTACCCGGTAGGGATCGTGGGCGGACAGGCTGACAAAGGCATGCCCTTCGAAATCAGCAAGATCGATTTCCTGGCGCGCCAAGAGCGGATGCCCATCGGGCAACACGCAGACCTCGTCCACTTGCAGCAACAGCTGCAAGCGCGTGCCGGCCGGCGCGGCATCCCGCTCGGTCAACCCAAGATCGTAGCGTTGGGCCGTCAGCCACTCTTCAAGGAAGGGCGATTCTTGCGTCTCCACGGACAGGCTGACGCCAGGATGAAGATCGTGAAAACGCCGAAACGCATCCGGCAAGATGGAATGCGAGAACGCCGGCAAAGCGATCACGGACAGCTGCCCGCCCCGGAATTCGCGCAAGCGGGCCGCCGCCGACACAACGCGCTCCAGCCCCGCATACGATTGCCGGATCTCGTCATACAGCGCCAGCGCCGGCATGGTGGGCCGTAAACGCCCATGCACGCGTTCAAACAAGGCAAAGCCGATGCCCTGCTCCATCCGCGCCAATTCACGGCTGACGGTCGGTTGCGACGTGCTCAAGAGCTGCGCCGCGCGCGTGACGCTGCCCGCGATCATCACCGCGCGGAATACTTCGATATGGCGATGCGTCAACACGGTGCGCTCCATATCAGGAATGAATGATCCTTCAACATATAAGCATTTTACTGGATGACACGAACCCGGCATCATGCCGCCTGGTTTCCTTTCCTTTTTCAAGGTTCATGCTTCATGGCTTTTGATCCGCGCCAACTTACCGAACTCGCCACGCAACATGGCACGCCACTGTGGGTGTACGACGCCAGCGTCATCCGCGAACGCATCGCGCAGCTGCGCCGCTTCGACACCATCCGCTACGCGCAGAAAGCGTGCTCGAACCTGCACATCCTGCGCCTGATGCGCGAGGAAGGCGCGGTGGTCGACGCCGTGTCGCTAGGCGAGATCGAGCGCAGCCTGGCCGCCGGATTCGACCCCAAGGGTGAACCGGAAGGCATGGTCTTCACGGCCGACCTGATCGACCACGCCACGCTGGCCACCGTACTTCGGCACGGCATCACCGTGAACGCCGGCTCGCTGGACATGTTGGACCGCGTGGGCCAGGCCTCGCGCGGCCACCGCGTTTGGCTACGCATCAACCCCGGCTTCGGCCATGGCCACAGCAACAAGACCAACACCGGCGGCCCGCAAAGCAAGCACGGCATCTGGATCGACGACGTGGCCCGGGCCGTGTCCATCGTGCGCCGCCACGGCCTGAAGCTGGTCGGCATTCACATGCACATCGGTTCGGGTGTGGACTACGGCCACCTGTCCAGCGTCTGCGACGCCATGGTCGACGTGGTGCGCTCGCTGGACCACGACATCGAAGCGATCTCGGCCGGGGGCGGCCTGTCGATTCCCTACCGCGATGGCGAGCCGCGCATCGACTGCGACCATTATTTCGAACAATGGGACGCGGCCCGCAAGCGCATCGAACAGTTTCTGCAACACCCAATCCGCCTGGAGATCGAACCCGGACGCTTCCTGGTCGCCGAGGCCGGCGTGCTGGTGACCGAAGTGCACGCCGTCAACCACCGCCCCGAGCGCGACTTCGCACTGGTGGATGCGGGCTTCAATGACTTGATGCGCCCGGCCATGTACGGTAGCTACCACCGCATTTCCGTGCATGCGCCGGACGGTTCCGACCCGCAGGGCGCGGCCCAAACGCGCATTGCCGTCGCTGGGCCGTTGTGCGAATCGGGTGACGTGTTCACGCAGGAAGAAGGCGGCGTGATGTCGGACCAGCTGCTGCCGCAGCCGCGCATTGGCGACTTCATGGTGTTGCACAACGCGGGCGCGTACGGTTCGTCGATGTCATCGAACTACAACAGCCGGCCGCTGGCGCCGGAAGTGTTGCTGGACAACGGCCAGGCGCGGCTGATCCGTCGCCGCCAGACGGTGAGCGAACTGCTGGCGCTGGAAGACTGACCGCCGGGCAACACCGGGCACAACGCTCAAAGCGCCACACCAGAGCACTGAAAGCCAAGCACTGAAAGCAAAGCACCACCAACAAAGCACTGCAAACAGCGCGCGCAATGCAAATCGCCCCGCAGCATCGCGGGGCGTTTTTGCATATCAACGCCGGCCGGCGCAATCAGCTGGGAAAGGTTTCCCGCAAGGCAAACGTGGCCTGCTTGAACACGCCCAGGTCCGTGCCCACCGCTACAAAGTGCATGCCCATGTCCAGATAGCGGCGCGCGTCCGCCTGCACCGGCGCCAGGATTCCCACGGCCTTGCCCTGGGCCGACACGCGTTCGTGCAGATGCCGAATGACCTCTTGCACTTCGGGGTGGCTCGGGTTGCCGATGTGGCCCAACGCGGCCGCCAGGTCCGACGGGCCGATGAACACGCCGTCCACGCCTTCCACCGCCGCAATCTCGTCCGCCGCATCGATGCCCGGACGGCTTTCAATTTGCAGCAGCACGCAGATGTTGTCGTTGATGGTTTGCAGGTAATCGGGCACCGTGCCGTAACGGTTGCTGCGCTGCGCGCCGGCCACCCCGCGTATGCCCTCGGGCGGATAACGGGTGGCGGCCACGGCCAGGCGCGCGTCCGCTTCCGATTCAATGAACGGGATCAGCAGGTTGTAGAAGCCGATATCCAGCAAACGCTTGATCTGCACCGGGTCGTTCCACGACGGACGGCCGACGGCCGCGCTGGCGCTGCCCTGCAACGCCTGTAGCTGCTGCAGGAACATCGGCACTTCGTTCGGCGAATGTTCGCCATCCAGCAGCAGCCAGTCAAAATCCGCCAGGCCGACGAGCTCTGCCGTGATGTGGCTGGACATACACATCCAAAAGCCGATGAGCCGCTCGCGCGCCAGGATGCGTTGGCGGAAACGGTTGGGTAAAGGTGAGTTCATTGCCACGTCCAATGTCGCAAAATAAAAACCAGAAACAACGCGCCGGGCCAAAACCCGGCGCGCCCGTATTAATCCATGCGCGCGCCCGATGCCTTGGCCGCCTTGCCCCACTTGGCGATTTCGTTATCGACAAACGCCGAGAACGACTTCGGGTCGTCGCCCACCACCACAAAGCCCACGCTTTCGAGCTTTTGACGGATCTCGGGCGCCGCCAACGCCTTTACCGTCGCCTGGTTCAAGCGCTGGATCACGGCAGGCGGTGTCTTGGCGGGCGCCGACAAGCCGAACCACGATTCCGCCGAAAAACCGGGATAGCCCGATTCCGCCACCGTGGGCGTGTCGGGATAAGCGGGGTTGCGCTTGGCGCTGGCCACGGCCAACGCGCGCAGCTTGCCCGACCTGACTTGCGGCAGCAGCGTGTCCTGATTCAAGAACATCACTGACACACGCCCGCCGATCATGTCGGTAATCGCGGCCGCGCCGCCCTTGTAGGGCACGTGCACCAAATCAATCTTGGCGTCTTGCTTGAGCATCTCCATGGCCAGATGGCCGGACGAGCCGCTGCCCGAACTCGCATGCGTGTACTTTCCCGGATTTTCGCGCGCCAACTTGATGAAATCGGCGAACGTCTTGCCCGGAAACTCCATGTTCGCGACCAGCACATTGGGGCCGGTGGCCAGCAAGGAGATATGCGCGAAGTCGCTGTTGCGATACGGCATGTTCTGGTAGACCGCGTAGCTGATGGCGTTGGAGCCCACGCCCGATAGCAGCAAGGTATAGCCGTCGGGTTCGGCCTTGGCCACGACGTCCGATCCGATGTTGCCGTTGGCGCCGCCCTTGTTCTCGACGATGACGCTTTGGCCCAGCTCTTTGGAGAGCTCGGCGGCCAGCAGTCGGCCGACCGAATCGGTGCTGCCGCCGGCCGGGAAAGGTACGATCAGCTTGACCGGTTTGGCGGGCCAGGCCGCCTGCGCCATGGCCGCCCCGGGCAATAGCGTCAGGGCGCCAAGCGTGGCCGCCGCGAGCACGGCAAGGCGTCTGCGCGCCGAAGGTTTGGGTTGTTGCATGGTTGTCTCTTCCGTATGGTTTTTCTTGAGGAATGAGCCCGGTGGCCGGGTCTGCTGTTTTGGGTACAACAAAATCAGTGCAACAAGCGCCGTGCGATCAGATATCGTCCAGCAGATAGGGCGTGCCCGCGCGCTCGCAGATGCCGCGCAGGCGTTCGGCCAGGGCTGCCGAAATGGGTATGCCCGCGCGCAACCGACGCGCGCGCTCGGCCGCTTCGGGCTCGCCCGCCACCAGCACGGGTTCGTCGGGATTGGCGGGCGGCGTGTCGTGCAGCGCGTCGATCATGTCGTCCATATCGGATTCGAACGAGCCCGCCGCGCGGAACGCATCGGGGTTAAGCGCCAGGAAGAAGTGGCCCACGTCATCCGGTTCACCGGCCTTGCGCGTAGGCGCGCGGCGCGCGGCAAACGCGCTGCCGCTAAGCGTGCCGCCCAGAATCTGCGCCATCATGGCCAGGCCGTAGCCCTTATGGCTGCTCATTGCGGGTGTGCCGCCCAAGGGAGTCAGCCCGCCTTCGGGCTGCTTGAAGATGTACTGCATGGCCGCGTCGGCATCGGTCACCGCCGCGCCCTGCCCGTCCACCGCCCAGCCGGGCGGCAAGGGCTTGCCCAAAAAGTCATACACCTTGACCTTGTTCGCGGCCACCGTCGTGGTGGCCATGTCCAGAACGAAAGGCTCGTTGTGCGCGGCCGGGGCGCCGAACGCAATGGGGTTGGTGCCCAGCATGGGCATGGCGCCGCGCGTGGGCACCATGATGATGCCGTTGGCGCTGCTGGTCACCAGGCCGACCACCCCGCGTTCCACCGCGATGCGCGCGTAAACGCCGGCCGCGCCGAAGTGATGCGAATTGCAGACGGACACCGCGCCCACCCCGTGTTCCAGCGCCTTGTCCACGGCCAGATGCATGGCCTGCGCCGCCACCGGATAGCCCAGCCCGCCCATGCCGTCGATCAGCGCACTGGCGCCGCTGTCGCGCACCACGCGCGCGCGGGCATCCAGCCGCAACGACCCGGCACGCCACTTTTCCTCGTACGAAGGCAGCATCGAAATGCCATGCGAATCAATTCCCAGCAGATCCGTCCGCGCCATCAGGCCGGCGGTGGTGTGGGCCAGGTCTTCGTCCATGCCCCACGCTTGCAAGACCTGCAATATCTGTTCAAGCACCTGCTCTACCGGCACGTTTCTCGCTGTTGCTCCATTGCCTTGCACGGGTTGTCTCCGTTTGATGTGGTGAAGGGCGGCGGCGCGCCACGCGGGATGGATCAGTCGCGTTCGCGGTCCACCAGCCGATGGCGCGCCTGCCCCAGGTGAAACTGCATGGCGACGCGGGCGCGCTCGCTGTCCTGTTCGCGGATGGCGTCCAGGATGGTGGCGTGCTCGTCCACGACACGCTGCGCGCGCTGGCGCGAGCCGGTGCGGGTCAGGCTCAACGTCAGGCGCATGAAACCGTTGATGGATTCGTGGATGCTTTCCAGCACGCCCAGATAAAAATCATTGCCGCTGGCTTCGGCGATGCTGGCGTGGAAAGCCAGGTCGGCCTCGGGCGAGACCTGGCCATGCGTCAGGCTGTCGGCAAAGGCCGCGTGCGCGTCAGTGATCTTCTTGAGCTGTTCGTCGGTGCGGCGCAGCGCCGCCAACCGCGCGGCATCGCCTTCCAGCGCCACGCGCACCTCTTGTGCGCGCAGGTACGCGCTGACGTTCTGCACATCGTTGAACGTTTTCAGGCGTGGCGCGGGCTGGTGGCTGACGAAGGTGCCCAGCCCCTGATGCGCGGTGATCAGGCCATCGGCGCGCAGCCGCAGCAGCGCTTCGCGCACCACCGGCCGCGAGACCCCGAAGCGTTCCGATATTTCGTTTTCGGACGGCAGCTTGTCGCCGACATTGAGCCCGCCCGACACGATCTGTTCGAAGATTTGCCCGTAGACCTGGTCCGCCAGCCGCACCCGGTGTCCCCGTTCAAGCACATGGGAACCGACGGCTTCGGCCTCGGCCGGCGCTTGCGGTTCGGATGATGGTGTTGCTTTGGATCGGGCCACGAAACCTCCTGAATGCGTAAGGCCTGCCCGCCGTTACGCGGACAGCGCCCATCGTACCGCCAACCGGCGGCAAGACGGGCGATGCGCGGCCGAGCCGTTCACGTTCAGGCCGCCACGGCTTCCCGGTCCCAGGCCGCCAACTCGCGCGCGACAGGCGCCACGCGTTCGCGTTCGGCGCTGGAAATGCCGGTCAGCAGCGGCAACATGGGACCCATGTTCGCCACGCCGGACAAGGTCACCGCGTCGTGCAGCACGCGGATCGGGCTGATGCCGTCGCGGCAGTCTTCCAGGCCCAGATAATGTTGGCGCACGGATTCGGCTTCGTCGTAGCGGCCATCGCGCAGCAGATGCAGCAAGCGCATGGACCCGCGCGGGGCGATGCAGACCGAGCCCGACGTGAAGCTCTTCAAGCCGAAATCGCGATAGTGCACGATGGCGGGGCGTTCACCGATGCCGCTGACAATCCAGCGCGCGTCCACCGCTTGCAGCATCGACGACAGGTACGCGTCCTTGGCCGGTTCATCGCGCACCACCGCGTACTTGAACGCGGCGATGCGGCCTTCTTCGATCAAGCGCGCGGCGGTCTCGGGGGCCAGGTAGTCGGCCGACTTGATATAGACCACGGCCGGCTTGCCCAGCGCATCGGTAAAGCGGCGCACGCCGTCGGCCAGGCCGGCGTCCGTGTACGGGAACGACATCGGCAACAGCATGGCGGTGGGAAACGCGCGCGAACGCAGGATGGCGGCCTGGTCCATCATCTTGCCGTAGTCAGGGCCGACCGACGGCAGGATCCATGTGTCCGCACCGGCCAGGCCGGCCAGCATGTCCACGATGCGCGCGTATTCGCTGACGCCCACGTTGTAGAAATTGGCGTTGCCGCCGTACATGACGTTGCGCACGCCGCCTGCTTCCAGATGGCCAAGCAGGGCCTTGTTGGCGGCTTCGTTCAGCGAAAGATCGTCGTGGCGCGCCAGCGGCGGCACGGCAATGACCGAGCGTTGCAAGTCCTGCGCGGTGACCGGGGAAGTTTTCATGGACGGGGCTCCTGGCTGATCCAGTTGTCAGATAAGTAAGGTGAAAAAAGTATACTTGGTTGACAAGCATATTCTCAATACCTATATTTGTTTGACAAGTGAAACGGCATCACCAAAACATCCCACAAACGATGCGCGGCCACGCGCACACCGAGGAGACAACACCATGCATGCCCTATTCGCGCGACGCCGGCTGCTCGCTGCCGCCAGCCTCACGGCCATCGCCTTGACCTTGCCCGCCGCGCAGGCCCACGCCGACTATCCCGAACGCGACGTGAAGATCATCGTGCCCTTCCCTGCCGGCGGCACCGCCGACATCGCCGCGCGCGTGGTGGCTGCGGAACTGGGCAAAAGCTGGAACAAATCAGTGGTGGTCGACAACAAGGCCGGCGCGGGCGGCAACGTGGGCACGGCCGAAGCCGCGCGCGCCACGGCCGACGGCTACACCTTGCTGATGGGCACCGTCAGCACGCACGCCATCAACCAGTCCGTCTACAGCAAGCTGCCGTACGACCCGGTGAAGGACTTTGTACCGGTCACGCTGGTCATCCCGGTGCCGAACATTCTTGAACTGAACCCCAAATTCGCGGACAAGCATGGCATCCGCACGGTGGCGGACCTGATCAAATACCTGAAGGCCAATCCCGACAGCGTCAACATGGCGTCCACCGGCAACGGCACGTCCACGCACTTGTCGGGCGAACTGTTCCAGACAATGACGGGCACGCGCATGACGCACGTGCCCTACAAGGGCAGCAGCCCCGCGCTGACCGACGTGATGGGCGGTTCGGCCGACCTGATCTTCGACAACCTGCCTTCGTCCATGGGCTACATCAAGGGCGGCAAGCTGCGCCCGCTGGCCGTCACCACGGCGGCCCGCTCACCCGCGCTGCCCGACGTGCCCACGATGGCCGAAGCCGGCGTAAAGGGCTACGAGGCATCCAGCTGGTTCGGCCTGTTGGCGCCTGCCGGCACGCCGCCCGCCATCGTGGAAAAAATCCAGCGCGACGTGGCCGCGGCCTTGCAGCAAGAGCCGGTGCGCGCGCAGTTGCAGGCGCAAGGGGCCACGCCGTCGGGCAACACGCCTACGCAGTTCAAACAGTTCATGGCGCAAGAGACCGTCAAGTGGGCCGAGGTGGTGAAAGCCTCGGGCGCGAAAGTCGACTGAACCAACGCAGATTCAGGCCCGTGCGCAACGCGTGAGCGCCGGGCTTTTCATCACCACGCGAACCAGGAGACAACATGAATAAACTGTTCTGCGCGGCTGCCGCGGCGGGCGCCGTTCTACTTGCCGGACCCGCGGCGCAGGCCGCCGGTTATCCGGAAAAGCCGGTCACCATGATCGTGCCCTTCGTGCCGGGCGGCTCGTCCGACATCACCGCGCGCTCGGTCACGCCCGCGCTGACCAAGATCCTGGGCCAGACCTTCGTGGTCGAGAACAAGCCCGGCGCCAACAGCGCCATCGGTGCACAGGCGCTGGCCCGCAGCACGCCCGACGGCTACACGATGATGGTGGGCTCGATCGGCACCTTCGCCATCAACGAGGCGCTGTACAAGAACCTGTCCTACAACCCCAGCAAGGACTTTGCTTACCTGACGCAGGCGGTGCGCAACCCCAATGTGCTGGTCGCGTCTCCCAACTTTCCCGCCAGCACGGTGGCCGAACTGGTGGCCTATGCCAAGAAGAATCCGGGCAGCGTGTCGTACGCGTCGTCCGGCACCGGGTCGTCCGACCACCTGTCGGCGGTGCTGTTTCGCCAGCGCACGGACAGCACGGGCGTGGACGTGCCCTACAAGGGCGGCGGCGCTGCCATCGCGGACCTGATCGGCGGACAGGTGAACGTGTCGTTCCAGAACCTGGGCGCGGTGCAAAACCACATCAAGGCCGGCAAGCTCAAGGCGCTGGCCATCACCGGCGATGCCCGAGCGACCGACCTGCCCAACGTGCCGACCTTGGCCGAAGCCGGCATCGAGGACATGGTGGTGTATTCGTGGCAAGGCTTTGCCGTGCCCAAGAACACGCCGCCGGCAGTCGTTGAACAGCTGTCCAAGGCTTTGCAGACGGCGCTGCGCGACCCGAAGACCGAGCAGACGCTGCAAGGCCTGGGCTTTGAAGTCGTGGCGAATACTCCGCAGCAGTTCACCGCCTTCCAGCAAGGCGAGGTCAAGCGTTGGAAGGACGTCATCCAGAAGGCGAACATCCAGCTGGAGTGAAAAAGCCGCCACGCCTGATCAAGGCCAAGGCCAGCGCCAAGGCCAGGACCAGGGCCAGGGCCGGGCAACCGCGAGGGGATGCCTACGGGCATCCCCTCAGCGGTTTTCAAGGTCGAATCAAGTAGCATGACCGTTTTGCCACCCATCCGTACGACAACATGACCACCAAGCATCGCATCATCCAGGTCGGCTCGCTGGCCGGCTCGCCTTCCGCCAACAAGAACCTAGCCGAGCGCTATGACGTCGTGGAGCTATGGAAATTCCCCGACCGCAAGGCGGCCTTGGCTGAACATGGCAAGGGCATCGCTGCCGTCGTCACGTCGGCCAACTTTGGCGCGGACGCCGAACTGATCAACGCGCTGCCCGACCTGAAAGCCATTTGCAGCTGGGGCGTGGGCTATGAAACCATCGACGTGGACGCCGCCAAAAAACGCGGCGTGCAGGTCAGCAACACGCCGGACGTGCTGACGGACTGCGTCGCGGATCTGGCCTGGGGCTTGTTGATCGCGGGTGCGCGCCGCATGGGCCAGGGCGAACGCTTTGTGCGCGCCGGCCAATGGGGTCAGGTGCACGGCAGCATCCCGCTGGGCCAGCGCGTCAGCGGCAAGAAGCTGGGCATCGTGGGCCTGGGCCGCATCGGCGAAGCCATCGCCAAGCGTGGCACGGGTTTCGACATGGACGTGCGCTATCACAACCGCAGAAAGCGCGACGACATCGCGTACGGCTACGAAGCATCGCTGGTGGACCTGGCCGCGTGGGCGGACTTCCTGGTGGTCGCCACCGTAGGCGGGCCCAGCACGCGCCACCTGGTCAACCAGGCCGTGCTGGAAGCGTTGGGTCCCAAGGGCATCATCGTCAATATCGCGCGCGGGCCGGTCATTGACGAGGCCGCGCTGGTGGCCGCACTGGAAGCGGGCAAGCTGGGCTGCGCGGCGCTGGACGTGTTCGAGCACGAACCCAAGGTGCCGGACGCATTGAAGACCAGCGACAACGCCGTCGTGCTGCCGCACATCGGCAGCGCCACGCTGGAGACCCGCCTGGCCATGGAAAACCTGATGCTGGACAACCTGAAGGCGTACTTCGACACGGGCCACGTGATTACGCCGGTGGAATGAACGCCGCCGCGCGATGGCGCGGCCAAGCAGATAGCAAAAAAGAAAGCAAAAAAACAGAAAGCAAAAACGAAAAAGCCTCTCGGTGCCCATACCGAGAGGCTTTCGACTTTCCGGCCCCAAGAGGTCGGTAGTCTTCCTGCAAAGGAACTACATCGGGCTTTTCAGCCCCCTGCCTACTTCGCCGGCGTCGTGGCGCCGGAATGGTCCATCTTTGATGCGCCTGATTTCGCGGCCGCCGGTTTGGCGGACGTTTTGTCAGACTTGTGGTGCTTATGCTGCGCGTGGGTCTTGGTATCACCCGCCTTGGTCGTGGCATCGGCGCCCGCCGCGAACGCCGAAGGCGCAGCAGCAAGACCGAGGCACAAGGCCGAGGTGGATAAGAACGCAGCGATACGGGAGTGAGTCGTCATTACATGAACTCCTGAATGTGCAAGGCCGAAGCCTAACCGACACGGGGCGGCAACATCGCCGCTTACCCCGTACTCCGTTTGAAGTTCACCGGCTGCGAAGGTTCAATGCGGAACCAGAAAATTTCGGCTGCTAACGCTTGGAAATATGGCTTGAGGATATGGCTTAAGGATATGGCTTGAAGTTATGCCTACGGTTATGCCTACGACTCAAACGCCAGCAAGGCCACGGTGGCGAACAGCATCAATGCGAAGCAGACTCTCAGCTTGCGTTCAGGCAGCTTGTAGGCCAGGCGCACACCGATCGGCACGAACAGCAGGCTGCCGATGGCCAAGGGCACGCCCACCGTCCAGTCCGCCTGGCCGGCCCATGCATACGTGATCAGCGCGATGGTTGACCCGGGGATCACCATGCTTAGGGCCAAGGCCTGCGCCACCGTCTGCGGCAAGCGGAACACCGTGGTGATGATGGGCACGGCCAGCACCGCACCGCCCACGCCGAAGAAGCCACCCAACGTGCCGCACAGCATGCCCAGCACGCTGGCGCGGCGCGGGGTGAAGACCGGTGCACGCTTGTGGTCGGACTGCGGCTTGTGGTTGGAGTGCAGCTTCTGGTCGGACTGCGCTTTGGACGGCGCTTGCCCTGCTGCACGGCGCGCGGCAAGGCGGCCCGCACGCCAGGTCTGCCAGACGTAGAACAGCGCGATAAAGAACAGGAACACGGCGAAGCTTCGACGCAGCACGCTGGAATCAATGCCCAGCGCCAGCCGCGCGCCCACCCACGTGAACACCACCGCGCCGGCCGCCCCGGCAGCCGCCACGCGCTTGTCGATGCGCGTTTGCTGGTTGTATTTCCGCACCGCCATGGTGATGGCGGGCAGCACCATGATCAGCGCGGTGCCCTGCGCCAACTGCTGCGACATGCCCATCAACAGCACCAACGCCGGAATGGCGATGAGCCCGCCCCCGATGCCCAGCACGCCGCCCATGAAACCAATCAGGCTACCCGCGGCCAGGCACGCGGCAATCACTAACAGACTCACGTCTTGCTCCAACAGCCCTTGCCTGCGCGGCAAGGGGAAAACAGCGCGTCAGCGCAACTTGTCCAACGCGGCGTCCAGCCGGTCCACCGCCCAGATCTCCAACCCTTCAATGGGTTGGCGCGGGGCGTTGGCCTTGGGGATGAGCGCAATTGAAAAACCCAGCTTGGCGGCTTCGCGCAAGCGTTCCTGACCGCGCGGCGCGGGACGGATCTCGCCGGCCAGACCGACTTCGCCGAACGCGATCAGGCCGCGCGGCAAAGGCTTGTCGCGCAACGAAGACATGATGGCCAGCAGCACCGGCAAGTCGGCGGCCGGTTCGGTGATGCGCACGCCGCCCACGGCGTTGACGAACACGTCCTGGTCAAACGTGGTGACACCCGCGTGCCGGTGCATCACCGCCAGCAACATGGCCAGCCGGTTGCCTTCAAGGCCCACCGTCAGGCGGCGCGGATTGGGCGAATGCGAACTGTCGACCAAAGCCTGGATTTCAACCAGCAGCGGGCGCGTGCCCTCTTGCGTGGCCATCACGCAGGAACCGGCCACCTGCTGCTCGTGCTGCGACAGGAACAGCGCGGACGGGTTGGCCACGCCGCGCAGGCCACGGTCGGTCATCGCAAAAACGCCCAGCTCGTTGACGGCGCCAAAGCGGTTCTTGAATGCGCGCACCAGCCGGAACGAGGAATGCGTGTCGCCTTCGAAATACAGCACGGTGTCCACGATGTGCTCCAGCACGCGCGGGCCGGCCAGCGCGCCGTCCTTGGTGACGTGGCCGATCATGACGATCGCGATGCCGGTCTGCTTGGCCAGGCGCGTCAATTGCGCCGCGCATTCGCGCACCTGCGACACCGACCCCGGCGCGGCGCTGAGTTCGCCGCTGTACAGGGTCTGGATGGAGTCGATAACGGCCACGGTGGGCTTCTGTTCGGACACGGCGGCCTGGATCGCTTCCAGGCGGATCTCGGCCAGCAAGTTCACGTTGCCCGTCTGCAAGTCCAGCCGGCGTGCGCGCAAGGCGACCTGTTCGGCCGATTCCTCGCCCGTCACATACAGCACGTTGGTGGTTTCGGACAGCGAGGCCAGCGCCTGCAACAACAGCGTGGATTTGCCGATCCCCGGATCGCCGCCGATCAGCACCACGGCGCCGGCGACCAGGCCGCCGCCCAGGACGCGGTCGAATTCGTCCAGCCCGGTGGGCTGGCGTGGTGTTTCGCGGGCTTCGATTTCAGACAGGCTGCGCACCGGGCTGGCAGAGGCCAGCGGCGCGTAACGGTGCGCGGCGGCGGCGGGCGTCGAGGACTCGACGGTTTCTTCCAGCGTGTTCCAGGCGTTGCAATGCGGGCATTTACCCTGCCACTTCGGGGTGGTGCCGCCGCAGTCGGCGCACACATATACGGTTCGGGATTTGGCCATGCGCGAAAGTGTACCGGCAAGCGCAAGATTTCAATCCGCTTTCAATAACAGGGCCGGGCCAAAATAACATCGCCGCCCTGCAAGAAAACCCCGCCCGGAATCGCGCAAATCGCGCATAATCGTCCAGTGCAGCGCATTGTCGAACCGCCCAGCCCAGGGCGGCATACCCGGCGCCGAACGCCCCTCAGGGCGCGGCAACGGGAATCGCGGCGCATTCGCCCTGCGGCCCTGGCCGCATAAACCGGAACACGACCCTAGCCACGACGAGACCGCCGGACCACCGGCGCGGCGCCCAGCAAGGTCAAACGCGTAGGCGTCTTGCCACCAGACGCCGCCGCGAGGAGTACGCGCATGAGCATTACCTATCGGCCCCCCTTCGACGAAGACGATGAACGGGATCTGCGCGCCCTGTACCGCAAGCCCGGACCCGGCAGCAGTCCCGAACTGGACGCGGCGGTACGTCGTGCCTGGCACCCCGGCCACAGCTGGCACCCGGGCTGGGCAGCCGCCGCCTGCGCCGCCATGGTCGCCGGCTTGTTCGCCTGGACGGACATGCGCGAAGCCGCGGACATGCACGAGCAGAATTTGCCGCTGACCGCTTCCCATGACAGCAGCACCGAACGCAACCCCGCCCCCATTGCATTGACGGACGCGTTGTCGGGCAAGTCGGCTGCCGTGGCGCAACGCGTCTCTGCCCCCCAAAACGAACCTGCCGCTGTCCCGCCGCTACCGGCAGCCACCGCCGAACCGCAACCGCAAGCCGCCCCCGCGGGCGTTGCACAGGAAGGCGACGCCACCGCCACCGAGGTCGTGGCGTTCAGCGAAGCCGATATCGAAGCCCGCGTGGCGCACATCCGGCAGTTGGTGCAAGACGACCAGCAAGCCGATGCCGTGCAGGCCTTGCACGAACTGCAACAAGGCGCGCCCGACCTGACCTTGCCCGACGACTTGCAGGAATTGGCGCAGCAGAATCCCGCCTGACGGCAGGACATAGCGACGCCGCACTGCTTGCCCGCACCGCCGCCCGCCGCGCCCATCAGGCGCCGCCGGCGGCGGTGTTGCGCGCATGACGCATCAAAATTTGTGGTCAAAAAATGGGCGGCTTCTTGCTAACATAGCCGCCATGAGTCCCAGCTTCCACCACCGCAATCTTCCCCACCTGCTGCTATACGCGCGCGAAACCCTGATGGCGCATTTCCGCCCCGTGCTGCACGCGGCCGGCGTCACCGAACAACAATGGCGGGTGTTGCGCACCCTTAGCGAAACGGGCGCGATGGAGCCCAACCAGATTGCGCGCAGTTGCCAGATCCTCAGCCCCAGCCTGACCCGGATGCTGGCCGGCATGGAAGAACAGGGCCTGATCAAGCGCGCCCGCTCCAGCGCGGACCAGCGCCGCCAGGAAATATCCCTGACGCCCAAAAGCCACAAGCTGATCGACCGCATGCGCCCGCAGGTGGACGCGAAGTATCAGGAAATCGAGGCCAAGATCGGCAAGGAATTGCTCGACCGCCTGTATCAGGACGTGGACACAATGGTCGAGCTGATACGCCGCGACCCGCCCCCGGCCGACGCCAATGAAACGGCCGACGCGTAGCCGCGTCGGCCGGCCCCCTGCCGGAACTTAGTCCGGCACCGGAAAGATCGCGTTGATCTGCCCCGTGCCCGAACTGGTGAAGTAGTCGGTGACGATTTCCACCGGCCTGTCGTAGCCGTCCCACCCCAGCAGGCCCAGCAGCATGGCGGTGTCGTGCATGCCGCCCTCGCCCACGCACAAATCGGCGTATTCGGGCAGCATGGCGCAAAACGTCTTCCAGTCGCCCTGGCGCCAAAGATCGACGACGCGCAAGTCCACCTGCTTGAAAAATTCGCGGCTGATCTGGTGCATCGCGGCTTCGGGACTGTTGTTGTCGTTAAAGCGATGCGACAACGACCCGCTGGCCAACACGGCAACGCGGCTGTCGCTGGCCTGGATGGCCTGGCCCAACGCCGCGCCAAAGCGCCGGCTTTCGTCCAGGCCGTGCCAGGCGCACCATGCCGCTACCGACACCACCTTGAAGCGGCCATCGGCGTTCATGTAGCGCATGGGCACCAGCGTGCCGTATTCCAGTTCCAGGCTGTCGATTTCGTGGCTGCGCGTGCCCACGCCCGCCGCGTTGGCGCTTTCGGCGATGCGGCGACCCAGATCGGGGTTGCCGTCGTACGCGTAGTGCATGTCCTTGATGAAATGCGGCAGTTCGTTGCTGGTGTAGCAGCCCTTGAAGGCGCGGTTGGCGTTGACGTGATACCCCGCGTTCACCAGCCAATGCACGTCCAGCACCACGATCGTGTCCACGTCCAGCTCGCGGCAGCGTTGGCCAATGATGCGGTGGCCCTCGATGGCGGCCTCGCGGCAACCGTGATGTTTGCCGGGAAGCTCCGACAAGTACATCGACGGCACGTGGGTCACCTTGGCGGCCAGTGCAAGCTTACCCATGATGGTTGTCTCCTTGTTGCATTCACACGCCCCATCTGGGGATGTGGTGGCTGCCCATCGACACGCACACGTTCTTGATTTCGGCGAACACCTCGTAGCTGTATTCCCCGCCTTCGCGTCCCGTGCCGGATTCCTTGGTGCCGCCGAACGGCTGGCGCAGATCGCGTACGTTTTGGCTGTTGATGAACACCATGCCTGCTTCGATGCCGCGCGCCAAGCGGTGCGCGCGGCCGATGTCGCTCGTCCAGATGTACGAGGCCAGGCCGTATTTGACATCGTTGGCCAGCGCCAGCCCGTGGGCTTCGTCCTTGAACGGGATCAGGCAGGCGACCGGCCCGAAAATTTCTTCCTGCGCGCAACGCATGCGGTTGTCCACGTCGGCCAGCACCGTGGGCCGCACGAAATTGCCGCGCGCCAGATGGGCGGGCAACCCTTCCGGCTTGCCCGCGCCGCCCGCCAGGATACGCGCCCCTTCCTGTTCGGCCAGCTGAATGTAGCCGGTGACCTTTTCCCAATGCTGACGCGTGATCATCGCGCCCACGTGGGTGGCCTCATCAGCAGGGTCGCCGACCACCAGGCGCTGGGTGCGCGCGGCGAACTTTCGCACGAAATCGTCGTAGATGGATTGCTGCACGAAGATGCGCGAACCCGCGGTGCAGCGTTCGCCGTTCAGCGAAAAAATCGTGAAGAGCGCCGCGTCCAGCGCGCGGTCGACATCAGCGTCGTCAAAAATCAGCACGGGCGATTTGCCGCCCAGCTCCATCGAATATTTCTTGATGCCGCCCGCGTTGGCCATGATTTTCTTGCCGGTGACCGTGCCGCCGGTGAACGAGATGGCGCGCACGCCCGGGTGCCGCACCAGCGCATCGCCCGCGTCCGCGCCATAGCCCTGCACCACGTTCAGCACGCCGGCGGGAATGCCGGCTTCAAGCGCCAGCCGGCCCAATTGGTCGGCGGTCAGCGGGGACAATTCAGACATCTTCAACACGGCGGTATTGCCCAGCGCCAGGCACGGCGCCGTCTTCCAGGTGGCCGTCATGAACGGCACGTTCCACGGTGACACCAGCGCGCACACGCCCACCGGCTGATACAGCGTGTAGTTCAGCATTTGATCGTCCACCGGATAGGTGTGGCCGTTCATGCGGGTGCAGACTTCGGCAAAGAAATTGAAGTTCTCGGACGCGCGCGGAATCAGCTGTTTGCGCGTTTGCGAAATGGGCAGGCCCGTGTCCTGGGTTTCCAGTTCGGCCAGGTGCGGCACGTTGGCGTCGATAAGTTCGCCCAGGCGGCGCATCAACCGCGCGCGCTCCTTGGCGGGCGTGTTGGCCCACTTGGGAAACGCGTCCGCCGCCGCCGCCACGGCCGCGTCGATTTCTTTCTGCCCGCCCGCCGCCACTTCGGCAATGGCCTCGCCCGTGGCGGGGTTGTAGGTGACGAACCGGTCAGCGCTATCGACCTGCTGGCCGTTGATCCAATGCTTGATGCTCACGTGCGGCTCCTCGTTCTTATCGCGGCGCAATGCGTCGCCCCATTTAATTAACACGTTAACTTTATGCTGCCGGGATGGCGCTGTCAACGGCGGGATTCCCGGGTCGCATCGCGCGTCTGGCGCATTGCCGCCGGTCCGCTTTCCCGCTATTCTAATTAACATGCTAACTATTTTGGCGGAGACACCATGCCCCATATCTGGATCGAGTATTCAGGCAACCTTGCCCTGGATACCCGTGCGCTGATGCGCGCGGTGCAAGGCGCCGCCGTCGGCGACGGCAGCTTGTTTCCGCTGGCAGGCGCCCGCACCCGGGCACTGCGTGTGGACGACTGCCTGATCGTGGACGGCCACCCCGACAACGCGTTCGTGCACGTGGTGCTGCGCATCGGCCACGGCCGCACCGACGCGCAAAAGGCCGCGTTGGGCGAGCGGGTGTTCCTCGCGCTGAACACCGCGCTGGCGCCGCACCTGGCCATGCGGCCCTTGGGCATTTCGATGCAGATCGAAGAAGCGGACCCGGTGCTGAACTACAAGCACAACAACTACCGCCACTATCTTGCGCAGCGCGCCGAAGCGGCCAGCGCGGCCTTGGCGCAGCCGCCGCGCACCGTGGTCGGTGTGGCGCTTAACACGCGCCAGTCGCTTGACGCATTGGGCGACGCCGTCAACGCGCCGCCCTACAAGGCCGCCCCGCGCGCACCCGTGCTGTACATCAAGCCCGCCAACACCTATGCGCGCGACGGCGACACCATCACGCTACCCGCCGATGTGCAAGAGGTGCAGGTAGGCGCCTGCCTGGGCGTGGTGTTCGCGCGCCGCGCCAGCCGCGTCAGCCAGGCGGATGCGCTGGACTACGTGGCGGGCTATCGCGTGGTGGCGGACCTTTGCGTGCCGCACGACAGCTATTTCCGGCCCGCCCTCAAACAACAGTGCCGCGATGGGTTCTGCCCCATCGCCGACACGCTGGCGCCGGTATCGCCGGCAATCAATCCGGATGCGTTGGACATCGAAGTGCTGGTGGACGGCGTCGTCAGGCAGCGCGCCAGCACGGCCGACCTGTTCCGCCCCGTTGCGCGCCTGATCGCCGACGTGACCGAATTCATGAGCTTTGACGCCGGCGACATCCTGCTGGTGGGTACGCCGCACGATGCGCCACGCGTGCGCGCGGGGCAACGCTATGACATCCGCATCGCGCAGGTCGGCACGCTGGGCAACACGTTGGCCGCAACCTGAGGACATCACCATGAAACACGCACGCATCTCTTACGAAGGCGTCATCCACTCCGTCACCGAAGCCGACGGCGCGCCGGGCAGCGTACTGCTGCCGGACGGGCGCGTCCTGGCCGAAGACGCGGTGACATGGTTGCCGCCCATCGAACCGCGCACCACCTTCACACTGGCCATCAATTACGCGGATCACGCCAAGGAACTGGCGTTCAAGGCGCCCGACGAGCCGCTGGGTTTTCTGAAGGCCGCCAACACGTTCGTGGGCCATCGCGCGCACACGCTGCGCCCGGCCGACGTGGCCTTCATGCACTACGAGTGCGAGCTGGCCGTGGTCATCGGCAAGACGGCGCGCAACGTCACGCGCGGGCAGGCCTACGACTATGTCGCGGGCTACACGGTGGCCAATGACTATGCGCTGCGCGACTACCTTGAAAACTGGTATCGCCCGAACCTGCGCGTGAAAAACCGCGATACCTGCACGCCGCTGGGCCCCTGGCTGGTGGACCGCGACGATGTGCCCGAACCCATGAACCTGACGCTGCGCACCACGGTCAACGGCGTTCAGACCCAGCTTGGCAACACGCGCGACATGGTGTTCGACGTGCCTGCGCTGATTGAATATTTCAGCAGTTTCATGACCTTGTCCCCAGGCGACCTGATCCTGACCGGCACGCCGGACGGCATCGTCAACGTCATGCCCGGCGACGTGGTCGTGACGGAAATCGAAGGCGTCGGAAGGCTGGTCAACACGCTGGCGCCCTTCCCGTCTTAACCCTAATCCGGACCTTCCATGCTAGACACCCAAACCGTACGCAGCATCGCCGCGCGCCTGCATGAAGCAGAACGCACGCGGACGCAGATCCGCCAGATTTCGCTGGACCATCCCGACATCGATATCGCCGACGCCTACGCCGTCCAGCGCGCCTGGATGGACATCAAGCTGGCCGAAGGCCGCACCCGGCGCGGTCACAAGATCGGTCTCACGTCCCGCGCGATGCAGCAGTCATCGCAGATCGACGAGCCCGATTTCGGCATGCTGCTGGACGACATGTTCTTCGAGGACGGCGGCACCATTCCCGCCGGCCGCTTCATCCTGCCGCGTCTGGAAGTCGAGCTGGCCTTCGTGCTGGGCAAGCGGCTGCAAGGCCCGCGCGTGACGCTGTTCCAGGTGTATGACGCGGTGGACTACGTGATCCCCGCGCTGGAGATCATCGACGCGCGCTCGCACGGCATCGACCCCGATACCAAGCGGCCGCGCAAGGTATTCGACACCATCGCCGACAATGCGGCGAACGCAGGCGTGGTGATGGGCGGGCGGCCTATAAAGATGGGCGATTTCGACCTGCGCTGGGTCGGCGCGATTTTGTCGCGCAACGCCGTGATCGAAGAAACCGGCGTGGCGGCGGGCGTCTTGAATCACCC
The DNA here is from genome assembly GCF_001005835.2 of Achromobacter sp. LC458. Classification (NCBI taxonomy): domain Bacteria; kingdom Pseudomonadati; phylum Pseudomonadota; class Betaproteobacteria; order Burkholderiales; family Alcaligenaceae; genus Achromobacter; species Achromobacter sp. LC458. The sequence continues at coordinate 102,152 of NZ_LBHW02000013.1, forward strand.
GGCCAATGGCGTAGTATGGCTGGCTAACAAGCTGGCCGCCCACGACGTGGCGCTTGAAGCGGGCGAGATCATTCTGTCGGGTTCCTTCACTCGCCCCGTTGCCGCCCGGCCGGGCGACACCTTCCACGTCGATTACGGGGCGCTGGGTTCCGTCAACTGTCATTTCAACTAACACGGCACGCCGTCCATGGACATCCTGACCAATACCTTCAAGCAAGCCTTGCGCGACCGCCAACCCCAGATCGGCCTGTGGGCTGGCCTGGCCAGCGCCTACACATCTGAAATCATTGCGGGGGCCGGCTTCGACTGGCTGCTGATCGACGGCGAACATGCGCCGAACACCTTGCAGACCACCTTGTCGCAATTGCAATCCGTGGCCGCCTATCCGGTGGCGCCCGTGGTGCGCCCGGCGTGGAACGACCCGGTGCAGATCAAGCAGATCCTGGACACCGGCGCGCAGACCTTGCTGGTGCCGATGATCCAGTCCGCCGACGAAGCGCGCGCGGCCGTGGCGGCGGTGCGCTATCCGCCGGCCGGCATCCGGGGCGTGGGCAGCGCGCTGGCGCGTTCCTCGCGCTGGAACCGCATCCCCAACTACCTGGAACGCGCCAACGATCAGATGTGCGTGCTGGTGCAGATTGAAACGCCGGCCGGCATCGACGCGCTGGACGACATCCTGGCGGTGGATGGCGTGGACGGGGCCTTCATCGGCCCGGCCGATTTGTCCGCGGGCATGGGCTTTTTAGGCCAGCCGGACCACCCCGAGGTGCTGGCAACCATCGACCAGGCCATTGCGCGCATCGTGCGGTCGGGCAAGGCCGCGGGCATCCTGCACAGCGGCGTGGCGCAGGCCAAGCACTACCTGTCGTTGGGCGCGACCTTCGTGGCAGTCGGCGTGGATGCCGTGTTGCTGGCGCGCGCGGCGGAAAACCTGGCCGGCGAATTCAAGGACGTGCGGCCGGTGGCGGCGGGCAAAGGCCCCTACTGAATCCGCGACGCATCAAACGCGCAGAAAAAAAGCGCACCGACTAATTCCGGTGCGCTTTTTGTTTGGACCTGACCGTGATCAGGATCGGCCGGCCACGCTGCCGCCGCCGTCCACGCCCAGCACCTGGCCGGTAATGAACCCCGCGTCGTCCGACAGCAGGAAAGCAATGGCGGCCGCCACTTCGGCCGGCGTGCCCAGGCGCTTCATGGGCACGGAGGCCAGCGCGCGCTTTTCGCCATCGCTACCTGCCGGGCGGGTGGCGCGGAACATTTCCGTTTCAATCGGGCCGGGCGCAACCGCGTTGGCGGTCACGCCGTATTCGGCCAGCTCAAGCGCCCACGTGCGGGTGCAGCCCACCAGTGCGCTCTTGGCGGCCGAGTACGCCGTACGGTCCAACCCGCCATGGATGGCGCGGCTGACCACGTTGACGATGCGGCCGGCGCGGCGCACCTTCATGGATTCGATGAACGCCTGGGTGACCTGCACCGCCACGCGCACATTCAGGTCCAGCACGTTGTACAGCGTGGCCAGGTCGATTTCGCCCAAGGGCTGCGGCGACGCAATGCCCACGTTGTTGACCACGGCGTCCACCGGAAACTTCTCGCGGATTTCGCGCAGCACTTCCTCGGTGCGGCCGGCGTCAGCCAGGTCACAGGCATACAGATAGCCGGGAAAGTCCACATCGGTGGTGTTGCGCGCAATGCCGACCACATGACAGCCCATGTCGGACAGACGCTGCGTCAGCGCCCAGCCTATGCCCTTGGTGGCGCCCGTAATGAGCACACATTTGTCCTTCATGGATTGAAACCTCGTCGTCAGATTGCTGGGTCAAAAACGGGCGCGTGGGCGCCCGGTGTTCCAAGTAGACACCATCCGGGGATGGCTGTCTTGTAAATTGCGTAGCAATTTCTGCCCACCGGACACCCGGCCAAAATCGGCCAGGTCGGGCGGCGATACGCTCAGGCGTCGCGGCTGACCGGCACGCGTGGCGCCAGGGCGCACAGCAATTCGTAGCCGATGGTGCCGGCGGCCTGTGCCACTTCGTCCACCGAGGGGCCGTCTTCGCCCCACAACACGACGGGCGCGCCGACACCGGCGGCGGGAATCGGGTCCAGGTCGACGATCAGCATGTCCATCGACACGCGGCCGACCAATTGCGTACGGATGCCCGCCACGACCACGGGCGTGCCGGTGGTGGCGTGGCGCGGGTAGCCGTCGGCGTAGCCGCAGGCGACGATGCCGATCCGCATGGCGCGTTCGGCGCGGAAAATCGCACCGTAGCCCACGGAATCGCCCGCCTTCAGTTCCTGCACGGCGATGATTTCAGAGGCCAGCGTCATGGCCGGCTTCAGGCCGAAGGACGCGGCTTCGGCATCCGCGAACGGCGACGCGCCGTACAGGCAGATGCCCGGGCGCACCCAATGGGTCTGCGTGGGCGAGCTGACGGCGATGTCGGCAAAGCGCAGCGTGGCGGCCGAGTTGCAGACGCTGATGGTGCCGGGCATCTTATGCGTCACCGAATTAAACAGGGCCAGCTGCTCGCTCACGCCCTGGGGGCCGTCGGCGCAGGCAAAGTGCGTCATCTTGCCCACCGACCCCAGCGTGCCCTGCTGCTGTAGCAACATGGCGCGTTCATGGGCAGCGGGGTAGGAAGCCGGGCTGAAACCCAGGCGGTTCATGCCGCTGTTGAGCTTGAGCATGACATCCACGCGCCGGGTGAAACGGGCGCGCGACAGCATGTCCAGCTGCTCGCGATTGTGTACCGTGGTGCTCAGGTGATAGCGGTCGACCAGATCCAGGTCGGCGGGTTTGAAGAACCCTTCCAGCAGCAGGATCGGGCCGCCCCAACCGGCCTCGCGGCAGCGCACGGCCTCGTCCAGGTCCAGCATGGCCAGGCCCTGCGCCTTGGAAAACCCCGTCACCGCCTGCTCGATGCCATGGCCGTAGGCATTGGCCTTGATGACTGCCCAGATGGACGGCGGCAACCCGCCCGCGGCGGCGGCGGTCTGTTCAAGATGGTGGCGCACGGTGGCAAGATTGTGCGCAAGCGCGGAGACGGAGACGGTGGCGGATATGGGGCGCGGCATGGTGTGGGATCCTGTGGCGCTTAAGTCTAACTGATCGCCGCCCGAGAGGGAGGGCATCTGCAATGACATCTCTGATGGCATCGCGCCCCCAAAGGCGACTACTCTAAAATGGTGCGATCCCGTCCCGGGACCGCCCTCTGTACCGCTATCCATGTCCATCGATCACTACGAGAACTTTCCCGTCGCCTCGCTGCTGTTGCCGCGCAGGCTGCGCGGCGCCGTGACCGATATCTACCGGTTTGCCCGCGCCGCGGACGATATTGCCGATGAAGGCAGCGCGTCCGACGAAGAACGGCTGGCGCAACTGGCGGCTTTCCGCACCGAACTGCACCGCATCGGCGCCGAACCGGGCGTGACGCCCGCGCCGGGCTTGCCGCCGCTGGCCGACATCTTTACGCCGCTGGCCAAGACCATCGCGCGCCATCAACTGCCCATCACGCCGTTCTACGACCTGCTGTCCGCATTCGAGCAGGACATCACCGTCAAGCGCTACGAAGACTACGCCACGCTTGCCGACTACTGCACGCGCTCGGCCAACCCGGTGGGCCGCCTGATGCTGCATCTGTTCGACGCGTGCAGCCCCCAGGACGTGGCCGAAAGCGACGCCATCTGCACCGGCTTGCAGCTGGTGAACTTTTGGCAGGACGTGCGGGTCGATTGGCACAAGCAGCGCGTGTATCTGCCGCAAGAAGACCTGCGCCGCCACGGCATTACCGAAGAAGACCTGGCGGCGTGCCGGCTGACCCCGCAATGGCGCGAGCTGATGGCCTTCGAGGTCGAACGCACGCGTGCGCTGCTACACTTCGGCGCTCCGCTGGCGCGCCGCCTGCCCGGCCGCATCGGCCTGGAGCTGCGCCTGGTGGTGCAAGGCGGGCTGCGCGTGCTGGAGCGTATCGAGGCGAGCGGCTACGATGTATTCATGAACCGCCCCGAATTGGGCGCCAAAGACTGGGCCATCATGCTGTGGCGCTCTATCAAGTAACAGGCCCTGCCTATCTATGACCCCTGACGAATATTGCCAGGAGAAAGCCGCCAAAAGCGGTTCCAGCTTCTACTACTCATTCCTGTTCCTGCCGCCCGAACGCCGCCGCGCGATCACGGCGCTTTACGCCTACTGCCGCGAAGTGGACGACGTGGTCGACGAATGCACCGACCCGTCGCTGGCCCGCATCAAGCTGGCCTGGTGGCGCACGCAGGTCGACCAGATGTTCGACGGCAAGCCCGATCACCCCGTGACGCGCGCGCTGCAACCGCACCTGCAAACCTGTTCCATCACCCGCGAACGCTTGCTGGCCGTGGTGGACGGCATGGAAATGGACCTGGACCAGACGCGCTACCTGGACTGGCCCGGCCTGCGCAAATACTGCTGGCACGCGGCCGGCGTGGTGGGCGAATTGTCCGCCGGCGTGTTCGGCTATAGCGATCCCAAGACGCTGGTCTATGCCGAAAAGCTGGGCCTGGCGTTCCAGATGACGAACATCATCCGCGACGTCGGCGACGACGCGCGCCGGGGCCGCATCTACATCCCGGTCAACGACATGCAGCAATTCGAGGTCAAGGCCTCGGACATCCTGAATGGCGAATACTCCGAGCGCTTCAGCGCGCTGATGAAGTTCCAGGCCGATCGCGCCCGCGAACTCTATCGCGAAGCCATGAGCAACCTGCCCGAGGTCGACCGCCGTTCGCAGCGGCCGGGCTTGATGATGGCGGCCATCTACTACGCGCTGCTTGATGAAATCGAGCGCGACAACTGGCAGGTGCTGCACCAGCGCATCTCGCTCACGCCACTGCGCAAGCTGTGGCTGGCCTGGAAAACGTGGGTGGGCGGCGGACGCGGACTGGTCCGCCGGCTGGCGCGGTGAAGGCGGCGGTAATCGGCGCGGGCTGGGCCGGCTTGGCGGCCTGCATCGCGCTGCGCGAAGCCGGCGCCAAGGTCACGGTGTTTGAAGCCGGCCACACGCCCGGCGGCCGCGCGCGCCGCGTCTTCCATGAATCGTTTGAAGCGCCGCTGGACAACGGCCAGCACATTTTGTCGGGCGCCTACCGGCATACGCTGGCGCTGATGCGCCGCGTGGGCCGCAACCCCGATGCGCTGCTGATGCGCCGGCAGCTGCGGCTGGCCAGCCTGGACGGGCGCTTTCGCCTGTCCGCGCCCCGGCTGCCCGCGCCCCTGCACATGGCCGCCGCCTTGCTGTTTGCACGCGGCCTGAGCTGGGCCGACCGCTATGCGTCGCTGCGCCTGATGCGCGGTTTGAAAGCCATGTCCTGGTCACCGCCGCGCGACTGGACGGTGCTGCATCTGCTGCACTATCACGCGCAGTCCGATGCGCTGATCCGGCAGCTTTGGGAACCGCTGTGCCTGGCGGCGCTGAACACCCCATGCGCCACCGCCAGCGCCACGCTGTTCGCGCGCGTGTTGCGCGACAGCCTGGCGGGCACGCGCGAAGACAGCGATCTGCTGCTGCCCTGCACCGACCTGTCGGCGCTGTGGCCCGACGCCGCGGCGCGCCAGGTCACCATGCGCTACGGCAACACAGTGCGCCAGCTGCATCCGTCGGACGACGGCATTGTGGTCAACCAGGAACGCTTTGACGCCGCCGTGCTGGCCGTGCCCCCGACGTACGCGGCTCGCTTGCTGGACGCGCCCTTGCGCCAGGCCGGCGCGACCGGCCTGCTGGAAGCGCTAAAGGCCTTTGACTACCTGCCCATCGCCACGCTGAACGTGCGCCTGGCCGAACCCTGGCGGCTGCCCGAGCCCATGATGATGCTGCGCGAGGAAGCCGCGCGCGGGCATGTGGGGCAATGGGTTTTTGACCGTGCGCAATTGGCGGGTGACGCCAAGGCGGGCGAATTTGCCGTGGTGGCCAGCGCCGCCACCAGCATCGCCGAACGCAACCGGCGCCAGGTGATCGAAGCGCTGATCGACCAGGTGGCCGAACAGGCGGCGCGCCATCCCGCGCGTTTGCCCGCCATGCCAGAAGTGACGGCGGCCGAACTGCTCATTGAAAAGCGCGCCACTTTCGCGGCGGTGCCGGGCGTGACGCGCCCGCTGAACACCACCCCATGGCGCACGCTGGCCCTGGCGGGCGACTGGACCGACACCGGCTACCCCGGCGTGCTGGAAGGCGCGGTGCGCAGCGGCCTGCAAGCCGCTCGCGTGTTGAACCCCCGCGCCGATTAACGCGTGAACGCGGCGGGCGCAAGCCCGCCGCCCGCGCGTAGCGGCAGGGCTTGGCCGTAGCGCTTGGCCGTAGCGCTTGGCCGTAGCGCTTGGCCGTAGCGCTTGACCGTAGCGCTTGGCCGTAGCACCTAACCCCAGCGTTTTGCCGCGGCAGTTAAACGTGGCGCCTGACGCCTACCGCCTTACGCCTAACGCCCTGCGCATCGCGCATCGCGCCTTGCCCCTAGCGCAGCCAGTGCACCGTGGCGATGCCCGCCGCCGTCAGCGCCAAGGACCCCGCCAGACTCACCCCCGCATAGCCCAGCGCCGTACCATACGCGCCGCGTTCAAGCATCGATACGGTTTCCGCCGAGAAGGTGGAAAACGTCGTCAAGCCTCCCATGAACCCGGTGATGGCGCCCAGCCGGATCCACGTCGGCCATTCGGGGTGCCCGGCCACCAGCGCCAACGCCACGCCCACGAAATAACCGCCCGCCAGATTCACCGTGAACGTGCCCCATGGCCACGACTCGACGTTCAACCACAGGCTGACCAGCCAACGCGTCCAGGCACCCAGCACGGCGCCCAGGCCCACGGCCAGGAAATTCAACGGGATCAGGGTTTGATAGGCAGACATAAGTCGGGGCGCCTGACATCGGCTGGCGCGCAAGGCAAAAGACCAGCAGCAGCATAACGCGCCCAAGGCGCAGCCGCGCAACAACCGTCAACGCGCAGCGGCGTAGGGATCGTCAACGCGCCGGCGCGTGTGAACCGTCAACGCGCCACCCGCTTTGCCCCCGCGCCGCCTTCGAAATCGATTGAAATCAGCGTCCGTGAACCGCCCGGCCTTTTATACGAGTAATTCTCATTAAATGTTAGAATCCGCCGCTTCAAACCGAATCCCGCATGGACAGTCAACCCACTCCACGGCGCCGGGCCTACTGGCTCAAGACGCTGCATCAATGGCATTGGATCAGCTCGGCACTATGCCTGCTGGGCATGCTGCTGTTTGCCGTCACCGGCCTCACGCTGAACAACGCGTCGCACATCGAATCCCGTGCGGTGGTAACGAGCCGGCAAGCGCAATTGCCCGGCCCCGTCCTTAAGCAACTGACCGCGCCGTCCGGCCAGAAAAAGGCGCCGTTGCCGGCCCCTGTCGCACGTTGGCTGGACGATACGCTGGATGCCGGGGCCGCGGGCAAGGCCGCCGAATGGTCCGCCGACGAGGTCTACCTGTCATTGCCCCGCGCGGGCGGCGACGCCTGGCTGTCCATCGACCGCGCCAGCGGCGATGTCGAATACGAGCGCACCGATCGCGGATGGGTGTCTTACCTGAACGATTTGCACAAGGGCCGCAACACCGGCCTGGCCTGGAGCTGGTTCCTGGACATCTTCGCCGTTGCCTGTCTGGTCTTTTCGCTGACCGGGCTGGTGCTGCTGAAGATGCACGCCGGCAACCGCAGCGCCACCTGGCCCATGGTGGGGCTGGGCGTCGTGATTCCCGTCGTCCTGGCGCTGCTCTTCATCCACTGATGCTCGTCCCCTGATTCCTTCGATCCGCCCCTGGAGATTTCCATGCGCAAACTGTTGTTGTCGGCCCTCTTGGCCGGCGCGATCGCCCGAACGGCCAATGCGGCCGACATCGGCCTGTCCATCGAGGTGCCGCGCCTGGATGTGGCCGAATACCACCGCCCGTACGTCGCGATCTGGATCGAAAACCCCGACCAGAGCGTGGCCGCCGACCTGGCCGTCTGGTACGACGTGGCCAAGAAGAACAACGAAGGCACCGAGTGGCTCAAGGACATGCGCCAATGGTGGCGCCGCAGCGGCCGCAACCAGCAGTTCCCGGTGGACGGAGTCAGCGGCGCGACCAAGCCCGTGGGCAAGCACACGCTGAGCTTTGACGCGGCCTCCAAGCCCTTGGCATCGCTCAAACCCGGCCAGTACGCGGTCGTGGTGGAAGCGGCGCGTGAAGTCGGCGGCCGTGAATTGGTGCGCATTCCCTTCCAGTGGCCCGCGCAAAAGGCCGAACAACTGACCGCGCAAGGCGAACACGAATTGGGCGCCATCGCGCTCAACCTCAAACCCTGATGCCCCACATGCCTTCAAGGACCGCAACCATGAAATCCGCCGCCAAACTGGCCGCCGCCCTGGCGCTGTGCCTGCCCTTTGCCGCCCACGCGCATGACGTGTGGATCGTGCCGTCGTCCACCGTGCTGTCGGGCACCGACAGCTGGATCACCGTTGACGCCGCCGTCGGCAACGACAAGTTCTACTTCAACCATGCGCCGATGCGCCTGGACGGCCTGGCCGTCATCGCGCCGGACGGCAACCCCGCCGAAGCCGAAAACCTGAACCGTGGCAAGCTGCGCAGCACGTTCGACCTGCAACTGAAGCAAAGCGGCACGTATCGCGTGGCCGTGGTCAACGACGGCGTGTTTGCGCGCTGGAAGGAAGACGGCAAGAACAAGCGCTACTTCGGCAAGGTCGAAGGCATGGCGCAGGCGGTACCCGCCAACGCGCAAGAACTGGAAGTGTCCCAAAGCCTGGGCCGAGTCGAAACGTTCGTGACGGCGGGCAAGCCGTCGACCATCAAGCCGGTGGGCCGTGGCCTGGAGCTGGCGCCGGTCACGCACCCGAACGATTTATTCACGGACGAAGCGGCCAGCTTCCAGATGCTGCTGGACGGCCAGCCCGCCGCCAACCTGGAAGTCAACGTCGTGCCCGGCGGTAGCCGCTATCGCGACAAGGTCGGCGAGATCAAGCTGACCACCGACAAGGACGGCAAGTTCTCGGTCAAGTGGCCGCAGCCCGGCCTGTACTGGATCGAGGCCGGCATGGAAGACGGCAAGGTCAGCGTGCCGAAGGCAACCAAGCGCCGCCTGTCCTACGCCGGCACCGTCGAAGTGCTGCAACCCTGAGGCGCGCGCGTGTCGGCAGCCCGGTCCTATGCGCCTAGCGGCACGGCGCCCCCCGCCGTGCGCGTAAGCTATGGCGCCATGCCGGCGGCGCGCCCCGCATCGCCAGCGTTGTCAGCATCGCCAGCGTTGTCAGCGTCGCCAGCCTTGTCAGCGTTGCCCGCCGTGGCCACGTGGTCCGCGCCGACCGCGCTGCCTGCCCCGCCCGCACAGCCCGCGCTGGCAGCGTTGGCGGGCGCGACCATGGGCACAACGTGGTCCGCACGCCTGGCGCTGCCGGCCGGCATCGACAGTGACGCCGCGCGCCGCGCTATCCAGGCGGCGCTGGACGACGTCGTGGCGCAGATGAGTACCTGGGAATCGGCCTCCGACATCACGCGGTTCAACCGGGCCCCAGAAGGCTGGCAGGTGCTGCCCGACGGTTTTTTCTACGTGCTGCGCCATGCCCTGGCCTTGGCCGAGGACAGCGGCGGCGCGTATGACCCAACGGTGGGGCCGCTGGTCAACGCCTGGGGCTTTGGCGCGCATCAGCGCGCGTTTGAACCGCCCTCGCCTGCCGCCATCGACGCGGCGCGCGCGCGCTGCGGTTGGCGCCGCGTGCCGCTGGACGTGGCACGGCAAGCCGCCATGCAAGCCGGCGGCACATATCTGGATCTGTCTTCCATTGCCAAAGGCCATGGCGTGGACCGCGCGGCCTTGGCGCTGGACGCGCTCGGTATCTCGCAATACCTGGTGGAAGTGGGCGGCGAATTGCGCGCGCGCGGCAGGCGGCCCGATGGCCAAGCCTGGCGCGTCGCGATCGAGGTGCCGGATGCCAGCGACGAGCACGCGCTGGCCTTGCCCCTGCAAGACCTTTGCATCGCCACGTCCGGCGACTATCGGCGACACGCTGGCAGCGGCGACGCACGCTATGCCCACACCATCGATCCGCGTAGCGGGCAGCCGGTGCGCAACAACGTGGCGTCCGTGTCCGTGCTGCACGCCGAATGCATGCAGGCGGACGCGCTGGCCACGGTCTTGACGGTGCTGGGCGAGGCCGACGGCCTGGCCTACGCCCGCCGCCACGACCTGGCGGCCCTGTTCATCCTGCGCGACGCCCACGATTACCGCGTCGTCGCCACCCCGGCGTTTCAGGCGCTGGCCCAAACTTCCTGACCCGATGAGCCCTACCCGATTGTTCGCCGCAGCGTGCGTGGTGGCAGTGTGGCTGCTGCTGTGCCTGTGGGCGTGGCGCCGCGCGCGGCGGCATCAGGCCAGCCAGGCGCGGGCGCTGGCCGCCTTGAGCCTGAACGCCGACTGGGGTTCTGATTCCGATGCCGTGCTGATCGCATATGCCAGCCAGACCGGCTATGCGGAGGCCCTGGCCGAACAAACCGCGCAATCACTGCGCGCGGGCGGCCTGACGGTGCATGTGGCGTCGCTGGGGCAGCTGGATGTGGCGCGCTTGTCGGGGCAATCGCCCGTCTACCGCCGCGTGCTGTTCGTGGTCAGCACCTATGGCGAAGGCGATCCGCCCGACGCCGCAGCCGCCTTTGCCAGCCAGATGCAGGCCGCGCCCTCGCGGGCATTGGCCGGTGTGCAGGTTGCGGTGCTGGCGCTGGGCGATAGCGAATACACGCGGTTCTGCGGTTTTGGGCATCAGCTGAACGACTGGCTGCACGCCCAGGGCGCTACGCCCTTGTTCGACATGGTGGAAGTGGACAACGGCGACCCCGCTGCGCTGCGCCACTGGCAACATCACCTGAGCCTGTTGACCGGCCGCAGCGACCTGCCCGATTGGCAGGCGCCGGACTACGAACCGTGGCGGCTCGCAGCGCGCACGCTGCAAAACCCCGGCAGCGCAGGCGGGCCTTGCTACCTGTTGACGCTAACCCCGCCGGCCCACGGCACGCCAAGTTGGCTGGCTGGCGATATCGCGGAAATCGGCCCCCGGCTGGAACGCGACGGGCCGCTGCAAGCACACCGCGAATATTCCATTGCGTCGCTGCCGGAAGAGGGGGCCATTGACCTGCTGGTGCGCCAGATGCCCGGGGCAGACGGCGGCCTGGGCGTAGGTAGCGGCTGGCTGACACAGGTGGCGCAGGTGGGCGATCAGATCGATCTGCGCGTACGCACCAATCGCAACTTCCATGCGCCGGACGATGGCCGCCCGATGATATTGGTGGGTAACGGCACCGGGCTGGCTGGCCTGCGCGCGCTGATCAAGGCGCGACGCGCGGCGGGGCATCGGCGCAACTGGCTGATCTTTGGCGAACGCAACGCCGCGCACGATGCGTTTTGCCGCGCCGACATCGACGTCTGGAAAGCGGACGGCACGCTGGAACGCGTGGACACCGTTTATTCGCGCGACCAAGCCCAGCGCCGCTACGTGCAACACGTGCTGCGCGAGCAAGCCGATGCGTTGCGCGCCTGGGTGGCGGACGGCGCCGCCATCTACGTCTGCGGCAGCCTGCAAGGCATGGCGTCCGGGGTAGACGCGGCACTGCAAGACGTGCTGGGCGACGACGCCTTGCAGGCGTTGCTGCACGCCGGCCGTTACCGGCGCGACGTGTACTAAGGCTACGGCGCTGCGCCCGACACTATCGCAGCCGGGACCTGCCGCAGCCCGGCCCCAGTTGCTGATTGCGGCTTGGTCTCGCGCGGATCGATCTCATTGCAGCTTGATCGCATCGCAGCTTGATCGCATCACAGCCGGCCCGCATCGCAGCCAGATCTCATTGCAGCTTGATCTGCGCGCGGTCGATCACCGTTTTCCAGCGGTCGCGTTCCGTGCGAATCTGTTCCGCGAATTCCGCCGGCGTATTGCCCAGTGCAAAGGCACCCGTTTCCTCCATCTTCGCCGCCGTGGCCGGGTCGCGCACGGCTTGCGCAAACGCCTGGGCCAGCTTGTCGCGCACATCGGCGGGCATGCCGGCCGGGCCCACCACGCCGTACCAGGCCGTGACGTCGTAGTCCTTGTAACCCTGCTCGGCGAACGTCGGCACATCAGGCAGGCGCGGGTTGCGCTCGGTGCCCGTGATGGCCAGCGCGTGCAGATGCTTGCTTTTCACATACGGCAGCGACGACGGGAAATTATCGAAGATGACCGGCACCACGCCGCCCACCGTATCGGTTAACGCCGGCGCCGAGCCCCGGTACGAAATGCTGTTCATCTTGCCGCGGATGATCTGCAAGAACCAGATCATGCCCAAGTCGTTCACCCCGCCCGCGCCCGCGTTGGCGTAGCCGTCCTTGTTCGGATTGGCGCGCACGTGCGCCACAAAATCGGCCAGCGTCCGTGCCGGATAGCTCGGGTTGACGCTAAGAATATTGGGGCTGGTGACCAGGTTGCTGATCGGCGTGAAATCCTTGACCGGGTCGTAGGCCAGGTTGGGGAACAAGTGCGGCGCGGTGCCGTGCGTGCTGACGGTGGCCAGGCCCACGGTGTAGCCGTCGGGTTTGGCGCGCGCCGTGGCCGCCATGCCGATGGTGCCGGACGCGCCGGTACGGTTTTCCACCACGATCTGCTGGCCCAGGATCTCGCCCGCCTTGGCCGCCGCGACACGGCCGACGATGTCGGTGGGGCCACCCGCCGGGAACGGCACGATAAGGGTGATGGGATGGTCCGGGAACGCGGCGTGGGCGGTGGGCAACAGCGCCGCCAGCGCCAGGGTAATCAATGTCTTTTGCATCATGATGGGTTTGTCTCCTTGGGGTTTTTGTATGTAGCTTCGCGCCGCAAGATCTTGCCGGGGCGGTTCATGCCCGGCGTTTCCGGGAATACCGGTTGGCCATTGACCAGCACGTGTTCCACGCCAATGGACGGCAGCGTCGGCGCGTCCCAGGTGGCGCAATCGCCCACGGTGTCCGCGTCGAACACCACGATGTCCGCCCAGGCGCCCACGCTGAGCCGGCCGCGCCCGGACAGCCCGAACACGCGCGCGGGCAACGCCGTCATCTTGGCCACGGCGGCTTCAAGCGTCAGCAATTCGGCCTCGCGCACATAGCGGCCCAGCACCCGCGTGAAGCTGCCCCACAGGCGCGGATGCGGGTGCGCATCATTGGGCAGGCCGTCCGACCCGACCATGCAGCATTCGTGTTGAAAGATGCGCTGCACTTCCGTCTCGTCCATGGCGAAGTAAATGGCGCCTGCCGGGCACAGCCGCTGTGCGGCCTGCGTCTTGTCGCAGCCCCAGCGCGCGGCAATGTCGGCCAGCGATTCGCCGCTGCATTCCGGATGCGGTACCGACCACGTAATGCGAATGTCGTCGATGCTGTCTGCGCGTTCGGGAATCAGGATCGTCGAGCTGCCGGGATACGGGTAGATGTCCAGCGCCACGTCGATGTCCTCGGCGCGCGCGCGGTCGATGTTGGCCAGCGTGACGCGGCTTTTGCCCCAGTTGCGCGGCATCATGCACTTGTGGTGCGACAGCACCGTGGCGCAGCCCGTGTTGCGCCCGACGGAAAGCACCTCGTCCACGGCGGCTTCAACCTCGTCGCCTTCGTTGCGGATGTGGCTGGTGTGCAGCGCGCCGTGCGCGGCCGCCACGCGGGCCAGGCCGTCCAGTTCATCTTGTTGCGCGGCGCCGCCCGGCTGGTAGGCCAGCCCTGTGCTGAAACCCACCGCGCCGGCCGTCAACGCATCGTCCAGCATGCGCTGCATGGTGTCCTGCTCGTCCGGCGTTGGCGTGGCGGTCGGGTCGCGCATGGCGGCCAGGCGCAGGTTGGCGTGGCCCACCAGCGCCGCGACGTTGATCATGGGTTGCTGCGCGCGCAGGGTATCGAAATAGGCGTGCATGTCGGCAAACAGCGGCGTTTCGCCCAGCAGCGCCAAGGCCGCCGCCGTATTGCCCGGCAAGGGCGCGGGCGCGCCGCTGACGCCGCAATTGCCCACCACCACCGACGTAATGCCCTGGCTGGTCTTCCACGGCAAGCCGGGCTTTTCCACGAACATCAAGTCATCGTGACCGTGCGAATCGATGAACCCGGGCGCCACGATCTTGCCGCGCGCATCGATGCGGCGCGTGGCCTGGACCTGGGCCAGGTCGCCGATGGCCGCCACGCGTTCGTCTTTCACCCCTACGTCCGCCAACCGTCGCGGGCCGCCCAGGCCATCGATGACCGAGCCGCCTTCAATGATCAGATCCAATTTTCCGTGTTGCATGTTCGTCCCGCCTGGATGAAGCCCCTAGTATCGTCCGTCCGATCAATCTGGAAAAATTGTTTTTATTGATCCATCTATCGTTGTTTGAAATGAATCGCCTGCCCAAGCATGTCACCTTGAAGCACCTGACCGCGTTTGTCGCGGTGGCCCAGGAATCCAGCTTCACGCACGCCGCCAAGCGGCTGTTCCAGACCCAATCGTCCGTGACCAGCCTGGTGCGCCAGCTGGAAGACGCGCTGGCCACGCAGCTGTTCGCGCGCACCAGCCGGCGCGTGCTGCTGACCGCGGCGGGCGAAGAATTTTTGCCGCGCGTGATGCGCTTGCTGGCCGATTTTGATGGCGTGATCGAAGACGTGGTGCGCTATGGCGCGCTGGAGCGCGGGCGCGTGGGCGTGGCCGCCGCGCCATCGGCCATCACCGAAATCATCGCGCCGGCGGCGGCCGCATTCGCGGCCCAATATCCCGCCGTGCGCCTATACCTGAGCGACGACAATTCCGGCCGCATCCAGCGCAAGGTGGCGGCGCGCGAAGTGGACTTCGGCTTGACCAGCCGGTGGGCCGATGCGCCCGGTCTGCACTTTGAACCCTTGCTGGAAGACCGCTTCGGCGTGTTGTACCGGGCCGATGACCCGCATCTGAAGCCGGGGCGGGAGGGCACGATGCGCTGGTCGGACCTGGCGGGGCGCAAATTGGTGGGGGTGGTGGACGAAACCGGCATCATGGCGCTGCTGCGCGCCCGCGCCGACTTGCCGATCGAGGCCGGCGCACCGTTCTACGAAGCGTCCAGCACCACGTCGCAGGCGGCGCTGGTCAAGGCCGGGCTGGGCGTGGCGCTGTTGCCGGCGCTGGCCGCCGCCCGGGTACAGGAACCCGGCTTGGCCTATGCGCTGCTGGCGCGCCCGACGGTGGTGCGCACGGTGTGCGTCATCCGCCATAAGGAATACCCGACAAGCCCGGCGGCGCAGGCGTTGATCCGCGCGATCCACGATTACCTGCGCGGCGCGCCACTGCCCGCCGGGTGCAAGCGCGTGCCTGCCAGCCGCAAGACGCTGGCCGAAATGCCGCTGACCTAAATGCTGCTGAAATAAATGCCGCTGACCGAAATGCCGCTGACCTAAATGCCGCTGACCTAGCGGAGGCGACTGCGCTATCCGCTATGCGTGGCCGGCGCGCAGCTTTTCGTCCAGCGCCGCCAGGCCCGCCGCGAACACATTCTGCCCCACGGCATGGGCCACATCGGCAAGCTCGGCGCCTTCGACACGGAAGTCCGCCCACCATTGCACCAGCGTGTGTTCGCCCGATGGCAGCCCCGATGTCTGCTCAGACTGCGTGATGCGATGCAAGGACACGCCCGCCGTGTAGTCGCGCATGGGCAGGTCGGTTTCAATGATCGAATAGCGCAGCGCCGCGTTGGGGTCGTCCAGCATCAACAACTGTTCGCGCACAAAGCCCGATGGTTTAAGCGCCAAATACCGCACGCTGCCCACCGCGTCATGGTGCCCGTCCGCTTCCAGGCGGCTTTGCGCCACGCCCGGATGCCAGGCGGCCAGGCCGTCGAAATCGCGAAAGCACGGCCACACCTGTTCAAGCGGTGCGTGGATAACGGCACTGACGAAGACGGTATGCGACATGAGAACCTCAGAAGGTCAGGTTTTTGAATTCGCGGGTGGCGGCGGTCAAGGCCAGTTCCGTGGGCAAGCGTTCCATCGAACTGGCGCCGTAGAAACCATGGCATTGCTTGCAGTGGCGCAGCACGTAAGCGGCGTCCTCGGGGGTGGCGATGGGCCCGCCGTGGCATAGCACGATGATATCCGGACGCACCGCCAGCGCGGCATCGGCAATGCGGTCGATGGCGGCAACGCAATCGTCCAGCGTCTGCGACGTTTCCGCGCCGATGGACCCGCCCGTCGTCAGGCCCATATGGGCCACGATGATGTCCGCGCCCGCTTTCGACATGGCGACGGCGTCGTCCTCGTTGAAAACGTACGGCGTGGTCAGCATGCCCTTTTGATGGGCCAAGCGGATCATGTCGACTTCCAGCGCGTAGCCCATGCCGGTTTCTTCAAGGTTGGCGCGGAACGTGCCGTCGATCAGGCCGACGGTGGGAAAGTTCTGCACGCCGGCAAAGCCCTGGCGTGTCAGGTCATCCAGGAACACATCGAAATCGCAGAACGGATCGGTGCCGTTCACGCCGGCCAGCACGGGCGTCTTCTTGACCACCGGCAGCACTTCGCGGCCCATGTCGACCACGATCTCGTTGGCGTTGCCGTAGGCCAGCAAGCCGGCCAGCGAGCCGCGTCCCGCCATGCGATAGCGGCCCGAGTTATAGATGACGATCAGGTCGATGCCACCCGCTTCCTCGCACTTGGCCGACAAGCCCGTGCCCGCGCCACCGCCGACGATAGGCGTGCGGGCGCGCACCATGGCGCGAAACTTGTCCAGCAGTTCGTTACGGTCAAAACGCGGCATGGGGCCTTCCTTAATGGGTAGCGAATTCAATGGATAGCGAATTCAACGGGTAGCGATGTCAAGAAATTGGTCCACCGCCGTCCTGGCGAACAGCGGGTCGTTGATATGGCACGGCACGCGCACCAGGCGGCGGTCGGCGGTCTGCACCACATTGGCCTCAAGCGCCGCGAACAAGGCGGCGTCGGCCTCGGGGTTCCAGAACGCCTGGCCCGGTGCATCCAGCGCTGATACGCCGCCTTCCGGTATCAAGAAGCGCACGGGTCCATTGCATTGGTTCAGCTTCTCGGCGATCCACTCGCCCTGCCGTCGATTTTCCTCGACCGTGGTGCGCATCAGCGTCACCTGCGGATTGTGCGGATAGAACTGGCGGCCCTGATAGCGCTCGGGAACGGTGTCCATGCCGCCAAAATTGACCATGTCCAGCGCGCCGCAAGACCCCACATAGGGCGCGCCCGTGCGGGCCACGGCGCCGAAGCGGTCTTGCGTGCAGGCCAGCACGCCGCCAAAAAGAAAGTCGCAGACTTCGGTGGTCGTCAGGTCCAGCACGCCGGCCAGCAAGCCGCTGTCCAACAGCTTTTCCATCGACTGCCCGCCCGTGCCCGTGGCGTGGAACACCAGGCAGTCATAGCGCGATTCCAGCAGCGGGGTCACCTGCTGCACGCAGGCCGTCGTGACGCCGAACATGGTGATGCCCACGGCGGGGCGGCCATCATCGGCTGTGGCGCTGGCCGCGGCCATGCGATGCGCGCCGGCAATGGCCCCCGCCGCATTGGCCAGCACGCGGCGCGAAATGCGGTTCAGCCCGGCCACGTCCGTCACGGAATACATCATTGCGATGTCGGACGGGCCGACATAGGGCGCGACGTTGCCCGATGCCATCGTGGACACCATCACCTTGGGCGTGCCGATGGGCAGCGCGCGCATGGCCGGCGCGATCAGCGCCGTGCCGCCGGAGCCGCCCAGGCCCAACAGCGCGCCGATGCCGGCGTGGCCGGCCACGTAGCGCTCGAACGCCAGCGCCATGGCGGCGATGGCCGTGCCGCGATCGCCGGTGAACACGGCGTCCGCCCCGCCCGGGTGGCTGGCGGCGACGTCGCGCGCCTGAATCTGCGCGGCACTGGGCGCGCCCGTGGTGGACACGTCCACCGACACCACGTCCACGCCGTCGCGGCGCAGCAGGTCCACCACGTACTCGGCTTCCTGGCCCTTGGTGTCATAGGTGGCGGCAACAAATACCCGCCGGTTCGAATGCGTCATGGCTCCTCCGCGGGCGGCTACACTCGGTGCGCGCCTCGATATGTGAGGCCCTGAAGGCCTGTGTAGAATCAAGAAATGAGACGAAAGAATCATACTGAGACGCCTGTCTCACGTCAAACTCCCGCCATCCCGGCCAGCCGTTCGGCCACGAGCGGCACGGCGCGGCTGATCGCGCCCGCCAGCCGTCAGGCCGAGGCCAGCGGCGAACCGCCGCACGGGCCGCGCGCCCGCATGCGCAAGACCTTGCTGGACGCAGCGCAACAGCTGATGGCCCAGGGCATCACCCCGTCGGTAGCGGAATTGGCGGAACATGCCAAGGTGTCGCGCGCAACCGCGTATCGCTACTTTCCCAGCCAAAGCGCGTTGATCGCGGCCGTGGTGGACGAAAGCCTGGGCCCCATCCTCGCCTGGGATTCCGACTCGTCCGACGCAGCCGCCCGTGTCGACGAACTGCTGCGCTTTGCCTACCCCCGGCTGGCGTCCCACGAAGCGCCGCTGCGCGCGGCCATCATGGTGTCGCTACAGCAGCATGCGCAAGCCAGCGCCGGCAAGGACGCCGCCGAGCCTCGACTGGTGCGCGGCCATCGCGTCGACATCCTCAAGCGCGCCATCGCGCCGCTGGCGCAGACATTGACATCCGCGCAACAGGACCGCGTGGCGCAAGCGCTTTCGCTGGTGTATGGCACCGAAGTGTTCCTGGTGTTGAAAGACATCTGGCAACTGGACCTGCCCGCCGTCACGGACGTGGTGCGCTGGACGGCCAACGCCATCATCACGCAGGCGCTCGCCGAAGCGGGCGCGGGCGCGGGCACCGGCGCGGGCTCGGGCGTGGGCAAGGCCAAGGGCGGCAGCACGCGCAAGCGTTAGGCACCCGCGTCGTATCGCGGTGGCCTGCTGTCATGCCCGCGTCACCCGTCGTGGGCATAGTTCGGCGTTTTGCGGCCCGCCGTTGCGGGTCGCCAGACGTTGGAGTGTGTCCATGCAGTTCGAAGTATCCCGCGTGCGGCGGGCCATCTTGCCCCTGTCGCTGGCTTGCGTCACCTTGTTGAGCGCTTGCGGTGGCAGCGACGACGACGATGAACCCGTCGCGCCCCCCACCCCGCCTGTGGTGACCGAGCCGGCGCCGCCGGTCGAGCCCACCAAGCCCGTCGAAACCGGCGCCTGGACCACGGGCGACCTGCACGTGCACACCTATCAGTCCGACGACGCGCAGGTCAGCCTGGAAAGCGCGCTGGACCAGGCCTTTGACCGCTACCAGCTGGACTGGGCGGCCATTTCAAACCACCTGCGGCTATCGGGACGCGACCATACCGGCACTACGCTGGCAGGCGGCGCCATCCCGTTTTCCACCGGCATGGCGCAGTATGAAGTGCCGTTCATCAAGACCGCGCAGGCCGCCGGGCGCTATGCCGACAAAATCATCTTCTCGTCGTTCGAATGGGACATGCCGACGCATGACCACGTGAACATCGGCATCGGCACCGACGACCCGCTGTCGGACAAGTCGCTGCAAGCCGTGGCCGAATTCGAATACCTGTTCACCAACCGCGCCCCTGCCCTGTTCGACCCCTTGCTGGTGTCGCGCCTGGCGGGCCAGACGCGCGCCTACACCACGCATGCCGATTCGCTGGCGGCGTTGGCGTGGCTGCGCGACAAGCACCCCGACAGCTACATGCTGCTGAACCACCCGTCGCGTTATGCGGGCAAGTACACCGCCGCGCAGCTGCGCGAAATGAATGACCTGGCGCCCGGCATCTTCTTCGCCATCGAAGGCATGGTCGGCAACCAGATGGAACCGGATCGCGGCGGCTACGCCACGGCCTACACCAACGCGTTCCTGCCCAACCGCACGTACGGCGGCGTGGACTATCTGGTGGCGCACCTGGGCGGCACCTGGGACGCGCTGCTGGGCGAAGGCCGACGCATCTGGACGGTGGCCGATTCCGACTTCCACTTCCGCACCGCCTCAGGGCTGTACAGCTCGGGCTACGCGCCGGGCGAATACGCCAAGACGCATGTGTGGAAGGACGGCGACGACATGAAGGCGGTGGTGGCCGGCTTGAAAAGCGGCCGGGTCTTCGGCGTGTTCGGCGACCTGATCGATGCGCTGGACTTCCAGGCGCAAGGCTCGGCCGGCGTCGTGCACATGGGCGGCGAACTGCAAGCCACCATGGGCGAAAAGGTGGAAGTCACCATCCGCTTTCGCAGCCCGGACAGCAACCATTACGAATACCCGATCGAAAGCGGCAACCCCACCTACGTCAAGCCCACCGTCAACCACGTGGACCTGATCGTGGGCGACGTCGGGGCACGCGCCGCCGCCGGCACCCCGGGATATGACGCCGACACCAACCCGTCCACCCGTGTGCTGGCCCGCTACACACGCGCCGACTGGACGGTGGACGCCGACGGCTACAACGTCATCAAGACCACGATCACGGCAGACAAGAGCCAGTACCTGCGTTTGCGCGGCACCAATCTTGGCGTTGACGTTACCGGCGAGACGGCGGCCGGTGAACCGCTGCCCGACGCCAAGGTGGACCTGGCCGACAACGTCGCGCGCTTTAACGCGATCAACGCGCGCAACTACAACGATTTGTGGTTCTATTCGAACCCGGTGTTCGTGACGGTTGCGCAGTAAGTCCTGCACAGAGCGTAAAAAAAGCCTGGCATTTTTCAATGCCAGGCTTTTTGTTTACCGAAACGCTACCGGTTTACTGCAACGTGCGGGTGAACACGAATTCCCCGTCGCGCCAATCCACCGGCACGACATCGCGCGGCCCGAACTTGCCTTCCAGGATCAGGCGCGCGACCGGGTTTTCGATCTGCTGCTGGATGGCACGCTTCAAGGGGCGTGCGCCAAACACCGGATCGAAGCCGGAACGCGCCAGTTCCGCCAGCGCGGCCTCGGTGACTTCCAGCCGCATCTCCTGCTTTTCCAGCCGGGCGCCAAGGCGGCGCAACTGGATCCGGGCGATGGACTCGATGTGCTGCGCTTCCAGCCCATGGAACACCACCACTTCGTCGATACGGTTCAGGAACTCAGGACGCAGGGTCTGCTTGAGCTCGCCCCACACCACTTCCTTGACCACGTCGTACGGCTGGCCCGCCAGGCTCTGGATGTGATGCGAACCCAGGTTGGACGTCATCACGATCACCGTGTTGCGGAAGTCCACCGTGCGGCCCTGGCCATCGGTCAGGCGACCGTCGTCCAGCACTTGCAGCAGCACGTTGAACACGTCCGGATGCGCCTTTTCGACTTCATCCAGCAGCACCACGCTGTACGGCTTGCGACGCACGGCCTCGGTCAGGTAGCCGCCCTCTTCGTAGCCCACATATCCGGGCGGCGCACCGATCAGCCGCGCCACCGAATGCTTCTCCATGAACTCGCTCATGTCGATGCGAATCAGGTGCTCTTCAGAGTCGAACATGAACTCGGCCAGCGCACGCGTCAGTTCGGTCTTGCCTACCCCGGTGGGGCCCAGGAACAGGAACGATCCATAAGGCCGAGCCGGGTCCGCCAAGCCCGCACGCGAACGGCGGATGGCGTCCGACACCAGGCGCACGGCCTCGTCCTGGCCGACCACGCGCTTGTGCAGGAATTCCTCCATGTGCAGCAGCTTTTCGCGTTCGCCCTGCATCATCTTGGACACCGGAATACCGGTGGCGCGCGAGACGACTTCGGCGATCTCTTCCGCCCCCACACGCGTGCGCAACAGACGCGGACGGCCATTGTCGCCCTCTGCGTTTTCCGCGGCCTGCGCGGCGCCCACTTCGGCGGCCTTCAGGCGCGATTCCAGGTCGGGCAGCTTGCCGTATTGCAGTTCGGCCAGCTTGTCGAATTGGCCCTTGCGCTGCAATTCCGCCATTTCGGCGCGCACGCTGTCGATCTCTTCCTTGATGGCCTGCGTGCCTTGCACGGCGGCCTTCTCGGCCTTCCAGATTTCCTCGAAGTCGTTGTATTCGCGTTGCAGCTTTTCCAGCTCGTCTTCGATGACCCCCAGGCGGCGCTTGGAGGCGTCGTCGGTTTCCTTCTTGACGGCTTCGCGCTCGATCTTCAGCTGGATGATGCGACGGTCAAGCTTGTCCATCACTTCCGGCTTGGAATCGATTTCCATGCGGATGCGCGCGCCGGCCTCGTCAATCAGGTCGATGGCCTTGTCGGGCAGGAAGCGGTCGGTGATGTAGCGGTGCGACAGCTCAGCGGCGGCGACGATGGCCGGGTCGGTGATTTCAACACCGTGGTGTATCTCGTAGCGCTCTTGCAGGCCGCGCAGGATGGCGATGGTGGATTCCACGTCGGGCTCGTCCACCAGCACCTTCTGGAAGCGGCGTTCAAGCGCGGCATCCTTTTCGATGTACTTGCGGTATTCGTCCAGTGTGGTCGCGCCAATGCAGTGCAGCTCGCCGCGTGCCAACGCGGGCTTGAGCATGTTGCCCGCGTCCATCGCGCCCTCGGCCTTGCCCGCGCCGACCATGGTGTGCAGCTCGTCGATGAAGACGATGTTGCTGCCGTCGTCCTGGCCCAATTCCTTGAGCACGGCCTTCAGGCGTTCTTCGAATTCGCCACGGAACTTGGCGCCGGCCAAAAGCGCCGCCAGGTCCAGCGACAGCACGCGCTTGCCGCGCAGGCTTTCGGGCACTTCGTCGTTGACGATGCGCTGCGCCAGGCCTTCGACGATGGCGGTCTTGCCCACGCCGGGTTCGCCGATCAGCACGGGGTTGTTCTTGGTGCGGCGTTGCAGGATCTGGATGGTGCGGCGGATTTCATCATCGCGGCCGATCACGGGATCCAGCTTGCCCTGGCGCGCGCGCTCGGTCAGGTCCAGGGTGTACTTGGACAGGGCTTCGCGGTTGGATTCGCCTTCGGCGCCGGACACGTTTTCGCCCCCGCGCACGGCGTCGATGGCGGCTTCCAGGGCTTTCTTCTGCAACCCCGCTTCGCGCAGGATGCGGCCGGCCTCGCCTTTGTCTTCGGCCAGCGCCAGCAGGAACAGCTCGCTGGCAATGTAGGTGTCGCCACGGCGCGCGGCTTCCTTGTCGGTGCGGGTCAGCACCGCGTTCAGGTCGCGGCCCACTTGCACGTTGTCGTCGCCCTGCACTTGCGGCAACGACTTCATCGCTGCTTCAAGCGCGGGGGTCAGGCGGTTGACCGCCACGCCCGCTCGCGCCAGCAGGCTGCCCGCGCCGCTGTCCGGGTCGGATAGCAGCGCCGACAGCACGTGCACGGGCTCGATATAGGGGTGGTCGTTGCGCGCGGCCAGACTTTGGGCGTCGGCCAGGGCTTGCTGGAACTTGGTGGTTAGTTTGTCGAATCGCATAATGGTCGTTTGGCTTGTTGGAGAGCCTGACCGATACGTGCCGGCTGGCTCGATACCCTGAATATGTGGCCGGATGACAAAATTTCAACACCCTGCCGCCCACTTCACTGCTTCGACGTGCGAGATAAACCGATTTATGAGCATATACGTTTTCGTCTACGGCACCCTACGCACGGGCGAAATCAATGATCTGGCGCAAGCCGCCGCCCGGCGCGGCCTGCCCGAGGCCCATTGGATAGGCCCGGCCACGGTGCCCGGCATGCTGGTCGACTTCGGCTCATGGCCCGGTCTAATCCCGGTGGATGACGGGCGGCGGGTGCGCGGCGACGTGTATCGGGTCGACCCGGCGCTGATCGCGCTGATGGACGAGATCGAAGAATACGTACCCGGGCAAGCCTGCTGTTTCGTGCGCCGGGAGACCATCGCGCGCCTGGATTCACCCCTGAACGGCGCGCGGGACGTGCACTGCCAGTACTATCCCATTGATCCGTCGCTGCGAGCGTTGGCCTTGGATATCTCGGCAGACGACTGGATCGCCTATCGGCAATCGCGTCCGGCAACCAAGGGCACGTAAGACGCCCGTAGTAACAACCGACTACAATGCTTTTTGTCTTCACGCTTGTACACCCGTACGCGCCATTCCTGGCGCGACGGGCACTATAAAGGTCATCGTATGCAAAAACGGGTTCCCGTCGCCCCGGATGCCGCCCACTGTTCCACGTGTATGTTGGGCCACGTGTGTGTGCCCGTGGGCATGGCAGCCGCCGAAGTGGAAAAGCTGGACGAGCTGGTGCAAGAACGCGTACGCCTTGAGAAAGGCAAGATGCTGTACTCGCTGGACCACCCGCTTGATGCTGTCTATGGCGTGCGCTTTGGCAGCATCAAGACGCAGCTGGAAGACGCCACCGGCCAGATCCAGATCACCGGCTTTCACCTGCCGGGCGAAATCGTCGGCATGGACGGCATGCTTGAAGGCAAGCACGTGTCCGCCGCCGTCGCGTTGGAAGACTCCGAGGTTTGCGTCATCCGCCTGAACGAAGTGGATCGCGTGGCCGCGCACCTGCCCTCGCTGCAACAGCAGTTTCGCCGCCTGATGAGCCGCGAGATCACGCGGTCGCACCAGATGCTGGCCTCGTTGGGTTCGATGCGTTCCGAGCAGCGCCTGGCCGCCTTCCTGTTGAATCTGTCGCAACGCTATGCCTCGCTGGGCTATTCGTCGACCGAGTTCGTGCTGCGCATGAGCCGCGAAGAAATCGGCAACTTCCTGGGCTTGACCTTGGAAACCGTCAGCCGATTGTTCTCCCGATTCGCGCGCGAAGGCCTGATCAAGATCAACCAGCGCGAGGTCCGCATCCTGGACCTGCCCGCCCTGAAGCAACTGCTGGGCCACGAGGCCTGCTGAACGCCCGCCGCGCCATGCGACGCGCGCCTGCCCCTTCCGCTGCCCACGCCGCGCTCGCCAGCGTTCGTGCCGCCGTCGGCTCCACCACGCGCCCCGCCTCCTGGCGGGCGTCTGGCGTAGCGCTGGGCGTGTCGCTGGCCCTGGCTGCCTTGCTGGCGCCAAGGCTTGCCCCCGCGCAGACACCCTTGCCCGACCCCTACGACTACGACGAAACGGTGCCCGCGCCCAAACGCGCCGCGCCCTTGCGTTGGCAGCCCGTTGAACTGGGCAAGCCGGGCCATCGCTACAAGATTCCCGTCTACGCCAACCGCAACCTGACCAAGGACGACCTGCGCGACATCAAGCAGGTGTTGATCGTGGTGCACGGCGTCAAGCGCGACGCCGACCGCTACTACGACACCGCCGCGCAGCTGCTGTCGCACAACCCCGACCGCGCCCGCGACACCTTGATTCTGGCGCCCCGGTTTTCGGGGTCGATCGACTCGGGCTTTGGCGGCATGGCCGCGTGGCGCAAATCCAGTTGGGAAGACGGCGAAGACAGCATCCAGGCCAGCGGCCGCCCCGCGCCGGTGGCCTCGTTCCAGGTGCTGGACGACCTGCTGCGCAGCCTGGACGACCGCAAGCGCCTGCCCGCCTTGGCAGGCATCGTGCTGGCCGGCCACTCCGCCGGCGCGCAGCTGGTGCAACGCTACGCCATCCTGAACAACGTTGACGGCGCGCTGCGGCGCGATGGCCTGGCGTTGCGCTACGTCATCGCCAACCCGTCGTCCTACCTGTACCTGACCAACGAGCGCCCCCGCGCCGACGGCAAGGGCTACGCGCCCTACGAACGCGGCATCTGCCCCACCTACAACCAGTACAAGTACGGCACCGACAAGCTGCCGGCCTACGCCCGCGAAACCGACGATACCCGGCTGTTCGTGCGCTACGCGGCGCGCGACGTCACCTATCTGTTGGGCGGCGCCGACAACAACCCCGAACACCGGCTGCTGGACAAGACCTGCGGCGCCGAAGCGCAGGGCGCCACGCGCCTGGCCCGTGGCACGGGCTATATCCAATACGAATATGTGCTGGCCGGGCGTGGCCCGAAACCCGTGCCTTTGCATCGCAGCAGCTTCGAGGTGGGCGGCGTCGGGCATGACAACAAGGGCATGTTCACATCGGTCTGCGGCGCCCAGGCGTTGCTGGGCAGCGACGCCCAGACGGACGACCGCGCCGCCGCGTGCGACATCATCAAGCCGCGCGGCAAATAGGTGGCAAACAGAGGCGGCAAACAGCCTCTATAGCGTGCCTGCCGCGGCGCTCCGCGATGCCTGCCGATGCACGGCAATGGAGCGGAATGTGTCTAGGCCGCAAGCGCCATACCTGACTACATCCTTAAAGAATCGCCCTTGCCGACGCGTGCATTTCGCGGCGGCCAGGCGCAAGATATTGCCCATGCGTGTTCCATTTCGCGGTTGACCTTGCGATTTTGACGGGCGAGGACAAGGCGCGCTCGCGTGTCCGGCGACTCCCCGACAAGCTCACCTTGAGAACAGTCATGACGCAAACGTATCTGGCCATGCCCGACGCAAAACGCCGCATCAAGGCCATCTTCATCGGCTCCATGGGCAACTTGGTCGAGTGGTACGACTTCTACGCCTACACCGCCTTCGCGCTGTATTTCGCGCCCGCCTTTTTTCCTTCGCACGATCCCGTCGTCCAGCAGCTGAATGCGGCCACGCTGTTCGCGGCCGGCTTCATCGTGCGGCCATTGGGCGGTTGGCTGTTCGGCCACCTTGCAGACCGGCACGGCCGGCGCCTGTCGTTGATGGTATCGGTGGGGATGATGTGCGTGGGCTCGCTGATCATCGCGCTGACGCCCACCTACGCCACGATCGGCTTGGCCGCGCCCGCCCTGCTGGCGCTGGCGCGCGTGGTCGAAGGCCTGAGCCTGGGCGGCGAGTATGGCGCCAGCGCTACCTACCTGACCGAAATTGCCGACCCCGAACATCGCGGCTTTTATTCCAGCTTCCAATACGTCACGCTGATCGGCGGCCAGCTTTGCGCCATCCTGGTATTGCTGCTGTTGCAGAACGTGTTCCTGACGCATGAAGAACTGGTGCAATGGGGTTGGCGCATTCCGTTCGTGATCGGCGCATTGCTGGCCATCGTGACGGCGCTGATGCGGCGCGACATGCCGGAAACCGATTCGTATAAAGCGGCGCAAGAGGCACAAAAAGCCAAGCCCAGAACGAGTTCGCTGCGCGGCCTGACAAAGTATCCGCGCGAGGTCGCCATCGTGGTTGGCCTGACAGCCGGCGGCACGGCTGCGTTCTACACGTTCACCACGTATATGCAGACCTTTGTTCGCCAGACGGCGGGCTTTACCGACATCACCACCACCTACATCATCGCCGGCTCGTTGATCTTTGCCTTGATCCTTCAGCCGCTGTATGGCGCGCTGTCCGACAAGGTAGGCCGCAAGCCGCTGCTGATTTTCTTCGGCGTTGCGGGCGCGGCGCTGACCGTGCCCATTTTGATGACCCTGTCGCACACCCGGTCCCCTTTCATCGCGTTCCTGCTGATCTGCGGCGCCTGGGTTTTCACGGCGGGCTACACATCGATCAACGCCGTCGTGAAGGCGGAATTGTTTCCCACCAACATCCGCGCCACGGGCGTGGCCGTGCCCTACGCCATCACCGTGTCGATCTTCGGCGGCACCGCGCCGGCCATCGCGCTGTTCTTCAAGCAGCAAGGCCACGAGCAATGGTTCTACTACTACCTGGCGGGCGTGATCTTCGTGTCCCTGCTGGTGTATGCCACGATGCGAGACACCAAGCATCAATCCGCCATGCACCGCCACGATTGACGTCAGGGAAATTCCCAATCACCGCCGGCTTGACGCCGGCTTTTTTCCGGGCGGATACTTAACCTTATGGTTAACTTAAACGATGACACGCTGGACAGCGTCTTTTCCGCCCTGGCCGACAGCACGCGGCGCCGGGTGCTGGCCGACCTGGAAAACGGCGCCGCGTCAGTCAGCGAACTGGCGCGCCCGCACGCCATGTCTTTGCCCGCCTTCCTGAAGCACCTGCGGGTGCTGCAAGACGCGGGGCTGATCTCACGGGCCAAGGACGGGCGCGTGGTCAGCTGCACCTTGTCGCCCGAGCCGATGCGGGCCGCATCCGACTGGCTGGCGCGCTACGAGAAGTTCTGGACCGGGCAACTGGATTCACTGGCCCGATATCTGTATCACGACGAGGAGATCCACCCATGCCCACCGACCCCATCCCGAACAAGCCCGGCGACAACGCCGCAACTTCCGGCCGCGACGCCGACGCTAGCGCCCCGCTTGAACTCCGACTCACCCGACGCTTCACCGCGTCGGCCGAACGCCTCTGGCGCGCGTGGACCGACCCGCACGCGCTAATGCAATGGTTCGGCCCGGCCGGCACGCAGCGCGTGTTGCAGGCCGACACCGACGTGCGCGTAGGCGGCGCCTATGAAGTGGGCTTTGTGACGGAAGACGGCCAGGCGCATTACGCCAGCGGCGTGTACCAGGAAGTCGAACCGCAGCGCCGCCTGGTGTTCACCTGGGCATGGCGCGACACGCCCGACGACACCTCATTGATCACCCTTGAATTCACCCCCGCGCAGGGCGGCACCGAACTGGCCTTCCTGCAAACCCCGTTTGTCGATCAGCCCACCCGAGACGGCCACGAAGCCGGCTGGGCGGGCGCCATGGATCGGCTGGCGGATCACCTGGCAAGCGCCGTCTGAGTTGCCTTGCCGCCCGCGGGCCGGACCGGCCCGCCATCAGGAGCCGCATCATGCAGACAAATCACGCCGTCGTATCACGCCCCGAATGGGAAGCCGCGCGCCTGGCGCTGCTGGCCCGCGAAAAAGCACTGACCCGCAACCAGGACGCGCTGGCCCGCGAACGCCTTGAGCTGCCCTGGGTACAGGTGGACAAACGCTACCAGTTTCAAGGCGAGCACGGGCCGATGGGCTTGGCCGATCTGTTCGCCAGCAACAGCCAGTTGCTGGTCTACCACTTCATGTATGGCCCGGATTGGCAGGAAGGCTGCGTAGGTTGCTCGTTCCTGGTCGACCATATGGAGGCGGCAATGATGCATCTGCGCCATCACGACGTGTCGGTAGTTGCCGTATCGCGCGCGCCGCTGGGCAAGCTGCAAGCGTTCAAGCAACGGATGGGCTGGCAGTTTCCATGGGTGTCGTCCGAAGGTTGCGACTTTAACTTCGACATGCAGGCCTCGGTGGCCCAGGCTGACGGCAGCGTTCAAGAGCGATCAGGCATCAGCGCGTTTTTCCGTGACCCGGACGGTGAGATTTTCCACACCTATTCAACGTTCGAACGCGGCGTGGAACGCCTGGCGGGCGCCTACAACTACCTGGAATTCGCGCCACTGGGCCGTAACGAATCCGGCCCGCACTTCAACCTGGGCGACTGGGTGCGCCACCATGACCGGTACGACAACGCCCCGTCGGCCTGCCACGCGTGCGGCTAGCACGGCGCGGGCGGCTACGCGGGCAGCGCGCGCCATGGCATGGCTATGGCTGGCTTGCGTGGCGGCCATGCTCATCGGGCTGGCCATCGACACACGCCAGACGCCCGCGCCCTTGCTCGCCAGCGAATGCGGCGCGCCGGGCACCTGGTGGGGGTTGGCGTGGCGGCATGCCGTCCTGATGCCCGCCACCAGCGTCGCGATGGCACTGGCGGCGCTGGCACCCTGGCCCGGCGCGCCGTCGGCCGCGGCGCGCATGTTGTGCGCCGCGCTGATGGCTGCCGGCATGGTGGTCGGCGCACGGCTGGGCGTGGGGATGGCGCTAGCGGCCGGCGCCGCGCCGTTTGCTGGCTTGGTACTGGGCATGGCGGCAGGCATGGCGATGGCGGTACTGCCTTTGGCCGCGCAGAGATGGGCTTAGGGCGTGCAGAGAGGGGCTTAGCGCGAGCAGAGATGGGTTTAGGGCGAGCAGAGATGGGTTTAGGGCGTGCAGAGACGGGCTTAAGGCGCGCAGAGACGGGCTTAAGGCGTGCAGAGACGGGCTTAAGGCGCGCAGAGACGGACTTAGGGCGGGTATAGACGGGCTCAGGGCGCTCGAGCTTCCTTGGCTGCCTTCAGCGCCGCGCCCCGGTCAACGGGCGCGCGACCGGCGCCGTGGGCGCAAGCGGCTCGGCAAGCGGGGCCTGGATCTCAAGCGCCGAGGTCGCGCGGGCCACGCATGGCAGGATCCAACCCTCTTCCTTTTCGTCCCGCGACAACCCGGGCCATTGCACCGAGTACGTCACCGAGCCATCCAGCATCAGGCACATGCAGGCCCGGCACGTGCCGTTGCGGCACGAACTGGGCAGCTTGATGCCGGCCGCCTGGGCCGCCAACAGCACCGAGCTGTCCGCCTCGGCATCGAAACGCAGGCCGGACGGCTGGACCAGGACAGGGAATGCGGCCATGGCGACTGGCTTGCCGTGACGGCTAGGCGGCGTTGTCTTGCCAGTCCAACTTCCACGCGCCCGACAAGACGTTTTGCATCCACAACACGCACGTCAAGGTCTTGGCGTCGGTGACTTCGCCACGGCTGCATGCAGCCAGAAGTTCGCTGGGTTCGGCGCTGATCACATCCAGGAATTCGTCCTGGTCCAGTTGCCTGTCGCCAGCGCGCAGGCCGCGCGCAAAAAAGATGTGGATGATCTCGGTGGAATAGGCAATCGCCAGATGCAACGCGCCGGCATGCGCCCACTGGTCGGCGATATAGCCGGTTTCTTCAAGCAATTCGCGTTTGCCGCACACCAGCGGGTCTTCGCCGGGGTCGAGCTTGCCGGCGGGGAATTCGGTCATGACGCGACCGATCGGGTAGCGGAACTGGCGTTCAAGCAGAACCCGGCCGTCGTCAAGCAACGGAATCACCACGACAGCGCCCGGATGCACGATGTATTCGCGGGTGGCGGTGTGGCCGTTGGGCAGGCTGACGGTATCGCGGCGAACCTTCAAAAAGCTGCCTTCAAACGGCGCTTCGCTGTTCACCAGCGTTTCGACAAGATGCGTATCGCTAACGGAAGATGGGCGGGTCATGACGGCAACTGGGTCTGTTGAAACAAGCGGGCGGCGGGCCGCCCCGGGGCAAGCTTTGCAGCTTACCATCGCCGCCGGGCGCGACACATTAACGGGTCGCGCACGGGCTTGAACCCGCTTGTCTCAGGCGTCCAGGGCCGGACTGAAGCAAGGCCTCCGTGCCCCCGGCGTCCAGCAACGGCAAGAGGCTTAGTCGAACTTGCGCCTGGCGTCCAGCGCCAAGCCGGCGCCGATGCTGCCGAACAGGTCGCCTTCCACGCTGCGCGCGCCCGGCACCAGGGCCGACACGGTCTCGCGCAAGCGCGGCACCCGGCTGGAGCCGCCAGTAAAAAACACCGTGTCCACATCGGCCGTGGCCACGCCCGCGTCGCGCAGCAAGGCCCCAACGGTGATTTCCACCTTTTCAATCAGGCGGCTGACGCAGGCGTCAAACGAGGCCCGCGTCACGTCCACGCCCAAGTCCGGGGCCACGCGCGACAGATCAATGCGCGCGGCCGGATTTTCAGACAGCGCGATCTTGGCCTCTTCCACCTGCACCGCCACCCAGTGGCCGGCACGCTGCTTCACCAGGTTCAACAGCAGGTCAATCTTGTCGCGGTCGCCGGCTTCGGCACGGATGTACGCAAAGTGCTCTGCCGCCTTGCGCGTGTAGGCCTGGTTGATGGTGTGCCAGCAGGCCAGGTTGCCGTATTGGGTCGACGGCACATCCTTGCCGCTACGCAACTGGCTGCCCAGCCCCAGCAAGGGCATCACGTGCGCCAGACTCAGTTGCTTATCGAAATCCACCCCGCCGATATGCACGCCGCCGTACGCCAGGATATCTTCGCGCCGGTCCGCCTTGGCGGCGCGGCCCGGACCCAGGCGGATCAAGGAAAAGTCGGACGTACCGCCGCCGATGTCGATGACCAGCACCAGCTCTTCGCGGTCAATCTGCGATTCGTAGTCGAACGCGGCGGCCAGCGGCTCAAACTGGAATTCAATATCGGTGAACCCGACGCTGCGCGCGATCTCGCCCAGCGTATCCTGCGCGGTCTGGTCGGCGGTGGTGTTGTCATCAACAAAGAACACCGGCCGGCCCAGCACGGCGCGCGTAAAGTCCCGGCCGGCAGCCGTTTCGGCGCGCCGCTTCAGCTCGGCGATAAAGCGCGTCAGCAGCACGCGGAACGGAATGGAACGCCCCTGCACTTCCGTGGACCCGTCGATCAGCGAACTGCCCAGCAAGCTTTTCATCGAACGCATCAAGCGTCCGTCGTAACCCGCCAGATAATCGGAAATCGCCGCGCGGCCGTAGCTGACCTCGGCGTCTTCGTCATGGAAGAAAATGGCCGACGGCAAGGTGGTCTTGCCGTCTTCCAGGGCGAGAAGCGCGCGCTGATCGGGGCGGCTCCAGCCGACGGTGGAGTTAGACGTACCGAAGTCGACGCCGCATGCGGTGGAAATCATGGAGAATTCTGGGGCTGAAAGCAAAACGGCGGACAAGTGTACTCGCTTCGCCCGGACGCAGCGGTCATGGTCCGTCCCTATCTTGGTCCATTCGAGTGCTGGTGCCCCCCGCGTCTGACCACACCGCCTGGCGCCGTCGATCGTGCCTTCAAGCGGGAAACTGTTGTACGGCAGCAATGAAAGGTGAGTTTTTATATGTGTCTGGGGTAACCGAATATTTGAAAGATCTTAGCTTTGTCCAGGAAAGGCCGTCGAATATGGCCCTTATTTGTATATCTAGAACCATTACGTCGTTTTCAGTTTCATCTATCCGGACGGTCTTGCCTATTGTTGATGCCGGGGCTGCTTTCACGTTGCTGAAAGCAGGCATACAAGCCTTAAAACCGGATGTGAATATGAAACCAACAAAAACCTTGCTCGTAGGCGCTATCTTGGCTGGCATGGCCGGCGCAGCGCAGGCCGAAACGTCCGTCACCCTTTACGGCATCGTCGATCTGGGCCTGACCTATCAACGCGGCAAGGTCGGCACCACGGATTCGAATCGTGGCGTCAACGGCGGTGATTACCACTCGCGCATCGGCATGAACGATGGCATCCAGAACGGTTCGCGCTTTGGCTTGCGGGGTACGGAAGACCTGGGCGATGGGCTGTCGGCTGTCTTCACGCTGGAAAGCGGCTTCACGGCCAACAACGGCAATCGTTCGCAAGGTGACCGCCTGTTTGGGCGCCAAGCCACGGTTGGCTTGAACAGCGACACGTGGGGTCTGTTGGAATTGGGCCGCCAGACGAACATCGCGTCCAAGTACTTCGGCGACATCGATCCGTTCGCGTTGGACTACCTGAACGCCAACATGGGCCTGGCCTTCAGCGCGGCTAACACCGTCCGCTACGACAACATGGTCATGTACCAAACGCCGGTCTACAGCGGCTTCCAAGGCGGTGTGGGCTACTCGTTCTCCACGGATGACGTCGAAGGGCCGACGGCCTTCAAGACAAAGGAAAACAACCGCGCCTGGACAGCCGGCGTGCGCTATGACAACGGCCCCCTGAAACTGGCCCTGTCCTACGACGTCCAATACCGCAAGCCGAATCAGCCGCAACCGCAGCAGTTCATCATCGGCGGCGCCTACGACTTCGAAGTCGTCAAGCTGTCGCTGGCCTACGGTCGTTCCGAAGACGGCGTCTTCGCTGGCCAGGACTTCTCGCTGATGGGTGGACGCCAACAAGCCGGCGGCTCCGCGCAAGGCCAGGGTTTCACCAACGGCCGCTTCACGTGGGATGGGTTGCGCATCAACTCGTACATGGTTGGTGTAAGCGCTCCGATCGGCGCTGCCAGCAACATCTTCGCTTCGTGGCAGCGCGCTGACCCGAACAAGAACTTGTACGCGATGGACATCTACAGCGTCGGCTACACCTACGACTTGTCTAAGCGCACGAACTTGTACGCCTTGGCTTCCTACGCCGACGGCGCCGCCTTTATCAATGGCAACAAGATCAGCACCGTGGGCGCTGGCATTCGCCACCGCTTCTAAGCAGGCTGCGGGCCGCCCAACTGAGCAGAGTCGGGCGGCTGCCTTTAATCACGCCATCCTGTAAAGGGTGGCGTTTTTTTTCGACTTCTGTGGCAGATCACATCGACGGCTACAAGCACCGGTGCGGCGCAAAGAAAGCGTTTAACCGCTCAATGTGGCTGCGGCGGGATGCTTGACGGCAGGAGCATGCGCGCGCGGGACAGGCGCAGCGGCGACAGAACGACGAACAGCTCGGCGCGTGGCAGCCCAGTCGTAAAGTGCCACGCCGGGCTGGCGCAGCAGGACCGCGCCAAGAAAGACCAAAACAACCGCCATGAACAGGGCCAGCCAAAACATCTGACGCCCTCCTTATAAGACGCTCCGGCACGGAAACCGGATGAAAAACTGCATGCAGAAAATAACACTCGGAAGCAAATGTACCGCACGAATCGTGAAGTAAGCGTGAAATGGGGGATGGAAAACACTGTTCCGTAACGCTGGGAAACATCTGGCGGGAAAGTGATCGTTCCGGTTGCAGCCAGCGGCTCAGCGCCGAATCCGCCTCGAAAACGCCACCGGATCCTCCTCCGGCGTCGTCGGCGCCCCCACCGCCGCCCGCTTGCGCAGCGCGTCCAGCGGCACACTGGGGTCCAGGCCGCCCTGTTCATACAGGTATTCGGGCAGGTAGCCCGACAGCAGCAGGCGGTAATCCAGTGGCAGGCCGGGCACGATGGCGTTGACCATGTGATAGACCAGCGTGGTGCAGTTGGCGGTGACCGTGTGATAGAAGCGCGGCGTGGTGGTCAGGGCGTTGGCCGTGTCCACGTAGGACAGGAACAGCCGGCGCATGGCGTCCGGGGGCATGTGGACCGGGTACAGGTAGACGTTTTCGCCACGCGGCCCGGCGCGGACATACAGG
The DNA here is from genome assembly GCF_001005835.2 of Achromobacter sp. LC458. Classification (NCBI taxonomy): domain Bacteria; kingdom Pseudomonadati; phylum Pseudomonadota; class Betaproteobacteria; order Burkholderiales; family Alcaligenaceae; genus Achromobacter; species Achromobacter sp. LC458. Next base: position 136,844 of record NZ_LBHW02000013.1, read on the forward strand.
ATGTCGCGTTCTTCGGCGGCCACGACGCTGAGTTCGAACTGCTTGAAGAAGCCGCCGATTTCCGAGAATTGCTCGCCGCGTTCTTTGCGGATTTCAACCGAGAAAACAACGTGGCGGCCGTCGGCAAAGCCGAAGGACACCAGCGTATGGGCAATGGCCGGGCCGTCCCAGTACGACAGCACCATGTCAACGGACACGAGCTGGCCCAGATCGTATTGGCGCGTCTCCCAGCGGACGGTGTAGTCGTCGTCCGCGCGCCAATCGAAATTACGGACGTTTTGCAAGGTGACGACGGAACCTTGCACGGACCCGCGTAACATACGGGCCACGTCGTCGGCCCAGATGCGGTCGTTGGAGGGTGCCAGCGTTTGCCACCAGGCGCACAGCAACGCCAGCCCGACTACGTAGGCCCAGCCCGCGCGCCGTCGCCACGGTGCTGCCCGCCACACGGCCACCATCGCCACCACGCAAAGCGCCGTCCATGCGACGCCCGCAGCGCCCTTGCCCCAGTTGCCGCCGGGCGCCTGATAGGCCAGCGCCAGGCATCCCCACAACGCTGACCCCGCCAACAGCAAGGTCAGCAACACACGTCCCGCCATGGCCGCCGCCCTGCGCACCGCCTTCTTAGCCACCGGCATGAACGCCCACGATTTCCATAACGCCGTTGATGACGAATTGCACGCCCATGCACACCAGCAAAAAGCCCATGACGCGCGAAATGGCCTCAACGCCGCTTTGCCCGATCACGGCGACGATACGGCCCGCTGATCGCAGGCACACCCAGAACAACAGGCCCAGCAGCGCGAACACGATGACCGGCGTCACGGCAACGACCCACGGCGCGTATTGCGGCGTGATGGTTGCGTCCACCGAGGCCGCGCCGCTGATGATCATGGCGATGGTGCCGGGCCCCGCCGTGCCCGGCAAGGCCAGCGGCACGAAGGCGATGTTGGGCGTTTGCCGTGTCTGTGCGTCGGCAGCGGCTTCGGCGGCCAGCGTGCGCGGTTCAGCGGGCGGAAACAGCATGCTGAAGCCGATACTGACCACGATCAGCCCGCCCGCGATGCGCAATCCGGGAATCGAAATTCCAAAGGTATGCATGATCCACGCGCCGGCGTAGTAGGTGACCAGCATCACGCCCACCACGTAAAACGCCGCTTGCGTAACCTGGCGTTCGCGTTCCTTGTAGGGAATCTGCGCGCCCAGCGACAGCAGCAGCGTCATGGAAGTCAGCGGATTGGCCAACGGCAGCATCAGCGCCAGACCCAGGCTGATCAGCTTGCCCAGTTGGATCAGGTCATCAATCATGGAACTCCCGATAAAAGGACGCGCAATTCGCGACAGGCGCCTTGCCGGGCGCAACGGTTCAATCATGCAATGCCCGCTACCTTACACACTTCCGGCCGCGTTCGGCGCCATGCCAGGCGCGATGCCGGGCGCAATGGCAGCCCGCCTCACACCGATCTGCTTCACGACTTTCTGATTATCAACGTCTATTAAACTGCTGCAATTGTCGCGGTGGCGTGCGTTGCCCAGGATACAGGCGCTGAACAGGCGCGAAACACATGGGCTGAACACAGGCGCTGAACACAGGCGCAACGCAAGGGCGCCACACCAAAGCGCCCTGCATATAGGCGCCACGCCGCGGCCGACGCATTTGCCGCACCTTTATTTTGTGACCCGGAGTTTTCCCTTGAGCGATCTTTTCCATTTCAGCCGTGGCACCGCCCCGCTGCTGATCTCCATTCCCCACCTTGGCAGCCAGATTCCCGACGCGCAGCGCCCGCAGATGACGCCGCTGGCCTTGCAGTCCGGCGACACCGACTGGCATCTGGACACGCTGTACCAATTTGCCCAGGCGATGGGTGCGTCGGTGCTGGGCGCGCGTTATTCGCGCTACGTGGTGGACCTGAACCGCCCGCCCAACGATGAAAGCCTGTATCCCGGCCAGACAAAAACCGGCCTGTGCCCGACGCAGACCTTTCGCGGCGAAGCGCTGTACCAGAACGAAGGCGTGCTGACCGACGCCGAACGCGCACACCGCCTGCAAGCCTATTGGCAGCCGTATCACGCCCAACTGCGCAGCGAGCTGGATCGCATCAAGGCCGAGCACGGCACCGTGCTGCTGTGGGAAGCGCATTCCATCGCCAGCGTGCTGCCGCGCCTGTTCGAAGGCAAGCTGCCGGACCTGAACATCGGCACGTCCGACGGCGCGGCCTGCGCGCCCGACATCCTGGCCGCCGTGCAGGCGCAACTGGACACTTGCAAGGACTACACCTGGGCGGTGAACGGCCGCTTCAAGGGCGGGTACATCACGCGCCACTACGGTTCGCCGGCCGACAACGTGCATGCCATCCAACTGGAAATGTGCCAGTCCACCTACATGGACGAAACGTACCCCTACGGCTACCGCCCGGATCTGGCCGACAAGGTCATCCCGGTGGTGCAGGCGATGGTCGGCGCTGCGCTCAAGCAGACGACGGCGCGCCGGGGATGAGCCCCAAGAGCCCTACTAACTAAAGCAGCGCAATTAGCCCCGGCCCGCGCGCCTGGCCGGCGTGCGCAGCCGGCCCATCTCATGCACGGGATGTGGCGCCGCGGGCTGCGCGCGCCTGACGCCGACGTCGGACCGGCGTTAGGGGCTTTTGCGGACGATGCCGACGCTGACGTTGAAGCTGGGAATCTGGTCCCACTGTGCGCGCGGCAAGCGTGGCGTTTCGACGCCCATGCCGATGTCGTAGGCGACGCCGCCGGGTCCCCTGCGCCAGGCGAACGAGGCCGGGCTGGCCCAGCCGCAGCAGACGTATTCCAGCGCGGGCATGCCGAATTCGTGCATCAGATAGGCTTCCAGTTTGACGGCGGATGAACCGCTGACGCGGTAGTTCGCCCGCATCGGCTGGATGTAGGAATCGTCGTCCTGCTCGCAGCCCAGGTACTCAAGATAGTCGGGCTTTCTGCCCAGGGTTTGCAGAAAGTCCTGGCACGGCGTGTCGGGTGGCGCGATGCCGGCAGCCCGGTCATCGGCTTCCCACCGTGCCAGCGTGGCCCCGGAAGCCCCCGCGGTCGATGCTGCGGCAGCCGATGCTGCGGCAGCCGGCGCTGCGGCAGCCGTCACCCCCGCAGCCGTCACCCCCACAGCCATTGCCCCACCCGCCGCAACGCTCAGCCATAACCCCAGACACACGCCTGCCACACCCGCGCGACCCGGCCCGGTCCCATACCCATTCGATCTCATCGTCATGTCCTTGCGGCGTCCGCCACATCCCCCGCACGCGAGCCGGGCGGAACACCATGATTCTGCGCGTCCACCTTGCCGCGCCCTTCCTCGGCCAGGAATTCCACCAGCGCGGGTAGCGATGCGTCCATGGGACGGTTCGCGTGCACGCGCATGACATAGCCCCACGACCCCGGCATCCGCAATTGCGGCACCAGCGGCACCAGCCGGCCACTGGCCAGGTCTTCGTCGATCAGCGGCGCGCGTCCCAAGGCGATGCCCACGCCCGCGGCGGCGGCGGCCACGACGGTGCTCAGCCCGCTTAGCACCATCGGTTCCTGCCAATCGGAATCAGCCAGCCCCAGGCGCGGGCTCCAGGTTCGCCAGTCCGTTTCCGGGCTATCGATGTGCTTTTCCTCCAGCCAGCGATGCCGCAGGAACACGCGCGGGTCGTTGCGGTCGGCTTCGGGGATCAGGGCCGGGCTGCACACGGGCACCACGGTTTCGGTCATCAGCGCGATGTCGCCGGCCTCGGCCACATGCGGGCCGCCGGTGCGCACGTGTAGAAAAGCCAGGTCGATATCCTGGCTTTTCCAGGCGGGATCCTGGCTGGCGTGCAGATAGACCTGCACGCCGATGTCCGGGTGCAGTTCGATGAAGCGGCCGATGCGCGGCGCTAGCCACAGCGCCGCCAGCGACGGGTTGGCCGACACGTTCAGCGTGTAGCGGCGCTTGCCTCGCGCCGTGGCGCGAACCTGGCGGCAGGCGGTGTCCAATAGGGTCAAGGCCTGTTGTACGGAAACCAGAAGCTCGCTGCCCGCCGGGGTGGTTTCAGCGCGGCGCACGGTGCCACCCCGTCGCAACAGCGGCACGCCCAGATCCGCCTCCAATGACCGCAGTTGATGGCTGACCGCGCTCTTGGTGACATGCAGTTCTGCGGCGGCGCGGCTCAGGCTGCCCAGGCGGGCAACGGCTTCAAAGGCGCGCAGGGCCGCCAGGGGTGGCGTGTGGCTGGGCTGATCGGGCATCGGTTGAGTTTATCTCAACCCATGATTGAAAAACACTCGCTATCGCGAAGCCGTCGGATCAGCGACCATGCTGGCTCTGGATGGAGCACTGATATGTATTTCGACTCTCGATTGTGGCGAATGACGGCGGGGTTGCGCGCCGGCATGGCGGGCGGCATCGTCCTGGGCCTGTTGGCGCTGGGCGCGGGCATTGCCCGTTATGTCTTCCTGGGCCAGCTGCTGGCCCGCGTGTTCAACGGCGCCCCTTGGCAAGACTGGATCACGCCCGCGCTGTGCGTGGGCGCGATGGTGCTGCTGCGCGCGCTGTTCGACCACTGGCGCACCGTGCAGGCCAACCACACATCGGCCCAGATCCAGCAAAGCCTGCGCGGCAAGCTGTATGACCGTATCGTCGCGCTCGGACCCGCGTGGTTTGCCAACCAGCGCACCGGCGGCGTCATGCTGACGGTGGTCGATGGCGTCGAGCAGCTGCAAACGTTTTTCGGCCAGTACCTGCCGCAAGTGGCCATCGCGGCCGTCGCACCCTTCGCGATCTTTGCGGTGATTGCATTCTGGGACGTGCCCACGGCGCTGGTGTTTCTGGCGGCGGCGCTGTTCGCCCTGTTCGGCCCCATGGCCGTGCACATGCTGGACCGGCGCGCCAGCCAGGCGCGCACCCGCGCGCTGAATGCGTTCGGCGAAGACTTCCTGGATGCGGTGCAAGGCCTGCCCACCTTGAAGTCCTATGGTCAGGGCAAGGCGTGGGGCCGGCGCTTGGCCGCGCGCGCCCGCAGCTTGTCCGACAACACGTTCTGGGTGTTGTCCGTCAGCTTGCTGACGCGCGGCATCAGCGATCTGGGCGTGGCGCTGGGCGCCGCGCTGGCGCTGACCCTGGGCGCGTGGCGCGTGGCCGCTGGCGACATGAGCGTGGAAGCGCTGCTGATCGTGCTGATGGCCGGCACTGAGATCTTCCGGCCGTTGCGTGACCTGCGCTCGGTCTTGCATCGCGGCATGCTGGGCCAATCCGCCGCCGTCAGCATCCATGCGCTGATGGATGCGCAACCGCTTACGCCCGTGCCTGTGTCCGTGTCGGCTTCCGTGTCGGCTTCCGTGCCCGCGTCCGTGGCCCGAGACGGTGCACAAGGTGGCCACGCTGTTGCCGCGCCGCCCACATCCGGCAAGCTGGCGCCCACCATCGAATTCGACAACGTGGCGTTTGCCTACACGCCCGAACGCCGCGCGCATCAGGGGCTGGCGTTCACCATCGCGGCGGGCGAACGCGTTGGCGTGGTCGGTCCAAGCGGCGCGGGCAAGTCCACTATCGTGCGCCTGCTGCTGCGCGAATGCGTGCCGCAGGCGGGCGTTATCCGCGTCGGCGGGCACGACGTGAACACGCTGGACACGCAAACGCTGCTGTCGCAGATCGCGCTGGTCAGCCAGGACATCACGCTGTTTCACGGCACCATCGACGACAACCTGCGGCTGGGTCGGCCGGACGCCACGCATGAACAGGTGCGCGCCGCCGCCCGCGCCGCCAATATCGATGACTTCATCATGGCGCTGCCCGCCGGATATGCCACGCGCATCGGCGAGCGCGGCCTGCAATTGTCGGGCGGCCAGCGCCAGCGCGTGGCCATTGCCCGCGCCCTGCTGCGCGACGCGCCCATCCTGATCCTGGACGAAGCGCTGTCGTCGGTGGACACCGAAAACGAAGCGCTGATCCAACAGGCGCTGGACCGCCTGATGGCGGGCCGCACCACGCTGATCCTGGCGCATCGGCTGGCCAGCGTGATCGGGGCCGATCGCAATCTTGTGCTGGACCACGGGCGCATTGTCGAAGCCGGCCCACACGCGCAGTTGATGCAGCAGCGCGGGCTGTATTACCGGCTGATGCACGAACAGGCCGAAGCGCATGAGAATCCGTCGGCCGGGGTGGCGGTGGCATCGCTCAACACGCCCCTCAACGCGCTGAACGACGCATCCATCAACGCAACCGCAGACGCCCCCGTCGACGCCACCAACACCCGCACGGCCGACGCCGCCAAATCCCTGCAAGACAATGACGACCGCGCCCAGGGCCCTGCCCTGCGCCCGCTGGACGCCGACGCCGAACAGGTCGGCTGGCGCGCCACGCTGGGCACCTTGTTGTCCGTGGTCCGGCCATGGCGTGGCACCTTGACCGCCACCATCTTGCTGGGCGTGGCGCGCGTGGCGGCCTTTATCGGCGTTGGCGTATTCAGCGCCCTGATCGTGGCCGCTATCCGCGATGGCCGCGATATTGGCGGTCTGGTCGCCGGCCTGCTGGTCTGCGCGCCGCTGGCCGCGCTGTTCCACTGGCTGGAGTCGTGGTTGGCGCATGCGATGGCGTATCAGTTGCTGGCCGACATGCGCGTCAAGCTTTTCGACAAGCTGGAACGGCTGGCGCCCGCCTATCTGTTGCAGCGCCGTTCTGGCGACCTGGTAGCGCTGGCGACGCAGGACGTCGAAATGGTCGAGTACTTCTATGCGCACACCATCGCCCCGGCCATCGTGTCGGTGCTGGTGCCGCTGTCGGTGCTGGGCTTTTTGGCCGTCTACAGCTGGCCCGTGGCGCTGGCGCTGCTGCCCTTTCTGGCGTACGCGCTGGTCTCGCCCGTGCGCGGCCGCCGTCATGTGGACGCCCTGGGCGACAAGGCGCGCCAGGCCTTGGGCGAAATGAGCGCGCACGCCACGGACACCATCCAGGGGCTGGCCGACCTGACCGCGTTCCAGGCCACCGGCCGCCGCCGTGGAGAATTCCTGAAAGTGGCCGACGCCTACCGCGTCCGCCGCCTTGCCATCCTGCGGGACCTGTCAAAGCAGAACGCCTGGTTTGAAGTGGCGATGGGCCTGGGCGGGTTGGCGGTGGCGGTGGTGGGCGCATTACAGGTGTCAGCCGGCGCCTTGTCGGCCGGGATGCTGCCCCTGCTGGTGCTGATCGCCATGGCGACCTTCCTGCCCGTTTCCGAAATTTCGCAAGTCAGCCGCCAGTTGGCGGACACCATCGCGGCCACGCGCCGGCTGCATGTGGTCAGCAACGAACCCGAGCCCGTGACCGACGGACCGCTGGCGCCGCCCATGGCCACGCACGGTCTGGCGCTGGCGTTTGAACACGTGACCTTCGCGTACCCGGGCAAAGAGGAAGACACGCTGAACGACCTTAGCTTCAAGGTGCCGGCCGGCGCCACGGTGGCCATCGTGGGCGCATCGGGCGCGGGCAAAAGCACGGTGGCCAGCCTGTTGCTGCGCTTCTGGGACCCCCGCCTGGGCGCGGTCAAGCTGGACGGCATGGACGTGCGCCAACTGCAACTGGACGGCCTGCGCGACCGCGTGGCGCTGGTCACGCAGGACACGTATTTGTTTAACGACACGCTGGAGGCAAACATCCGGTTGGCGCGCCCCGAGGCCACGCCCGACGAGGTAGCGCGCGCGCTGGACCAGGCGGCGCTGACCGACTTCGTGAAGCAGCTGCCCGACGGTCTGGCAACGCCCGTCGGCGAACGCGGCATGCAGTTATCCGGCGGCCAGCGCCAGCGCATCTCGATTGCGCGCGCCTTTTTGAAGAATGCGCCCGTGCTGATTCTGGACGAAGCGACCTCGCACCTGGACACCTTGTCCGAGCTACAGGTGCGAGGCGCGCTGGATGCGCTGATGCAGCACCGCACAACACTGGTCATTGCGCACCGCCTGTCCACCATCCGCAATGCCGACCTGATCCTGGTGCTGGACCGGGGCACGCTGGCCGAGGCCGGCACGCACGACCAATTGCTTGCCAGGCAAGGGGCTTATGCGCGCCTGGCCAGCCACCAGGGCGGCTACGCGGTCAGTAGCGCAACGTCTCTACCGACTTAGCGTTGGCGCGCACTTCGGCGGGCGTGAACCAGACACGCTTGCTGCCGAAGTCCCGGTACATGTCGAACTGGTCGCGCGAGTGGACGGACGCTGTGCCGTCCGGGGCGACAAAGCCGCTTTGCCCCGGCGCCACCACGTCCACCGCGCGCACGCCCTTGCCGTCGAACACCGTCATGTTGTTCTCGGTGCCCCGGTTCTGGGTGGACGGAAAGCTCAGCACCGCCTTGTCGTCCGCCTGCGGCACGCCCAGGAAGTTCTTGGGCGCAAACACCATCGGCGCGGCCGGAATGCGCCACGCGGCCGGGTCCTGGCCATAGGTCTTTTGCAAGGTGGCCAGGGCATCGTCCAGCGCGGCCAGCGTGACGAATTCGGGGCGCTTGCCGTTGAAGAAGTCGTAGGTTTGCGGCACGCCGGCATCAGGGCCGGCCAGCGCGTTGAACAACACCTTCACGCCCACCGTCAGGTTCAGCGAACCCACGGCCGGCGCGGCCGGTGTGGGATAGCCGGTGGCGCTGTACCACTTGAAGAAATCGGCCGGCATGTCGTCGGCCAAGGTCGCGCGCAGCATGGCGCGCAGCCACGCGTCCATCACCGCCGGGCCGACGTTGTCGTAGTAACCCGGCTGCTTATCGCTGGTGCCCATGCCGTCCCAGGCGGTCAGCCCTGCCACCAGTTTGGCGCGGGCATCATCGGCCGGCAGGCCCGCCACCGCGCGTTGCAGGAACGGCAGGAAATGGCGGCGGTTCACGTCCGCGTAGCTGGTGGTGCGGATCAGGTCCCACATCTGCTGCGCGCTGACCTTGCCGCCGTTGGCCGTCATGGCCTTCAGGCGCGTTTCGATTTCGGCGTAGCGGTCGGCCTGGCCCCACACGATGGCGAACAAGTCGGTGGACGGATAGCCGCGCATGGGCTGGTTGTTCCAGTTGCCGATGAAGCCTTGGCGCGGGTTGTAGACCTGCGGATTGGTGGCAAACGGCAGCATGCCGTCCCAGTCCATTTCGCCGGTGCCCGGCACGGGCAGGCGCGGGTCGTGGCCGGGTTTGCGCTTGGGATAAAAACCGGTGTGGGCGTAGCCGATATTGCCGCGATCGTCCGCGTAGTACCAGTTGATGGTCAACGCGTGGCGCGCGGCCTGCTGCTTCCATTCGTCCCAGTTGCGCACCTGCGCCTTGTGCGTCCAGGCCATCAGCGATTGCAGCTCGTACCCTTCCCAGGCGCGCGCCTTGGCGTAGGCCACATGCTGCTTGTCGTCGAACTTGGTGACGATGCCGTGCACCGTGCGGTACACGTCCATCAGCACCGGCTGGCCGCCCTTGACCGGGATCAGCTCGGTGCGCTTTTCCATCGTCTTCCACTGGCCGTCATGGAAATAACGGGTGCGGTCGGCGGGGTCGAGCTTTTCGGCGTAGATGTCCACGTCGTCGCCAAAGCCGGCCGTCGAGCCCCAGGTGACATGGGCGTTGTGGCCGAACAGGATGCTGGGATAGGCGAACGGGGTGTTGCCCACCACGTCGAACCCGGCGCCGTGCAGGCCGATGCCGTAGGTGTAGGCGGGGTTCCACCAGCCGAATTGCGGGCCATTGAGCAAGATGGACCTGGCGTCCTTGGCGTGCTCGCGACCCACGATCCACATATTGCTGGTGGTGGGAAAGCCGGCGATGCCGGGTTGGCCTGATTCGGCGAACTGCGCCAGCATGCGGGCAGGTGCATCGGCGGCGGGGTCGGTGGCGTTGTCGGTGTGCGTATCGGACAGCACACCGCGCGTCTGCGGGTCGCGCGCCACGCGTTCGAGCATGGGCGGTGTGCCGTCGTAGCGCGGCAAGGCATACGACAGCTTGGCCGGTGCCGGCGCCGCGGCCAACGGGGCTCCCGGCTGATACACGCCCTCTTCTTCGGGCACGGTCGTGGGCGCGCGGCTATCGGTCATCCAGCGCAGCTGGTTGAAGATCTGCATGGCGCGCGCCTCACCGTGCCTGTCCTTCAAGGCGGTCAGCAGGGCCAGGTTGTCGACCTCGCTGTTGGCATCCGAAAACCGGTTGGCCATGGTGCCCACGAACACCATGGCGACGTCATAGGCTGTCCAGTTGGTCGGCTGAAATTGCAGGTCGTTGAATTCCTTGGGCATCAGCGTGTCGGGCTGGGCGCGCACGCGCCCGATCCACGCGTTCATGCCGGCCGCATAGCCGTCCAGAATCTGGCGTTCGGAATCGGGCAGCGCGGCCAGCTGGCGCTGGATGCGTTCGGGCGAAAAATTGCCACGTATGGACTTGTCGAACGCCACCATTTTTTCGCCCAGCACTTCAGCGACCTGCCCCTGCGTGCTGCGGCGCGCCATCTCCATCTGGAACAAGCGGTCTTGCGCCACCGCGTAGCCGTAGCCATAGAACAGGCCGTAGACCGTGTCGGCGTACACGTGGGGCATGCCGTAGCCATCGCGGCGGATGGTGACGGCCTTGGATGCAGCCGGGGACGCCTGGCCGCCGGTGGCGGATACGGGCGCCGAGCCTTGCATGGCAGGCTGGGCGGAATTCGCGTTCCGGGATGTTTCCAAGGCCAGGGCCGGGGCCGCGCCCACGCTGGCGCAGGCCGCCAGGATGGCGGCCGACAACAAATGCTGCTTCATTGAATCTGTCTCCGAATTGATAAGCCGCGCCCATCGTGCGAGTGCCCAGGCGCGGGATGCGGCGCCTCTGTCGGGCGCCGTCGGGGACCATGATAAGAAGGCATTACTTATAATGCCAATGCATTTATGTCATGACTTTGATGCGGAAAGGTTATGGATTTTCAAAAGCTCAAGCACCTGCTGGCGGTGGTGGAATACGGCACTTTTTCGCTGGCGGCGCAAAAGGTGAACTTGTCGCAGCCCGCCTTAAGCCGCAGCATCCAGGCGCTGGAGGCCGAGCTGGGCTTGCCGTTGCTGGACCGGGGCACCCGCCAGGTTCACCTGACGCCCTATGGCGCTTGCGTGGCCGAACGCGCGCGTCGCATGCGCTTCGAAGAAGCCGAGCTGCAACGCGAACTCAAGGCGCTGCACAGTGGCGATTCCGGCACGTTGACGATCGGCCTGAGCCCCACGCCGGCCTCGTTGCTGCTGTCGCCTTTTCTGGCGCACATGGCGGCCAATCGCCCGCAGGTGCGCGTGGGTGTCGAACTGGGCGCCACCGCCGCGTTGCTGGACATGCTGCGGGCGGAACGCATCGACGCCATGGTGTGCGATGCGCGCATGCTGTATGACGCCGCCGACATCGACACGCGCCCGCTGGTGCCGCTGCGCGCCGGCATGGTGTGCCGCCCCGGCCACCCCATCCTGGCGCACAAGCAGGTTGGTATCGAGCACGTGCGGCAGTACCCGGTGGCGTCCAGCACGTTGAGCCCCGAGGTCTCGCTGCGACTAGCCGAGACGCTGGGTCCGGGCGGCGCGCCCGAGCAGATGGTCACCTTGCGTTGCGAAAACCTGGAGCCGCTGGTGGATCTGGCGCTGCATACCGACACGCTGCTGCTGGGCGTGATCTGCGTGACGCAGCGCGAGCAAGAGGCCGGGCGGCTTGTCGAAGTGCCCTTGCCGTCCGACCCGCAGCGCCAAGGCCATTACGTGCTGGCGCGCCTGGCCGGGCGCACGCCGTTGACGGCGCAAGATGCGCTGTACGACTTCACGCAGCAATGCTGGGCCGGCTTCGCCTCCTTCCGGCCACGCAGCCGCCCGCGTTGAAAAAAACCCACATCGGCGGCCCGCGCGCGCGGCGCCCCGTTGATTCCCTTAACTCATCTCTATAGAATCAGCAATTCGGGCGTTCGCCCATTTCTTTTTCACTCACTTCACTTACCGCCAGGGAGGCCGCATGATGTATCACCCCATGCCGTACGCCGTCCCGCGCGTGTCCCCGCGACGCCATTAAGTCGTCGCCCGCGCGGACCCATCGCTAGACCGTTACCTAGCGACTGGTCCTCCGTGCCCGCCCCAAAAACATAAACGCAGTCGCCGGCGCTCATTGCGCCCGGCATGTCATCCCCGCTTTCATCACAAGGACATCCTGGCGTGTCTTGTGCCGCCAGGCCATTGTTATGGCTAGAAAAAAAATCGACTTACGAGGACAGGCCTTCAAGGACGTCCTGGGCTTTACCTTTCGGCATTGGGCCTTCCAGCCGTGGCGCACGCTCGTCATCGTGCTGCTGGCCTTGCTGTCGGCCGTCGCCGACATCCTGACGCCGATGTATGCCGGCCGCCTGGTCGACGCCGTGGCGTCCGGCTCGTCCGGCGATGCGCTGGCCTGGAGCGCCGCCATCACCGCCTTCTGGCTGCTGGTGGCGCTGGGCGTGGGCGGCACGCTGCTGCGTCAGGCGGTGTTCCAGAACATCATCACGTTTACGTTGAAGATGATGAACGGCATCGTGTCCAACGCCTTTTATCGGGTACAGCGCTTCTCGACGGATTGGCACGCCAACAGCTTCGCGGGTTCCACCGTGCGCAAGATCACGCGCGGCATGTGGGCCGTGGACATCCTGAACGACACGCTGCTGATCGCGCTGTTGCCGTCGGTGGTGATGCTGGTGGGGGCAACGGCGTTGCTGGGCGCGCACTGGCCGGTGATGGGGCTGGTGGTTGGGCTGGGCTCGGTGCTGTACATCGCCGTTACCGTGGCGCTGTCGTTGGGCTATGTGGCGCCGGCCGCGCGCCTGGGCAACGCCTGGGACACGCGCATGGGCGGCGCGCTGGCGGACGCCGTCAGCTGCAACGCGGTGGTCAAGGCATTCGGCGCCGAAACGCGCGAAGAAGTACGCCTGGACCGCGTGGTGAACAAGTGGCGCAACCGCACGCGCCGCACCTGGGTGCGCGCCACGCTGAACGGCGGCATTCAGGGCGCGATGCTGGTGGCGATGCAGGCAGCCATCCTGGGCGCCTCCTTGCTGCTGTGGTCGCGCAACCAGGCCACGGTGGGCGACATCACGTTCACGCTCACGATGTTCTTCGTGCTGCAAGGCTATCTGCGCGACGTGGGCATGCACATCCGCAACCTGCAACGCTCGGTCAACGACATGGAAGAACTGGTGGCGATGGAACGCCAGCCCCTGGGCGTGGCTGACCGGCCGGGCGCGGGCGCCATCCGCGTCAGCGCGGGCGAGATCCGCTTTGAGGATGTGACGTTCCGCTATGGCGCGCACAACACGCCGCTGTACGACAAGTTCTCGGCGCGCATCGCGCCGGGTGAACGCGTCGGGCTGGTGGGGCATTCCGGGTCGGGCAAGACCACGTTCATCAAGCTGATCCAGCGCCTGTATGACGTCAACGAAGGCCGCATCACGATCGACGGGCAAGACATTGCCCAAGTGAAGCAGGCGTCGCTGCGCAGCCAGATCGCGATCGTGCAGCAGGACCCGGTACTGTTTCACCGCACGTTGGCGGAGAACATCGCCTATGCCCGCCCGGGCGCCACGCAGGCCGAGATCGAGAAGGCCGCCCGCTTGGCCAGCGCGCATGATTTCATCATGTCGCTGCCCAAGGGTTACGACACGCTGGTGGGCGAGCGCGGCGTGAAGCTGTCGGGTGGCGAGCGCCAGCGCGTGGCCATTGCGCGGGCTTTCCTGGCGGATTCGCCCATCCTGATCCTGGACGAAGCCACCTCCAGCCTGGATAGCGAAAGCGAGGTACTGATCCAGCAGGCCATGGACCGCCTGATGGTGGGCCGCACCACGCTGGTGGTGGCGCACCGGTTGTCGACGGTGCGCGCGCTGGACCGACTGCTGGTGATGGACCATGGCCGCATCATTGAAGAAGGCAGCCATGACCAGTTGATCCGCTTGAAGGGTGGCCTGTACCGGCGCCTGTTCGAACGCCAGGCCCTGGAACTGACCAAGGGCATGACGCCGGCCGAAATGCTGCAAGACGGCGCCACGCCCCCGCCCGTGAAAGAGCAGGTGGACAACGACGACGTGGACGCCGGGGAGTTTGCGTTCGGCAAGTAAACGAGCAGGACGCGGCGTGCGGTTGGGGATGGGCGTCTGGGCCAATGCCTGGCGTCCGCCCCTGCTGGCATCACGCCGGGCGCTGCGCGAAGGTCAGGCGCAGGCCGAAGGCGATCAGCGCCGTGCCGAAGACCACGCTTTGCACTTTCTGGGCGCGGGGGCTGGCAGACATCCAGCGCCCCACCGCCCCGCCCGCCAAGGCGCAGATCACATCGAACGTCAGCCCCAAGCTGACGAGAATGACGCCCAGCACCGCAAACTGTTGCCCGATGGACCCCTGCGCGGGTGACACGAATTGCGGCAGCAGCACCGAGCAAAACAGCAGGGCCTTCGGGTTGAGCACATTGGTCAACACGCCGCTTAGCAAGGCGGCGCCCAGGCCCTTGCCGCGCGCCGCCTGCGGGCCAGTGGCGTCAAGCACGACCGGCTTGGCCCGCAACAGCTTCACGCCCAGCCACATGAGATAACACCCGCCCACCGTGCGCGCGGCGTCGAAGGCCCAGGGATGGGTCTTGAACAAGGCCGCCAGGCCCAGCGCGGCCAAGGTAACGTGCGCGGCGCGTGCAATGGCCAGCCCGACCGCCACCGCCAGCGCCTGCCCGCGCCCGCGCAGCACGCCGGTTTCCAGCAACAGGATCATGTCCGGGCCGGGCACCACGTATACAACCAGCAAAGCCCCAAGAAACAACGCCATATCGGCCATATCCGCGCTCCCACGCATGCTGTTTAACGCGGTGATTCTAGGGAAATCGGGCTGGCATGTGCTTGCGATTCATGCCAAGGGAATTATGATGATTGGCATATCAAGCCAATACATCCCCCCATTTCCATCACCCATGCCAAAACACGAACTGGACGCTTACGACCGCCGCATTCTAGAGGCCTTGCAGAAGAACGGCCGCCTGACCAATGTAGAGCTGGCCGAGCAGATTGGCCTGTCGCCATCGCCCTGCCTGCGGCGCGTGCGCATGCTGGAAGAATCGGGCGTCATTCAGGGCTACGAAGCGCGGCTGGCGCCTGACGAAGTGGGCCTGGGCCTGACGGTGTTCGTCGGGGTGAAGGTCGAGCGACACCACGAGCGCGACGCCGAGCAGTTCCGCAAGGAAGTCAGCGCCCTGCCCGAAGTCATTGCGGCGCACCTGGTATCGGGCGAGTCCGACTTCCTGCTGCAAGTGGTGGTGCCGGACCTGCGCGGCTACGAGCGCTTTTTGCTGGGCACGCTATTGAAGCTGACCGGCGTGAAAGACATCCGCAGCAACTTCGCCATTCAAACCGTTAAACCGCAAAGCCCGCTTCCGCTGGACCACCTGAGCAAGTAGCCCCGCCTGTTTTCACGGCGGCATGTTCGCCGCCGCCTGATCCACCCGGGCGGCGCGACGGTCAAAGCGCGCCTGCGACATCGACAAATAACGCTGGACCACGGCGGGCTCGGAGGTGGCTGGCGTGCCGCCGGGAAACGGCGGCTTGGGGTCGTACTCGATTTGCAACTGGATCAGCTTGGCGACGTCTTCGCCGCATAGCGCCGCCACCACCTTCAAGCCCATGTCGATGCCCGACGTGACGCCACCGGCCGTATAGGTGTTGCCGTCCACGCACAGACGTTCTTCGCTGGGAATCGCGCCAAACCGCGACAGCAGTTCGCGCGCGCGCCAATGGCTGGACGCCCGCTTGCCGCGCAGCAACCCCGCCGCGCCCAGCAACAACGAACCGGTGCAGATGCCGAATACATAGCGCGCCGCCAAGCCCTGCCGCCGCGTGAAGGCCACCCAATCGGCGTCGACGATGGCATCATCCGTGCCCGGCCCGCCCGGCACCACCAGCAGGTCGCATTGCCGCGCCGACGCCAGCGTTTGCGTGGGCACGAACTGCAAGCCGCGATCGCACCGTACCGGATCACGCGTTTTTGCGACAAAATCCACCGTGAAGCCCGGCGCGTTCGCCAAGACCTCGTAGGGCCCGGTCATATCCAGCTGGGTCAGCCCTTCGAACAAGAGAAAATTCACATGCATGACGATGCTCCCTTGAAAACGCCAGCGTCCAGCATAGGCGGACGCGCCCGCGCCGGTGCGCCAGAAGCGGATGAATTTGCGCCACAACGCGTGTTGTTCCTGCTGTACGACGGCTTTCAGCCGCTGGACCTGGCAGGCCCGTGGCAGGCGTTCACGTCCGCCAACGAAGAGGCCGGCAAACCGCTCTACCAACTGCGCACCATCGCGGCAACGCCGGTGGTCGCCACCTGGGAACAGGGGCTGCGCATGCAGGTGGACGGCACCTTCGAACACGATGCCGATGCACCGATCGACATGATGTTCGTGCCGGGCGGCCCGGGGGTGGACCGCGCCAGCGCCCACGCCGAAACCATGGCCTGGCTGCGACGCCGCGACGCCCTTGCCCCGCGTACGTGCAGCGTTTGCACGGGCGCCTTCGTGCTGGCCGCCGCCGGCCTGCTCAATGGCCGCGCGGTCACCACGCATTGGCGATCCGCGGACCGACTCCGGCTGATGTACCCCGCGTTGCGCGTGCAAGACGACCGCATCTTTATCGAAAGCGGCAAGTACTGGACGTCGGCGGGGGTGACGGCGGGTATCGACCTGGCGCTGGCGCTGATCGAACGCGACTTTGGCGCGGCGCTATCGCAGCAAGTGGCCCGCCGCCTGGTCGTCTTCATGCGACGCGATGGCGATCAGCGCCAGTACAGCCAAACGCTGCGCTTGCAGGACCGCGTGGCCGCGCCGTTCCGGGACCTGGTCGAGAAGATCGAGGCAAAGCTGTCGGCGCGCTGGACGGTGGACGACATGGCCGATGCCTGCCATATGTCGCGCCGCACGTTCCAGCGAAAATTTGCCGCGCACTTCGGCGTGGCGCCCACCGAAGTGCTGCGGCGGCTGCGCCAAGAGCGCGCCGACGCGTTGCAGGCGACCGGTAAGATGTCGAAAAAATCGGTCCGACGATTTGTCGGGCCACTCCACAACAGGCCCGCTCCATGACCACACCCGCTGTCCCTTGCAAGCCCTTGCGTCGTGCCCTTGCGCTGTTGGCCGTGGGCCTTGCCCTGCCGCTGCTGGCCGGTTGCGACGACCCCGCCGGCCCGCCCAAGCTGACCCTGGAACAGCGCCTGTTCAAAGACCTGACGCCCAACCGCGAGTTCAAGGGCGACCTTAACGGCCAGCCGGTGCACCTGATCGTCAACGATTGCGAGGTCTACCTGAACGAAGCCGATCCGGAAAGTACATCCGGCGGGCGCCGCTGGACCAAGGTGCTGGAACCCGAGTTCTACCCATCGTTCATGGACTGCCAGCGGCAGTCGTTAAGCCGCGTGGGCAAGATGGTGGAAGCCGAGATCGGCGAAATGGCGATGGGCGCGGGCGGATGCTGCGCCACCGGCGGCCGCTTCCGTTCCACGGATGGCCGCGTATGGAAGCCGCAGTAGGCTGCGCGCACCGCTGCCGGATGCCGCGCAGCGTCGCGACCCCGACGCCCCGACGTCCCGACCCGCGTCAGCCCGCCAGGCCCACCGACATCCCGCCACAGACATACAGCAGTTGCCCGGTCATGAACCCGGCCTGCCGGTCCAGGAACATTGCGACGCTGTGCGCGACCTCTTCCGGCTGACCCACCCGCTGCACGGGAATGGAGGCTTGCAGGGCCAGCGTCTTCGGCGCCCCCGGGGGGTTGGACTGGTTGAACAATTCGGTGGCGATCGGCCCGGGCGCCACCGTGTTGACCGTGATGCCGTCGGCCGCCAGCTCCAGTGCCCAGGTGCGCGTCATGCCGGCCAGCCCGGCCTTGGACGCGCCATAGACCGTGCGCCCGCCCTTGCCCAGCGCCGCGCGGCTGCCGATATTGACCACGCGCCCGTACTTGGCCTGGCGCATCGCGGGCAGCAGCGCCTGTAGCAGCAGCACGGGCGCGGTCAGGTTCAAGGCCAGCGTGCGGTGGAGGTCGGCCTCGGTCACGTCCGCGATATCCGCCACCTGGATCATGCCGGCGTTGTTCACCAGATGCAGCACGCGGCGCTCGGCCGCAAGCGCTTGCGCGGCCTGGCGCGTGGCGGCCGCATCGCCCAGGTCGACCGAACGGAAGGTCTCGCCCGGCAGCACCGCATCGGGCGGACGGCGGCTGAAATTGACGACCTGATACCCGTCATTAAGGAGGCGGGCCACGATGGCGCGGCCGATGCCGCGGCTACCGCCGGTGACAAGTGCGATGGGCGTGTTCATTGCGCGGTGATTCCTTGGTCTTTGATAAGCCCGCCCCATTTCTTGCGCTCGGCGCGTTCGAAGGCGGCCAGGTCGGGGCCGAAAAGCGTACCGGGTTTTGCGCCCATGGTGGCGAAATTCGTGGCCACGGCCGCGCTTTGCAAACCGCTGCGCGCGGCCTCGATCAGCTGCTTGACCACCGGCGCCGGTGTGTCGCGCGGGGCATACAAGGCGAACCACGCCGTCACGTCGAAACCGGGCAGGCCGGATTCGGCAACGGTCGGCAGATCAGGCACCGACGCGTCGCGTTCGGCCGACGTCACGGCCACGCCGCGCACCAGGTTGCCATCCTTGATCTGCGCCAGCGCGCCGGGCAGGTTGTCGAACAGCAGGTCCACCTGCCCGCCCGCCACGGCCGGCAGCGACGCAGACGTGCCCTTGAACGGCACATGCAACATCTTCACGCCCGCCATCGCTTCGAAATAGGCGCCGGTCAGGTGCACCGACGAGCCGATGCCCGGCGATGCGTAGGTCAGCTTTTTGTCGGGCGATTGCTTGGCGGCGCGGATAACGTCGGCCACCGTCTTGTAAGGCGACTTTGCGCTGACGGCAATCACATTGGGCGTAGTGGACACCAGGGCAATCGGCACCAGGTCGCGCTCCGGATCGAACGCCATGTTGCTGTACAGGAACTGGTTGATGGTCTGCGTGCCGATGGTGCCCAGGCCCAGCGTATAGCCGTCGGGCTTGGCGCGCGCCACATGAGCCATGCCGATGTTGCCGCCCGCGCCGGGCTTGTTTTCCACCAGCACTGTCTGCTTCAGCCCGGGCTGCAAGGCGTTGGCGATGGCACGGCCGAAGATATCGGCGCCGCCGCCCGGCGGATACGGCACCACCACGGTCACGGGGTGGTCGGGATAGCCGGCGGCATGCGCCACGGGCAACGCCAACAACGCCAGGGCGGCCAGCGCCAGCCGGCGCCGCCCGGCGCGCGGGGAAACGGATTGGGTCATGAACTTGTCTCCTGTCGAACCCGCTGTTTGCGGATTTCTTTTGAATTGAACGGCGGCGAAAACGGCAGCTAGTGACGGCGCCTGCTCAAAGTACGTAAATACGTACTATAGTTATAAAAACATAGAAATCGGATAGGAGACAAGCAATGAAACGTTGGACGCAACGCCCGGAAGGATCCACCTGGGGCGACTTCGGCCCGGACGACGAGCTGGGCCGGCTGAACCTGCTGACCGAGGAAAAGGTCTTGCAGGCGGTGCGCGAAGTGCGCGCGGGCAAGGTGTTCTGCCTGTCGCTGCCGCTGGACCTGCCCGGCGGCAACGTGCTCAATCCCCGCCGCCATGCGCCCACGCTGAAACCCACGTTCCGTGAAGGCACGCCGTACCTGAACTTTGCGATGTCGCAGTTGCAGCCCGAGGCCGTCGACGTGCTGTCCGACGACCAGGTCACGCTGTCGATGCAATATTCCACGCAGTGGGATGGCCTGTGCCACGTTGGCGCCTTGTTCGACATCCAGGGCGACGGCGAAGCGCGCCGCGTCTACTACAACGGCTACGCCGCGGGCGTGGACGTGTTTGGCGGCGCTGACCCGGATACGGCTGCCGATGCCTGCTGCCCACCCGGCGGCTCGTTTGCGCGCAAGCTCAGCGTCAGCCGCTATGCCGAAAAAGGCATGCAGGGGCGTGGCGTGCTGGTGGACCTGGAACGCGCGTTCGGCCCAGGTCGCACCTTGGTCGGCCATGAGCAGCTGCAAGCGGCCATGCGCGAACAAAAGGTGCACGTGGAAACGGGCGACATGCTGGTGCTGCGCACCGGCTTTGCCGACCGTTTGATCGAGATGAACGGCCAGCCCGACCCGCACGCGCTGGAACAGACCGGCGCGGTGCTGGACGGCGCCGACAGCGCCTTGCTGGACTGGATCAGCGCCAGCGGCGTAGCCGCCATCTGCGCCGACAACTACGCGGTGGAATCGTATCCGGCGCGCACGTCCGGCCCCGGCCATTCCATCCTGCCGCTGCATCACCATTGCCTCTTCAAGCTTGGCGTACCGCTGGCCGAGCTTTGGTATTTGAAGGACCTGGCCGACTGGCTGCACGCCAACGGGCGCAACCGTTTCCTGCTGACCGCCCCGCCGCTGCGCATGCCCGGCGCGGTGGGCTCGCCGGTGACGCCCATTGCCACGGTGTAAGCCATGACGCCGCCTTTTTCGACCTTTGCCGCGCACCTGGACGCGCTGGTTGGCAGCCGCCCCGAGTCCCCACTGCTGATCGACCAGAACGTGCCAATCAGCGCGCGCCAGCTACGCGATCAAAGCCGCGCGTTGGCGGCGGGCTTGGCGCATATCGGCGTGCGCCCCGGCCACCGCGTGGCGGTGTGGTTGCCCAACTGCGCCGCCTGGGTAGAGTCCTTCCTGGCGTGCGCGCATCTGGGCGCGCTGGTGCTGGCCGTCAACACGCGCTTTCGCGCGCTGGAAGTGGCCGACATATTGGGACGAGGCCAGGCCGACTGGCTGGTGTTCTGGCCGGGATTCAAGGGCATCGATTTCGCGGGCATTCTGGCCGATGTGCCCCCACAGGAATTGACGCGCCTGCAAGGGGTCGTGGCCATTGCCGACTCCGACGCGGGCGCCCGCTCGGCGTCCCTGCACGGCAAGCCCGCGCATCGCTATGCCGACCTGCTCGCCACCCAGGCCCCGCCCCCTTCCCCGCACGGCAACGCCGGGGTGCTTTGCTTCACCACGTCCGGCACCACGTCCAAACCCAAATTTGTTTTGCACGACCAGCAAACGTTGCTGCGCCACGGCGCGACGGTGGCCGACGCTTTCGAATACGACGACGAAAGCTGCATCCTGGCCAGCGCACCGTTCTGCGGCGCGTTCGGTTTTGCCACGCTGGTGGGCGGCCTGGCGCGCGGCGTGCCGGTCGTGTGCGCGCCCGTGTTCAACGCAGCCGAATCGGCCGACGCCATCGCGCGCCATGCCGTCACGCACACCTATGCCAACAACGAGGCGCTGGTGGGCATGATGCAGGCGGCGCCGGCCAGCGCTTTCACGTCCGCGCGGCTGTTCGGCTTTGCCAGCTTTACCCCCGCGCTGGACAACATGCTGGACCTGGCGCGCCAGGCGGGCGTGCCGCTGACCGGCCTGTACGGCTCCAGCGAGCTGATCGCGCTGGTGGCGGGCCAGCCCCGCGATGCGGCCGAAGGCGACGTGGCCGCGCGGCATCAGCCCGGCGGCACCCTGATCTATCGGGACGCCCGCGTGCGCGCCCGCGACCCCGACAGCGGCCAAGTGTTGCCGCACGGCCAATCGGGCGAGATCGAAATCCTGTCGCCCAGCCTGATGCAAGGCTATCTGGACAACCCGGATGCAACGCGCAACGCCGTCACCGCCGACGGCTATTTCAAGACGGGCGACCTGGGCTACACCCTGACCGAGCGCCAGTTTGTGTTCCAGACCCGCATGGGCGATTCGCTGCGGCTATCGGGCTTTCTGGTGAACCCGGTGGAAATCGAACAGGTGGTTGAAACGCTGCCCGGCGTGCGCGCGTGCCAGGTGGTGGGCGCCACGCGCCACGGCAAGTTCGTGCCCTACGCCTTTGTGCTGCTGCAAGACGGCGCGCACGCCGATCCCGCCGCCTGGACCGCTGCCTGCAAGGCGGCGATGGCCGGCTTCAAGGTGCCGGTGGGCTACACGGTGCTGGACGCCTTTCCCTCGGTGGAAAGCGCCAATTCGGTCAAGATCCAGAAACATCGGCTGCGCGACATGGCAAACGCTATGCTCTCGGATCCTTCCTCACCGCCCGCGCCCTGACCCCATGCCCGCCCGCAAGCTTTTTTCGCGCAGCCCCCAGCCGCTTTACCTGCAAGCGGCGGCGCTGTTTCGCAGCCATATCCAGAATCGAACCTGGCGGCCGGGCCAACAGATTCCACCGCTGGAATCGCTGATGGAAACCTATGGCATTTCGCGGGCGACCATCCGGCAGGCGTTCGGCCTGCTGGAGCAGGACGGGTTGATCCGGCGTTCACGCGGCTCGGGCACTTTCGTCAACGCCGAATTACCGGAAACGCCCACGCTGCTGATACCCAAGACCTGGGCCGAAACCGTGGAACTGAGCAACCAGCTGGGCACGGTGTCGCTGGTGGAATCCAGCGCCGACTCGCCACTGCCCGACACGCTGGGCATGCCTTGCGAGGCCGACCGCGGCGGGTTGTTCCAGTATTTGCGGCGCGTGCACACGACGGATGCCGGCCCCTTTTGCTACAGCGAGGTGTTCCTGGAAAGCGGACTGTTTCGCAAGCATCGCACCCGGATTCAGAAAAGCACCGTGGCGCCCGTGCTGGACCAGTTCTACGGCACCCGCATCACCGAAGCGCGCCAGGTGTTGAACGTGATTGAAGCCGGCCAGGAGTCGGCCGAATCCTTGCAGATTCCCGTGTCGTCCCCGGTGGCGGAGCTGCGTCGCTACGCCTGCATCGACGGCCGCGTGGTGTATTTCGCGCGGCTGGAATTTCCGTTTCGCAAGGT